>NZ_JASONH010000003.1:0-321113 GCF_030217145.1 Winkia sp. UMB3158 | reverse complement strand
AACAGTTGCGCAAAGCCCACACACAAAAAAGAGCAAAAACAAAAACACACTATCGAGAACAAAAACAACCACACCACACCAGGAACCTGGTTTCTACCAGTACCCCCAGGGGTTCTTGCCGCGTCGGCCAATCACCAGCGCAACAGAAATCAACTCTAAAACATTTGCTTCCAGGATGTCAACTTCAGTTCGAGTGACTTGCCTCTCAGCAATGCTATTTAGTTGTTTCCGCCGCTCCGTATCGCCGGGCGACAGGAAAATATATAACCAGACAACGACCCTAAGATACAAATCAGCGGCCAGTGAGCCTGCGCACACTAGCCGCTGAACTGCGTTTTTAGTAATTTACGTGCTCTTGCACGGCTACTTCGTGGTGGGGCAAGTCCGCCACAGCTTCCTTTACCGCGGTGGAAACAGCATCAGCCACTCGAGGATGGAACACACCAGGAATGATGTATTCAGGTGCCAATTCGTCCTCGGAAATCACTTCGGCGATTGCGACTGCTGCTACCCGTAGCACCTCCGTGGTTATCTGCGAGACGCGAGCATCTAGCAATCCACGGAAGAGACCTGGGAATGCCAACACATTGTTGATCTGGTTCGGGAAATCAGAACGCCCCGTCGCCACGATCTTCGCGTATTTGCTTGCCTCCATCGGATCCACTTCAGGAATCGGGTTTGCCATCGCGAATACGATGGCATCTGGTGCCATCTGGGCGATGTCTTCCCCGGTCAGGATGTCACCGTGCGAGACTCCAATGAACACATCGGCGTCCTTCAGGCCTTCCTTCAAAGACCCCTTCACTTTGCGAGGGTTGGTGTGTTCGGCAAGCCACCTACGGGATGGGTGCATGCCCTCCACATCGTCAGACACAAGTGCTCCACTGCGGCCGTACCCAACAATGTCTTTCGCACCCTGGGCCATCAACAACTTGATGATGGCTGATCCCGCGGCGCCGACACCGGAAACCACGATCCGAATGTCCTCAATCTTCTTGTCGACGAGCTTCAACGCGTTCAACAAGGCTGCTAGGCAGACAATGGCAGTGCCGTGCTGGTCATCATGGAAGACCGGAATATCCAATTCTTCCCTCAGCCGCTCCTCGATCTCGAAGCACCTGGGCGCAGAAATGTCCTCCAGGTTAATGCCACCATAAGCAGGCGCAATAGCCTTCACGATTTCGACGATCTGGTCAGTGTCCTTCGTATCCAAAGCAACCGGCCAGGCATCCACCCCGCCAAATTGCTTGAACAGACATGCCTTGCCTTCCATAACGGGCATTGCAGCCTCCGGACCAATATCGCCGAGCCCAAGAACCGCAGTGCCGTCGGTAACCACGGCAACGGTGTTCTTCTTGACTGTCAAAGACCAAGCCTTGGAAGGCTCGTCGTGGATCGCAGTACACACCCGGGCTACCCCTGGCGTATACACGCGAGACAGGTCGTCGCGGTTGCGGATTGGAGTCTTCGGCTCCACATCCAGCTTGCCCCCAATATGTGCGAGGAAGGTGGCATCAGAAACCGCCTGAACCTGCACTCCGGGAGTTTCCGCTAGTAGCTTGGCAACCTGCCTGCGATGTTCACTGTCGCGAGTATCGCAAGTGAGGTCGACGGTAAGGCCGGCGCCCTCGGAATGGGCAACATCCAAGCCGGTGATCTCGGCACCGGTACCAGTTACCAGGTCAACCACCTGGCCAGCAGAGATCCGCTGCTGAGAAAGGACCAGCCGCAGCTGGACCGTGTAAGAAGGTGAAGTCCTCATATTTACTTTTCTTGACATGCCTTTAGAAGGAGTTGGCTGGCCTTGGCTGCATCAGCCTTGCCACGCATTTCTTTCATTACCTGACCGACCAGAGCGCCAACCGCCTTGGTCTTGCCGCTTTGAACCTTAGCCACGATATCCGGGTTCGCATCCACGACCTTTGCTACAGCCGCATCCAGCGCCCCATCGTCCTGCACTAGTTCAAGTCCTCGCTTGGACATGACCTCGGCGGGATCGCCCTCGCCTTCAAGCACGCCCTCTAGACACTTACGAGCAAGCTTGTCGGTCATCTTGCCGTCGTCAACCAGCTTCTGCAGCTGGGCGATCTGCTCTGGGGCGACCGGCAGATCCACAAGATCCACCTGCCTATCCTTCGCTGCACGCGAGAGCTCGGTCATCCACCACTTCCTAGCGGCCACAGGCTTCGTGCCAGCTTCCACCGTCTGTACGATCAGATCCAAAGCACCTGCGTTTACAACGTCCCGCATCTCCATGTCGGTGAAGCCATATTCCTCGCGCAACCTGCGGCGGCGAACCACAGGCAGCTCAGGCAGAGACTGGCGCAACTGCTCAACCCATTCCCGGGAAGGCGCAACCGGAACAAGATCCGGTTCTGGGAAGTAGCGGTAGTCCTCAGCATCAGACTTCTCGCGGCCAGAAGAAGTAGTCGAATCCTCTTCGTGCCAGTGCCTAGTTTCCTGAATGACCTTTCCGCCCCTCGACAGAATCGCTCCCTGGCGACGCATCTCGTAGCGCACGGTCTTGTCGATGGCCCTGAACGAGTTCACGTTCTTGGTCTCGGTACGAGTACCCAGCGGAGCAGAAGGATCCTTCCGCAACGACACGTTCACATCCGCACGCACATTGCCCCGCTCCATGCGAGCCTCAGAAACGTCTAGCGCCCTGAAAATATCGCGCAGAGTCTGCACGTACTTGGCAGCAACTTCAGGAGCCCGCTCACCGGCGCCCTCGATCGGACGGGTAACAATCTCTACTAGGGGAACACCGGCACGGTTATAGTCCACCAGCGAGTAAGACGCGCCCTGAATACGGCCTTCCGCACCACCAATGTGGGTGTTCTTGCCAGCGTCTTCTTCCATGTGGGCTCGCTCAATGTCAACACGGAACATCGTGCCGTCATCCAGCTCTACGTCAACGTAGCCGTCATAAGCGATCGGCTCGTCATACTGGGAAGTCTGGAATGCCTTTACCAAGTCCGGATAGAAGTAGTTCTTCCTAGCAAACCGGCAGAACTCAGCGATATTGCAATTCAGTGCCAAGCCGATCTTGATCGCATACTCAACTGCCTTGTGGTTTACCACCGGAAGCGATCCGGGCAAGCCCAGAGAGACGGGAGTGATCTGCGTGTTCGGTTCCCCACCAAAGGCGTTCGGAGCAGCATCAAACATCTTGGTCTTGGTACCAAGCTCCACGTGTACCTCAATGCCGAGGACGGGGTCGAAGTTCGCTACGACGTCCTCGTACTTCATAAGTGTGCTCACTTGTCTTCCTTCCACGTCTTAGCCGGGCAAAACTCCGGCAGATTAGCCTCTACGACATTCGAGACCGCAGCCGCAGCCGCGTACATCCGCTTGTCTTCCCTAGCGGGAGCCAAAACCTGCAGGCCAACAGGAAGTCCCTCTTGCGGATCCAGTCCGATCGGCACCGACACGCCAGGGATGCCGGCCAAGTTCGACGGGATAGTCGTAACGTCGCCCAGGTACATGGCGAGCGGATCATCCAGTTTCTGCCCCAGCTTCCACGCGGTGGTGGGAGCAGTAGGAGACATCAACACATCAACCTGTTCAAAGACACGATCCAAATCGCGCTGAACGAGCGTACGCACCTTCTGTGCGCTGCCGTAGTAAGCATCGTAATAGCCCGCGGAAAGTACGTGCGTGCCCAAGATAATGCGGCGCTTTACCTCGTCACCAAAGCCTGCCTCACGGGTAGCTGCCATTACTCGCTCTGCGGTGGCGTGGCCTTCAGCAGGCTCCACGCGGAGGCCGTAGCGAACGCCGTCAAAACGGGCCAGGTTGGAACTGACCTCTGCAGGCATAATCAAGTAGTAAGCCGAGAGGGCATATTCGAAGGACGGACAGTCGACCTCTACAATTTCTGCGCCAGCTTCACGCAAAGAATCGATGACACGGTTGAAGGTGGAGACGACTCCGTCCTGGTAGCCCTCGCCCTGCAGCTGCTTCACAATGCCAACGCGCAACCCCTCAGCCTTGCCCGAGCGAACTGCCTCTAGCAGATCGGCAACAGGTTCATCCAGCGAGGTCGAATCGGCCGGATCGTGCCCGCCGATCAGCTCCTGCAGAGCTGCCGCATCCGCCAGAGTCCTGGTAACCGGACCAATCTGATCCAAAGAAGAAGCCATGGCAACCAGGCCATAACGAGAGACCGCGCCGTAAGTCGGCTTCACGCCAACAGTGCCAGTAACCGCGGCCGGCTGGCGAATAGAACCGCCCGTATCAGACCCCAGAGCAAGTGGGACCATGAAGGAGCCAACAGCCGCTGCGCTGCCGCCACCAGATCCGCCTGGGATACGATCCAAGTCCCACGGGTTATGGGTAGGGCCGAAAGCGGAGTGCTCGGTAGAAGAGCCCATCGCGAACTCGTCCATGTTGGTCTTACCCACGATCGGCAGCATTGCCTTCTTCAGAGTAGTAACCACAGTAGCGTCGTACGGAGGAAGCCATCCTTCAAGGATCTTCGACGCGCAGGTAGTAGGAATGCCACGAGTAACAATATTGTCTTTTACCGCAATCGGAATACCCGCCAGCGGGTGCAATTCCTGTCCCTGGCTGCGCGCTTCATCAACTTTGTGTGCCGTCTCCAGGGCGCCCTCGGCATCAACGTGCAAGAACGCGTGCACCTTGTCATCCACCGCGGCAATCCGGTCTAAACAGGCCTGAGTCAGCTCCACAGAGGTGAGCTCGCCAGCAGAAAGCTTCTGCGCCAACTCGAGCGCGGAAAGCTGCAAAATGCTATTCATTTATTCCTCCCCCAAAATCTGCGCAACCTTGAATTGACCCCGCTCCGATGCGGGCGCAGCAGCCAACACCTCGTCGCGATCCAAAGTTGGACCTACCTCGTCCTCGCGCATAACGTTCTGCAACGCAATCGGGTGGGAAGTAGCCGGAACATCAGGAGTCGCAACCTCAGACACGCGCGAAACCGCATCTGCAATCTGGTCAAGCTCGCCAGCAAGTCGCGTAATCTCCGAATCAGTAAGTGCAATACGGGCCAGCCCAGCAAGCCGGGCGACCTCTTCAGTGGAAATAGTCGACATGCTTCGATGGTACCTGTTAGCTACCGCTAAGGCGTAAGTGGCTCAGTAAATAAGCCCTTCGCGATAGAGTAAATCCATGGCAAAACGTTCCAGGATCGCAACAGCAAAGAAAGTAACCAAATATACTGCGGGAGGCATACTCACAGCTCAGGCGGTTGCTGCCGCGGGACTAGTGGCGGTTGACGAGTGGAGGAAACGCCGCAGCCCATCCGGGCCTTTGTCATTTCCCGCCCTGGCACCAAAAGACCTAGCCGTCTCGGACAACCAATTGACCACGTACATGGATGCGCGCGAACTGTATGACGACATGATCTATGCCATCTCGAACGCCAAATCCTATGTCTTCTTTGAATCATTTATCTGGAAAGGTGACAACACCGGCCAACGCTTCAAAGACGCCCTCATCGCTGCAGCGCGCCGTGGCGTAGACGTCTTCATAATCTACGACGGTTTCGGCAACCTAGTCGTGCCCCCACGGTTCAAGCGCTTCCCCAAACTGGAACACCTTCACGTATTGCAATTTCCAATCCTCAAATTCGGCATCTTCAAACGGGGACTGCGGGCAATGGGCAGAGACCACCGCAAGATCGTCGTAGCCGACGGCAAGATCGGGTTCGTAGGGGGATATAACATTGGCGAAATCTACATCGACCAATGGCGCGACACCCACCTTCGCATTGAAGGCCCCGGCGTGTGGGAGCTAGACAATGCCTTTGTTGACTTCTGGAACGAGCACTGCAAAGGATCCCAAAAACACCTCTTCGACCGCGGAGCACGCAGCTGGGACAACAAGATAACCGCTGCGCTGAACACCCCACGAAAACTCTTGTTCCCCGTCCGCGGCAGCTACATCAACGCCATCGAACGGGCCTCCAAACGCGTGTGGATTACCTCCGCATACTTCATTCCCGACTCGCAGATCCAAGATGCCCTCCTCGCAGCAGCACACCGCGGGGTGGACGTCCGCATCCTGGTGCCGGAAAAATCCAATCACCTAATTGCCGACTGGGCAGCCCGTTCCTTCTACGCCGAACTACTTGAATCCGGCGCCCAACTGTGGCTATACCAGGACGTCATGATCCATGCGAAGACCATGACGGTAGACGGACGCTGGTCAACCATCGGCACCGCCAACATTGACCAGCTATCCATGACTGGCAACTACGAGATAAACCTGCAGATCACCGATCGAGAACAGGCAGCCTATCTAGAGAAGGTTTTCCTAGAAGACCTAACCAACGCCAGAGAAATGAGCCTCCTAGAATGGGAATCACGCGGAGCCTTCGTTCGGATGACCGAACGGTTAGTCCGTCCCCTCCGATACATCCTCTAGTAAACCGCGACTTACAAGAAGCTCACGCCCCGACTGCAATAAGCTATCGAAGTCTTCATCCGAAAGCACTGGAATCCCTAAAGACTCTGCCTTTGTAGCCTTCGATCCTGCCCCATCACCGGCTACCACAACGCTAGTCTTTTTCGACACCGATCCGGCGGCCTTACCGCCCCGCGACTCGATCGCTTCCTTAGCAGACTCACGGGTATAACCCGGCATCTTGCCCGAAACAACAACGGTCATCCCCGCCAGGGTTTGTTGAGGACGGCTAGCCTCGACTTCGTCTGCCATCCGGACCCCAGCCTCTTCCCAGGCCTGCACGATCTCTACATGCCAAGGTTCGCTAAACCAGTCCTTGACCGACTGCGCGATAACCGCACCTACGCCCTCGACCTGGGCAATTTCTTCAACAGAAGCGGAACGCAAGGCATCCATAGAACCGAAATGGCTAGCTAATGCTCGCGAAGCAGTAGGACCTAGATGACGAATCGACAACCCCACTAGCACCCGCCACAGCGGTTGCGCTTTGGCAGCCTCGAGCTCTGCCATCAGTGATTTGACAGTTTTCCCTTCCTTCGGCGGCCCGAAGACAGAGCCGGCTTGCTGCGCCGCAGCGGCCGACAGCTTTTCCCCCTTCGACCAGAAATAGCGCACTTGGACCCAGCAATCCTTCTTCTTCCGCCAAGTCATCACGTCCCGCAAGTCTTCCGAAGTAAGACTAAAAATCGGAGCCTCATTGGACAAGATGGGAGCAGCGGGGGCAGGCAGCAGGGCCTCGGCCTTCAAGATCTGCTCGGCATGCGGAAGATCCTCCGCCTCCCGCAATTGCAATACGTTGCCGTCCTCCAGTAACACCTTCTGTCCCTGCACTAGCGAAGCCGCCACCTCGTCCCTATTGGCTTCCGGCTGGGTAAGCGCAAGCGCTGATTCGTCTCCTAGCCCTTCAATGTCAAATGCTCCCCTAGAACCTAAATGCGATATCCGCTCTGTGATCTGAGCAGGACAGTAGGCCTGGTTAGGGCACCGAAGATCCACGTCCCCATCCTTCTGCGCCGCGATCTTAGCTCCGCAGGACGGACAGGTATCAGGCATGACAAATTCACGTTCGGAACCATCTCTCGCTGCCACTACCGGGCCAACGATCTCGGGAATAACATCACCCGCCTTACGAAGCACCACAGTGTCTCCTATAAGTACCCCCTTGCGAACTACCTCCTCCGCATTGTGAAGGGTTGCCCGAGACACGTTAGAACCGTCAACAAAAGCCTCTTCCATAAGTCCATACGGGGTGACCCTGCCTGTGCGCCCCACGTGCACTCTTATATCAAGTAGACGGGTATGGACCTCTACCGGAGGAAACTTATACGCGGTAGCCCATCGCGGCGTACGGGAGGTCTGCCCCAATTGCTTTTGGAGCGATATTTGGTCGACCTTTACGACCACTCCATCAATACCGTGCGAAATCTGCGGCCGCTTCTTCCCAATCCGGTCGATGTAGTCATAAATCTGTTGCAAAGAGTAAACCCGCTCAGTCTCCTCAGAAACTGGCAATCCCCATTCCTTCAACTGGGAATACCAGCCGTGCTGAGTCTGTGGTCCATTTGCCCAGTCCACAAACCCCAAGCCGTGCGTAATCATCCGCAACGGGCGAGAAGCAGTAACTTTTGGATCCTTCTGCCTTAGTGACCCGGCAGCAGCATTCCGGGCATTCACAAAAATCTTCTGTTTAGGCCTTGCCTTCTTACCAGCGGCTTTCAGATCCTCTTGCTCCTTATTGAACAGAGCGGCCTTCTGGTTCATGTCAGCGAAGGCCTTCAACGGCAGAAAAATCTCTCCGCGAATCTCGATCTGCCTCGGCAGATCCTCTCCGTGCAACCGTTTAGGAATCTGCTTGATAGTAGCGATATTCGCAGTCACGTCTTCGCCAACCGTGCCATCTCCACGGGTGGTGGCACGCGTGAGTTCGCCGTCCTCGTATAGCAACGAGATGGCAAGCCCATCTACCTTCACTTCACACGTAACCGGCACTTCACTAGTGCCCGCAGCCTTCTGCATGCGTTGGTACCACAGTGAAACTTCATCGAGTGAAAATACGTCGTCCAGAGACAACATGCGCTCCAGGTGAGTAAAGGGAGTAAACGCTGCCTCAGGGCTACCCCCTACCGACTGGGTCGGGGAATTCGCGTCCACGAGTTCAGGATGCTGTTCCTCCAGTCGTGTAAGGCGCGCGAATAATTCGTCGTACCGAGCATCCGAAAGCTCAGGGGCTTCTTGGTTGTAATACTGGTACCTCGCAGCTTCAATCTGGTCTGTCAGCTCTGCATGCAGCTGCTGGGCAGATTCTTGTTCTTCGCGCTCGTGCTCACTCATGTCCCCTATTGTTATCCACAGCGCTTCGAAGGTCTATTTAAGTACAGCCAGTGTGGATAAGCCCGGGCCATTTTTACCCTTACACCCTACCGTGAGGGCATGAACCAACTACTGCTGACGCCTGAATCCGGCCCGTACGCAGGATGCCCAAATCGTCTAGAAGAGGGCGTGCTCGGCCGAGCTCTAGTTGGCGACCCTACGGCCTCTAGAGCGCAGGTCAAAATATCTCGCCATAGAAAGGGCTTCATAGCCCAGAGCGTGGCCCCCCATAACCCCATCCGACTTCGGGTGGGTTATTGGTGGCCGGTTCGCAAGAAAATCTTCGTGCGCCACGGCCAACGAATTATGTTTGGGCAGACACCAGTGCGAGTAGCAAGACGCCCACCAGACCTACGCTTTCGCCGTCCAGGTAAGCAAAAGAGAAGCTTCTCTAAAGCGCTGTTCCTAATCCCCATGCTGATAATGCCGTTACTAATGTGGAGGTCCTTAACCGCAAACAAATGGGCAGCCATCGCGCTGGGAGCGATTTTAATATCGGCACTAGTAGCAGCAATCTGGCAGTATCGGGCAACTGCAGAGAAGAAATTGCCCTTCCCAACACCGTGGGGTTTATATCTTGCGGCCACCGGAAAGACCCAAAAAGGTAAATCTACAGGTCCCCTCATGGCCTGGCTATCGGCCTCGCAAAGAGGCGGGATTTTGAAAGTTGAGCATGGCGAATCCGTATACCTAGTTGGAAGCGGCGCAAAAACCAGCCTGTGGTGGTGGCTAGCCCAATGTGACGCAAAAATAACTCCCCTTGACGGTAAATATCGAGTCTCGTGGAAAGACGGCAGCGCGACTATGGCAGCAGTACCTCACGAAGAGGACGTGCCCGCGAGCGCTAGTCGGATCCTAGCCGTCGATCAGGCAGTCGGAGTATCACAGCGGTGGTTTGAGGCATTTTTGGAAACCAACAGCCAGATGCCCGCTTTGCTCTATGCCGAAGATGCTTTGCCCGCTTATTCAGGCAATACCGAATTGTGGGTAAAGCCAGCTACCAGAGTCCAGATAGGCGCCGATGCTTCTGGACCGGTCTATATAGACCTAGCAGATGGGCCTCACGCGCTGGTTGCTGGGACTACCGGGGCGGGCAAGTCTGAAGCACTCACCACATGGCTATTGGGGCTGGCATTGGCGATGCCACCCTGGCAGGTCAACTTCATACTGGTCGATTACAAAGGCGGTGCGGCCTTTGCCCCCTTGGCACAGTTACCTCATGTGGCGGGAATGCTGACTAATTTAGACTCAGGCGCTACTGAGAGGGCGCTGTCCTCCTTGCTAGCGGAGTTGCATAGGCGCGAACGCGTAGCGGGCCAAGGCGGCGATATTGGACCCCGGCTGGTAATAGTCGTCGACGAATTTCGAGAGCTATCACTGACCCACCCCAAAATCATGGAAGACCTTACGCGCATTGCAGCCTTGGGGCGTTCACTTGGGGTATCGCTCATACTCGCCACGCAAAGGCCGGGCGGAGTAGTGGACTCTCATATTCGAGCAAATGCCAGTTTGCGGCTATGCCTTCGCGTACTAGAAGCAGGTGATTCGCTCGATGTGCTCGGCGATTCGACAGCTGCGAACCTGCCGCCGATACCTGGCAGAGCAATACTTGATGCAGCTGGCAACCGCCGGGAGGTGCAGATAGCCTGGGCCAAACCAGAGATGGTTGCATCGGCAGTAAACAAGATCTGCGCAAGTACAACTTTTAGAGCACCTGCGCCCTGGGCCGAGCCTCTGCCACAGAGCATTTCTCTGGCCGAAGCGGCAGCAGGAGGTGGCGACGGTACCGTCCTCGGCATAGCGGACTATCCAAAAAGGCAGTGCACCACTACTTTTTGTCTACCGAGCATAGGGAAAACACTTCTGTGCGCCCCCACCCGGATGGGCGCAACCACGACGGCGAAGACAATAGCCTGCCAATATGCCGCCGGAGCAGTTCATGTCTTCACCAATCGTCCAGGGGAATGGAGCGGAGCTTGCTCCATTCTGAATACTGCTTCCGAGCAGGCGCTAGGAATACGTCTTTTGCTTGCAGGCAATGCAAAAGGTTCGCTCGTAGTCATTGACGGCGCAGATTCCCTCATAGCAAACCTGGACCTGGCAGAAGGAGCCGGATCAGGAGTGGATTTGCTGGAACAGGTCTGCAGGGTTGACGGCATTAACCTAATTGTCACCATTCGGCCTACCAGTGCAGGAGCCAGGTGGGCCAGCAACTTTGCAACACGCATCTACCTCGGACTATCTGAAGAGGCAGACAGCGCTAGGGTCGGTCTTCGTTCCAAGGAGACAAGTCAACTTACGTGTCCGGGGCGAGCGCTAGTCGTGGCGGGGGAACGCACCATAGTCCAGGTTGCTTTACCTGAAGTACTCGTGGCAACCGGTATCCCTTTGGTCAGCAGTCTGCCAGAGCCAGGCACAGTTGCCACGGTAGGCATCGGTTGGATAGGCCCCCTTGCTACTCCATGGATACCCCAAGGAGAAAGGTGGCTAATTGCCGGTTCGAGCGGTTCCGGAAAGACCACCCTTGCTCGGGCCCTAGCAGAATTCCTGAAGGTACCTGCTGAGCATGTGATGGATGGAGACGGTCCCGCCTACAACGGTTCTGCAACAATTCGCATCCTCACCTGTTCCATAGCAGAACTGACTACAAGCTTTGCTGGCCCCTTACACGAGTTTGCACAGAAGGCAAAGATCGTGGTCTTGCAACCATCCCCCACCTTCCGGTCATGGGCTCGCGAGTACAACCTAACGGGAATGATGCCTCTTCCAGGGGCCGCTCGTCCGGGCCGTGGCGTTTACCTAGACGGTTGCACCGCCACGGTGATACAGGCCACCGCAAAGGGACCGCTGTGACTATTCCCACCCCCCAACCAGCAGATATGCCCCTCAAAACCCTTGCAAAACCTTTCATACATAAGAAAAATGGATACACGTTCCAATCTGCGTTAACGCAGAAGTCATCTCTGGGACACCTAATGTTCCCAATCGAAGGAGTGCCCAATGGATTGGCGTAGCCGTGCTGCCTGCCTGACAGTCGATCCCGAACTGTTTTTTCCTATCGGAAATACCGGGCCAGCTATCGCTCAGGCAGAAGAGGCAAAGCTAGTTTGCGCTAAGTGCAACGTGCAAGAAACCTGTCTAAAATGGGCGATCGAGAACCATCAGGATTCTGGCGTTTGGGGCGGTAAGAGCGAGGACGAAAGGCGATCCATGCGACGCCGCGCCGCTCGCGCGCGCCGGGCTAGCTAGGCGCAGTAAAAATGATTTCAGGCGGGGCAATGCCCCGCCTGAAATAGTTAACGACTCATTTATACGTCATCTACTACAGCGTTCACAGTTGCTACTGTTCCACCGTGCGGCAAGTTAGACCATTCGACGGCGCCTCCGAGTTCACCCCGAACCAAAGTCTGCACAATCCGAGTTCCAAGCCCAGTCATAGTGGCTCCTTCGGGGATTGATTTGCCGTCATTTATGACCTCAACGTGGAGCTTGGCGCCATCGCGGTTGGCCCGCACAAGAATCGTTCCCCGCTCCCCCTCAAGGCCATGTTCGACCGCATTAGTTACCAGCTCTGAAAGCACCACAGACAGGGCAGAAGCCGCATCAGCGCCTACCGTGCCAAAAGAGCCCTCTATCTTGGCCGTGGCATCGCCCTCAAAAGAAGCCATGGAGGCAGCCAAGGCAAGCACTTCTTTAGCAAGCTTGTCGAAATCGACCGTCTCATCAAGCGTCTGTGAAAGCACGTCGTGCACCTTTGCAATCGTGCCCACTCGCCTGCCGGCTTCTTGTAGCGCGCTCTTCACCTCGGGGTTATCCGATCGCCGCGTCTGCATTCGCAACAGCGCATGCACAGTCTGCAAATTATTCTTCACCCTATGGTGGATCTCGCGAATAGTGGCATCTTTGGACATCATTTCGCGTTCGCGCCGACGCATCTCGGTCACGTCACGACACAGTAGGATCGCGCCCAACCGCTGCTTTCCGTTTGTAAGGGGCAAAGCCCTCAAGGTGATGGTGCCCAAACGGGTTTCCACCTCAGTAACCCAGGAGGCTCGTCCCATCACAACTACGGCCAAAGTTTCCTCGACCGGATCTGCCTCCTTGCTAATAAGATCGGTGATGGTTTCGGCTAGCACCTGGCCCTTTAGATCCTGAGGCAGCCCAATACGTCGAAGACAAGAA
This sequence comes from Winkia sp. UMB3158, assembly GCF_030217145.1. NCBI lineage: Bacteria > Bacillati > Actinomycetota > Actinomycetes > Actinomycetales > Actinomycetaceae > Winkia > Winkia sp. UMB3158. The sequence goes on along the minus strand of NZ_JASONH010000003.1, from coordinate 308,129 downwards.
AAAGCATTCGGAGAGATCTCGCTAAGACGCCCTTCACCGTCGACCAGCATGATTCCATCACTGACGCGAGGCGCCCCAAGCGTTCCCACTGTAGGCGCCACGTCGTAAGGGTATTCCCCGCGCGTCATCATCTGGCAGAGCAAATCGGCCGCGCTCGCTGACCATTGAGCCTGCATATTAGCAATCCGGGAAAGTCCAGAACCGGACTCGCGACTCATCACTGCGCATGTGTGGCCGTCAACTACTACTGGTATGAACGTTTCCATAACCGAGTAAGTACCCGCCCACCTAGGCGAATCTGCACTGATGATCTTTCCTTCGGCGTAGGTCTGCCGCAGTCGCTCCCGCCGCATCGGAGAAGCGTGCTTGCCTACCACATCGTCCAGATGCACTGTCTGTCCAGTAGCGGGGCGACACTGTGCCACGGCAACAAACCTGTCGTCTTTAGTAGGCATCCAGAGCACCAAATCTGCCATTGCCAAGTCAGCCAGAATCTGCCAATCTGCCATCAAGACATGTAAGCGGTCGGCTTCAGAAGCGGAAACCGGCAGGAGGTTGAAGCGCTCCCCCATCTTTGTCATTTGCCTCATACATATAGAGTAAACGTATAAATTACCGACCGGCGCCAATGCCTCGACGTTTTTCGGAGGACCCGTTGAAATTCGAACTCACCATCACCTACCCGGCCCCATTCGCCAAAACCGAAGAGATGCTAAGCAACGAAAATTTTTATAGGACGAGGGCGAAAACCATCGGTGTGGCGCTGGAAGACATTGATCTAACGTGCAGGTCTGGGCGCATTCAGGCCAGCTCTACCGTCTCAGTGGCGAGCGGCGAGGCACCCGCTAAGATTCGTCGTTTTATCCCCGACAAGTTACAGGTAACTGTTGTAGAGGCGTGGGGTCCCACTTCCAGCGGTTCGCGCCCCGGTTCGTTGTCCGTTGCCGTTTCCGGTGTTCCCGTAATGGTCAGTGCCACCTCTACCCTGACTGAGCAATCAGGACAGACCAAGCGAGTCGTGGAAGGCGAGATTAGTGTGAAGATCCCCTTCGTTGGCAAGATGATCGAGCAAAAAGTCAGCGAGCAGCTTGGCCGGGCGCAAGCCTACGAAGAGAAGGCCGCAGCGACCTACCTTGCGCAATGACAGCCATAGTAGTCCTAGGTGCTGGGTTGCGAGGCACCTCCCCCTCCCCTGTTCTGGCCCGCAGACTAGACAGCGCAATTTCTTTGTGGAATAGACGTGGGAAGAAGGATGTCCTTATCTTGTCGGGCGGGCAGGGGCCGGATGAAAAGATCAGTGAAGCTGCAGCAATGGCAAGATATGCCGTTGCCCGTGGAATACACCCAGCGTTCCTGATCTTAGAGGCAGAATCTACCAGCACCGAGGAAAACCTCCGCTTTAGCAGCGCCCTGTTGCCGACTGCCGACAAAAAAATCTTCCTAGTAACTTCTACCTTCCACCTCCCCCGAGCATTAGCGTGGGCTAAAGCCGTAGGCTTGGACGCCACGGGGGTGGGAGCCTCTGCCCCGCCACTATCTTTCGTGAAGTGGACTCTCCGCGAGGTAGCCGCGCTCATCATTACTTTGCCCAAAATTCTGCGCGCTCAGCCAAACTTCCCAATCAGGCCCGACTAAAGGCAATATTCATGGCACCATTAAGACATGACTCAAAATGATGCACTGTGGGCAGAACGAAAAGGTGAACGCTACTACGTTGGACACAACGCCAACGGCGCCACTGTAGAAATCGGTACTGGTGAAGGACAGTTCTCTCCCGGAGAACTGATGAAGCTGGCGCTAGCAACGTGTAATACCCTGTCCGCCGACCACACTCTGGCCAGGGAACTCGGCGATGATTTTCAGGCCAGCGTAGGGGTTGAAACTGACAAGGATTCAGAGCGCAACTCCTACAAGCACTTCCGGGTAGAGATCGTCACGGACATGTCCAGCCTGGACCAGGACGCCAAGGCAAAACTAATCGAGCGGGCACACAGGGCAATCGAAAAGCACTGCACCGTAGGCCACACCGTTGAAGACGGGGCAACCTACAAAACCACGATAGTTGAGGAATAGTAATGCTAGGTAAGAGCAAAGTTGACAAGACCTCCCTACCGAAAGGAGCAAACTTAGGTACAGTCGTCACCTCGGCCTCCAAAGCAGCCTCGTCTGCCGTCCAAATGGACTGGACCGGCGTGCTGGATGCAGCGCTCGAGCTACCTGCCGCTGACATCAAACGCCGTGTCGCCGCGCTGAAGACTGCCAATCCCGGAGCTTCGAATGAGGAACTCGCGAAGATCCTGGGCAAGCGTTACCGCAATTGGGCAGCCACTTCTTCGGCAGCCGTGGGCGCCGGTGCTGTCCTACCCGGCGTTGGCACCGTTGCTGCTGTCGGACTGACGGGGGCAGAGCTGTTAGCTTTCCTTACCGAAACTGCTTACTACGTACTAGGCCTGGCAGAACTAGCCGGAATCTCCGTGGACGGCAAAGAAGCCCGTCGCACCCTAGTGATGTCCTCAATGATGGGCGACGAGGGCGCCAAACTAGTAGCCGACCAGATGGGGCTGTCCGGACTGAACTGGGCTCGCAAGACCTTTATGAGCGCCTCGAACCCAGCTATGAAGTCAGTGAACGCCCGGTTGGTAAAGTCTTTGGGCAAACGCCTAGGAAAGCGATGGGCAGGGCGGTCCCTTGGCCGCTTCATCCCATTCGGAGTCGGCGCTGCGCTCGGATGGATCGGCGGACGTTCGCTCGCCTCCAACGTAATCGAAGGCGCACAAGCCGCCCTCGGACCATTCCGTGGCCCCATTAACGTTGAATCTGAGATTCTGGAAGAACAGAGGTAACAATGGCAGAACGCCCAATCAATAGGCAGTATGAGGATCTGCTGTTAGACGTTTTAGAGAATGGCACCGCAAAGAGCGACCGCACCGGTGTAGGCACCCGTTCGGTATTTGGCCGGCAACTTCGCTACAACCTGGCCGAAGAGGGATTCCCCCGAATCACCACCAAATTTGTGGCAATGAAGGCCGTAAAGGGCGAGTTGCTCTGGTTCCTGAACGGCGACACTAACGTTCGGTGGTTGCAAGATCACGGCATCACCATTTGGGATGAGTGGGCTGATGCAGAGGGCGAACTTGGACCCGTCTACGGTTACCAGTGGCGCAGCTGGCCCACGCCTTCCGGAGAACACATTGACCAGATCTCGCAGGTTCTGGAGACGCTGAAGACTGACCCCTCCTCTAGGAGGATGATTGTCTCCGCGTGGAACGTGGCAGAGCTAGACAAAATGGCGTTGGCGCCGTGTCACGCCTTCTTCCAGTTCTATGTTGCCGATGGAAAACTCTCTTGCCAGCTCTATCAGCGCTCTTGCGACCTGTTCCTGGGCGTACCGTTCAACATCGCCTCATATTCGCTGCTAACTCACATGATGGCGCAACAGGCAGGCCTCGAGGTCGGAGACTTCGTCTGGAGTGGCGGAGATTGCCACATTTACAACAATCACATTGAGCAGGTAAAGGAACAGGTATCCCGAGATCCGTATCCCTTCCCCACGCTGTACTTGAAGAAGGCACCGGATCTGTTCAGCTACCAGATGGATGACATCAACGCGACTGAAGGCTACCAGCACCATCCGACGATCAAGGCTCCGGTGGCAGTTTGATCGCGATGATTTGGGCTCAAGATCGCAACGGGATTTTGGGCGCTGGCGGGAACATGCTCTGGCATGTTCCCGCAGACTTCAAGCACTTCAAGGCGACAACTATGTCGCACCCGATTGTGATGGGTAGGAAGTCGTGGCAGTCCATTGGGAGTCGGCCCCTGCCTGGTCGAACCAATATCGTCATTACTTCCAACCCCTCCTTCGAGGCAGGGGGCGCCATAGTCTGCCCCAGTCTGCAAGCGGCGCTACACAAGGCCCGCCAATGCCCCGGCGGTGAGCAGATCTGGATCACGGGAGGCGGACAGGTCTATACCGCCGCATTGGATCTTGCAGAAGAGCTGGTGGTAACCAAGCTAGATCTGGATGTCAGTGACAAGATAGCCCAGTGGCCCGCGGCTGTATACGCACCGCGCATTGGGCCGGAGTTCGTCTTGGACCAATCCAGGTCCGATTCCAGCTGGCGAGAAGCTTCTGGAGATGCCAGGCGGAAGGTTGAGATCTATCGCCGCCTCCATGGTGAGCAATGACACCCCTGCAGCATTTGCTCTAAAGGGGCATCGTTCAATACACTGGAGTCACCGACGCGGGGTGGAGCAGTTCGGTAGCTCGCCGGGCTCATAACCCGGAGGTCGTAGGTTCAAATCCTATCCCCGCTACTATAAAAGGCCCCCTGATTAGGCGAAAGCGTGATCGGGGGGGTCTTTTTTATGCCCCTTTGCCCACATAGACCAGAGAGGTGGCGCGGCAGGGACGCATGCCCGGTTTTTCTTCACTTGGATATTTATCCGATATAACGCCTGCCCAGGAAATCATCTGAGTATTCGGCAGCAGGCTTTCCTCTTTCCCACCAGAGATTTGCTAACTTTCCCCCAATAGCCCAATTATTACAGCAGCCAACCAGCAAGCGTCGCGGCACGGCATACTCGCTAGTCACGGCTATTTACTATCCCTGCGACGCCACAAAACAAGCCCATATCACACTCGCAGGCAAACCCAAGAAGCGAATATATTAAATTCTTTTAATTATAACTAATCACCCTTCAAACGCCCCTGCATACCCGCCACACATAACTTCTTCTTATAAAGCGACAGCCTTGAATATGGGTGCTAGTCTTTTTATAGCTGGGGCCTACGTCACACCCCTGCTAGAACATATTGTGAGAGGACAATAAATGACTACACACTCTATTGAGGAACTTGCCGCTGCAACCGCTTTTGACAAAGACGGTGACAAGCTCGGTGATGTCAAGCAGGTTTTTACCAACGATGCGACCGGCCAGCCTGACTTCATTGAGGTAGCACACGGCCTCTTCGGCTTGGGCTCCAGCTTGGTACCGCTACGCGGACACCGCCTGGACGACGAGGGCCTACACCTGGCATTCTCCAAGGACCGCATCAAGGATGCTCCGGACCTCGCCGATGCCGGCCACCTGACCCCCGAGGATCAGGACGCTCTGTACCGCCACTACGGCGTTGACCAGCTAACCGATGCTGAAACCACCTACGACAACAAGCAGGCTGGCCACGTTGAAGAGCACCGCGAAGCAGCAGCAGGCGCTCCTGTTGCCGCCGGCACCGCCGCTGGTGTCGCAGGTGCAGGCCACACCAAGGATCGCGAGGCAGCTGGCCGCCACCGCGCAGAAGAGACCGAGCGCGTTGAAGAACCGCGCAAGGACATCGCCGATGACGGCGAGATCATCCGCTCCGAAGAGCAGCTAAACGTTGCCAAGGAACGCGTTGCCACCGGCCAGGCCCAGCTGCGCAAGAACATTGTCACCGAGACCGAGACCGTTGAGGTCCCCGTAGAGCGCGAAGAGGTCCGTCTAGTACGTACCCCGATCAGCGAAGAAGACGCCAAGAAGATTGGCGACCAGGGCATTTCCGAGGGCGAAGCCTCCGTCACCCTGCACGAGGACCGCGTAAACGTCACTAAGGAATCCGTACCTGTCGAGAAGATCTCGCTGGGCAAGGAGACCGTCAAGGACTCCAAGACTGTCTCTGAGGATCTGAAGAAGGAACAGATCGAGACCAACTTCGATGATGGCTTGAAGAAGTAACTTCCTCTAAGTTTGGGGGATCCGCCGGCCGGCGGATCCCCCAAATGCATTTAATTCTATTAATTTCTATCTCATAATCGCTGGTGTAAGGCTCATTACCTTTTCCTCTGGGGAATTGGAACGCAACCTTGCGGGGGCATAACATACCTTCAACGATTTCGAATTTTACTTTTTATTTATTTATCGGAGATAGAAATGTCTACCCCCCGTTATTTCACTGTTCCCGGTTCTAACCGGCAGTACGATTTGGACAAGATCCTTGCAGCCACGCTTCTCCCGCTGGTAATGGCGCTTCTGCAGGTTTCTTCAGTAAACACCCTTCTTCCCGCCGTCCAGGATAGCCTTGCGGCTTCGCCCTCTGGCATTCAGTGGGTGCTCGCAGGCTACGCTCTGGTCTACGGCATAGTGCTAGTACCGGCAGGCCGCATCGGAGATCTAGTCGGCCGTTCCCTGATGTTCGTAATTGGGTTGCTGATCTTCTGCGCCGGCTGCGTAGGTTGCGCTTCAGTTAATTCAATCGGCGCCCTAAACGTCATGCGAGTAATCCAAGCCGTTGGAGCTGGCGTCTTCTCGCCGCAAGTCACAGGCATGATTCAGCAATATTTTGATGGCCATACCCGAGCCCGCGCTTACGGCCTAATGGGCGTCACCATATCCGCCTCTGTTGCTGCCGGACCGCTAATATCGGGACTTATGGTTGCTGCTTTTGGGCAGGATCCCGGATGGCGCTATGCGTTTGCAGTAAATGCTCCCCTTGGACTCATAGGTATCGGTTTCGCATTGCGCTGGCTCCCCTTTGCTCGAGAACGTCGCACCATTGGCCCCGACAAAGCCTCGGCAGCCAAGGCCTATCGGGAACAGGAGATAGCCGCGGGAAGGAAACCGAGCAGAAAACGCGGCTCCAAACTAGATCTAGATCCAATCGGAATGATCGGCCTCAGCATTGGAATCTTCCTAATCATGATTCCTTTTACAGCCTCTTTCCCCTACCGCTACTTACTACTACCTACCGCAGTAGTAGTACTAGCTGCCTGGTTCTGGTGGGAATACTATTACGAGCGATCCGGACACATCCCCATGGTGGAACTAAAACTGTTCAAGATCTCGTCGTTCAGCTACTGCACTACCCTATGCGCCGTCTTGTTTCTAGGTTCGACCTCGATATTCGTTCTATTAGCCCTGTTCGTGCAACAAGGATTGGGGCAGAGCGCACTGTTCACCGGCCTAATTGGTCTGCCCAACGCTGCAGTTTCGGGATATGCCTCGCTCTGGTCCGCAAAGAAGGCCATTTCGCACGGCCGCCTCTTGCAGGTGTGGGCGCTCCTAATAACTATCGTTGCGATATCTGCGACGATCGGCACCGCCTACCTGATTGTTAAGTTCGACCTGGCACCTGCCTGGATTTGTATTCCCATCACCCCGCTTGGAATAGGCCTAGGCATCATGGGGTCTGTAAACACCACGCAGGCAATGCTGGAAGTACCTGTTGCCCACGGCGGCACGGCAGGTGGTATTGCGCAAACCTCACAGCGCATCTCGACCGCTATCGGTAACTCAGTAGTAACCGCCGTCTTATTCGCTTCCGGAGCAAATTTCGGAGCAAGCAAGGCCGCCTGGTTTGACGGCTTCGCGGTTGCCAATCTGCTGATAATTGCCTTCGCAGCCCTAGCCACGGTCATAGCAATCGTCTACTACCAAAAGCGACCTAGATAAGACTTAGGGGTTCCTGAAGCAAACCTGCTTCAGGAACCCCTAGTTGTTTCTTCCTACTTATTCACGTAGAACAGTCGCTTATTCACGAACTCGTCGATGCCCAAGGGGCCGAGTTCGCGACCATAACCGGAACGTTTCACCCCACCGAAAGGCGAGTGCGCCGTCTCTGGGGCTTGTCCATTCACACCGACCATCCCTGCCTGCAGTTTCTCACCGACCTGCAAGGCCTCTTCAGGGTCAGTCGAATAAACAGAAGAGCCTAGACCAAATTGCGTGTCATTGGCCAGCTCCAACGCTTCCTCCGCAGAAGATACTTTGTACACGCTCACAACAGGGCCAAACAGCTCCTGGTAATACGAGTCGGCCTCGCGGTTGATGTCTACCAACACTGCAGGGGCAACATAGGCGCCCTCGGCATCGGGAGCCTTACCCCCGACCAGAACTCTAGCGCCATCAGCAACGAGCTGATCCAACTGTGCAAGCAAGGTATCCCTTGCCGAATACGAGGACAGTGCTGAGTACTCCCCCTCCTGTAGCTGCTGCGGATCGCCCGGCTGCAGATCCTTCACTCCCTTGACAAGCTCATCTACAAATTCGTCGTAAATGTCCTCCATGACAATGAGCCGCTTGTTGGAATTGCATGCCTGCCCCGTGTTCTCAAGACGAATGGCAAGCGCGTCCCGGGCAATCTGGCGAGGATCGTCAGAGGAAAGCACTACAAAAGGATCAGAACCGCCCAGCTCTAGTACGACCTTCTTGAGATTGCGTCCGGCCTGTTCTGCGACAATGGCGCCAGCGCGCTCAGACCCCGTTAGCGAGATCCCCTGGACTCGCTTGTCCTCGATAATCGTAGAAACCTGCTCATGCGAAGCGAACACCACTTGGAACACGCCACTTGGTACTCCGGCCTCCTCAAAAATCTCTTCTATAGTCCGCGCTGAGTGGGCGCAGATCTCGGCATGCTTCAGGATGATCGTATTTCCAGTTACCAAGTTTGGAGCCACAAACCTGGCAACCTGATAGTAGGGGTAGTTCCACGGCATGATCCCCAGCAACATTCCTAGCGGCCGCCGCTGGATAACCGCCTCCTCGTTGGCTTGATCTGCCAGCAACTCTGGGCCATTTTGCGCGTAATAGTTGAAAATCTCGCCAGAGAATTCGGCTTCCCCCACCGATTCTTCCAGGGGTTTGCCCATCTCTTCGGCAATAATTCGCCCTAGTTCTTCCTTCTTCTGGATGAAAAGATCACCCACCTTATGGGCAATCTGCGCACGCTCTTCAACCGACGTGGCTGCCCACTCTGCCGCTGCCTGCTGCCCGGAATCTAGCACCTTTGCTAATTCGGCATCAGAAATTTGGTCGTAAGTTTGCAGAACTTCCCCGGTGGCAGGGTTCTGCGTCCTGTAGCCTTTGGCGTCTTCCTTAGCCATCAGAATTCTCCTTTGAATCAGTAGGACTTAATGCCCACCCTAACGCGTGAGAATGGTTTTTGCCTGTTAAATAGAAAATTTTTACTCAAGCCTATGTTAGGTAGTGCTAGCACTACCTCTACTTTCGTTTTCCCCCTATAGCCTGGGCTAAGTCCCGGTGAGACACTGATGAATGCACGACGGAGAAGCAGCAAGGGTCAGTCGAGTAACAATGGGAAAAGTAGGAAAAAGCATCTTAGTGGCACTGGGGCTAATCATTCTAGCTTCGGTAACTTTGGCAGGGTTTGGGATCTATAAGTACGGACCAAAGCTCGGCATCTGGTTCCCATCGCCCTCCCCGGAGCGATACGGTAACGAGCTCCTTAGCTGGATGGAATCGGGGGTCTACGCAGACGGACCAAAATGGGCCGAGGCCAAACGAGCTGCCGCCAAAGGAATCAAAGATGCAAAATCCCTGCAGGAGACCGAGACTGTTATAAATAAGGCTTTGAAGGTAGCAGGCGGCAAGCATTCCTTCATTCTCACCAAGGACATGCAGAAAAAATCGGAAAACAGCTACGCCGCTCCCACCGTAAAGGTAGAAGGAAAAATTGCCACAGCGACTCTTCCCGAGACGATGGGCACCCCAGAGCAGGCGACCGATTACACTAAGAAATTGGCAACTGGGTTAGCATCCGCACAAAATATTTGCGGCGCGGTAGTGGATCTACGCAACAACTTTGGCGGGACCATGTACCCCATGATTTCAGGCGTCAGTGCTCTTTTGCCTGAAGGAAAACTCTCTAGCTTCACGGGCGCTGCGACCATGGACCTATACCTGGTAGATGGAAACATTCACCTAGGTGCAAAAGACGGCAACTCCCCCACAAACTTCAAAATCCCTACCCGCAAACTCAAGGTGCCCGTTGCCATCCTCACCGATGGTCACACTGCAAGCTCTGCAGAACAGACGCTAATCGCTTTCAAAGGGCTAGATTACACGCGCACCTTTGGCGAGCCGACCGCAGGATATGCCTCCGTAAACTCGTCTTATAAGCTTCCCACGGGATCACTCATGCAGCTAACAAACGGGTTTACCAAAGATCGCACAGGCAATCTATACAAAGAGCAGCCCATCAAGGCAGACGTTCCGACTACAGCTGAGCAGGCGCCAAAAGCAGCAACTGAGTGGCTTGCCAAAATGGGATGCCGCTAGCCCTTTACAGCGCCCTCTTCAACGCCCTTGAAGAAATACCGTTGCATGGTGGCGAAGATGATGATGATCGGCACCAGCGCGATCACGGTACCTGCAGCCACCACGCGCGGGTTCTGCCCGAAGTTGGACTGCAGATACTGCATGCCCACTGTTAGCGTGTACTTTTCGGGATCGTTCAGAACGACCAGCGGCCACAGGAAATCGTCCCAGGCGCCAATGAAACTGAAAAGGGCGACTACAGATACCATGCCTCGCACGTTCGGCCACACCACATACCGCAGCCGCTGGTAGGTGGATGCGCCGTCGATTACGGCCGCATCCAAAATGTCTCGAGGAATCATCCGGCAGGACACAGCCATGAGCAGAACGTTCATGGCCCCGATTGCTCCGGGCAGCCAAACTCCCGCAAGTGTATTGTCGAGTCCCAATCCCCGAACAGTCAGGAACTGGCTGGTAAGGGTGACTTCGCCTGGCAGCAGCAGGGTCGATAAGAACAGGCCCATGATTACCTTCTTGAAGCGAAAGTTCATGCATGCCAAGGCATAGCCTGCCATCGTTGCAAAGATGGCGTTGGTAATAACCGATGCCACCGCAACTATTAGTGAGTGCATGCCGTAATCCCAGATGGGGATGCGGCGCGCTACTTCAGCAAAGTTGGCCAATGTGGGCGCAGAAGGCATCAGATCCGGCGGAAATTTGTAGATATCTTCGCTAGCCCCTTTGAAGGCGGTAGAGAGCTGCCAAAGGAATGGACCTACTGAAACAATGAAAATTAGAACTAGCAGGACGTATTTGGCAATGGTGAGGGCGGGCGTTACATGTTCGTACGGCGCCGAGCCACGCTGATACCACTTTTCTTTTGCCTTACTCATTTGCTCTGCACCTTTGCTTTCGGCCTCTTCTTAGAGTTTTTCAAGGCATCCTTGCCGTAGTTCAAATAGGCGACTAAGAGAAGTGGCCCAACAGTGAGGAAAAATAGCGCTATTGACAGGGCAGAGGCGTACCCTAGGTTGCCGTTTAGGCCAGATCCAGTGCGTTGAATGAGCATCACAATGGACTGGTCTTTGCCGCCGGGTCCGCCAGTTCCGTTGGAGAGTATGTACAGTTCTGAGAAGACTCGGATAGCAGAGACGCACACTAGAGCACTTACCAGTAGCATTGCGCCTCGTACTGCCGGAATAGTGACAGATCTGAAGCGATGCCACCATCCTGCACCGTCTAAGGTGGCCGCCTCGTAGACGTCTTTCGAGGCATTTGCCAGCGCCGCCAGGTACACCACCATGTAGTACCCGAGCCCCTTCCATACCGTTAGCAAAATTGCGCAAGCAAGCAGCTTCCACCGATCGATCATGAAGTTTATTGGCTGGTCAATCAGCCCTGCCATCTTCAATGCTTCATTTACGATGCCCCGCGAGTTGAACATCCAGGCCCAGATGATGCCTACGACTACTACGGAAGCGACAACGGGAAAGTAGTAGGAGGTTCGGAAGAATCCAATGCCTGGAATCTTCTTCCGAACCAGTACCGCTAGCAACAACGGCAAGATAGTAAGCAGCGGCACGCACACTAGCACGTAGACTATGCTCACTAAGATGGCCGCCCCGAAGTGCGGATCATGAAAAAGCTCCAGGTAATTTTGTAGCCCAACAAACTTATAAGCCCGCAAAGGCTTGGCGTTGGTGAAGGACAACACCACCGTATTAAGGAAGGGCCAAAGAGAGAACACCACGACCCAGAGGGCGGCAGGCCCCACCAGCAAATACGGGGTAAACCATTTATGAGTCTTCATGATCCGCACTTCCCGGGGTTACTCGTTGTCTTCTACGAGCTTGTTACATTCCTCGACTGCCTTATCCAAGGCATCGCTCACCGAGATGTCTCCTTGCATAGCGGCAGTGATCTGCTGCAAGTAGGCAGTCTTCATCTCTTCACTTAGCTCGATCGGAGTGAGCCTCTTAGCCTTCTTGGCCGTGCTGGCTGCAGTCTTAATTGCTTCCTTTACCAGGGGCGTATCCTCGTCCGAGATGAAGGAGTTCGGATCGTTGTTGCCTTCCTTCGTTCCGGGCAGGAATCCCTTGGCAATCTTTACGAAAGCTTCCTGGTTTGCGTTGTTGGTGACGTACTGAGCGAAAGCAAGCGCAGCTGCCGGATTCTTGGAATTGGCCGACACTGAAATGCCCTGGACTAGGAGGTTCGGAGTCTCCCACGGCTCATTTACAACCACTTTGTCCGCCACGGAGGGCGCATCCTTCTTGATGTCGGAGGCAAAGGACGGGGTGGAGTTGAGGCCACCTAGAGTGCCTTTGTAGAACGCCTCGTTTAGCTGGGCGCCGTCATCAGCCTTGCCGATCATCTCGGGGGCAACGCCATGCTTCTTGTACAGGTCTGCGTATCGCTGTAGTAGCTTCTGGGCGTCCTTGTTGTTAAACACAAACTTACGCGAGGAGGGGTCCCATACCTTGACGCCGCGCGAGGCCAAGTAGCCCAGGTCAGGACGGGTATTCATCAGAGTTACTCCCTGCTGCGCAGCTTTCTCGGCTGCGGCGTACAGCTCGTCATCGCTGGTGGGAAGCTTGTCTTTACTGAGTCCGGCCTTCTGCAACGCATCGGTGTTCCAGTAGTTGAAGGCAACTCCCAGGTACCAGGGGTATCCGAAGGAGCCGTCTACGCCGTGGTACTGGTAGGCCTCGACACCGCCGTCTACATAGCCTTCCAAGGTTTTCTTGTCAGCCTTAGCTAGATCCAGTAGCTTTCCGGCCTTGGCTAGCGGAGCGCCATACTCCGGCGGCAGATTGACTACATCCGGTAGCTGTTCAGAGTTAGCCTGCTGGAGGATCTTTTCTTCATACCCGTCACCAGGCTGATCCATCCACTTAACTTTGACCTTCGGATTCTCTTTCTGAAAATCGGCGATCAACTTCTCAAAATAGGGGGTGAACTTCTCGTTTTTCAAAGACCATGTTTGGAAGGTTATGTTGCCAGAAACCTCCTGGTCCTTTACTTTCGACGCATCTACCCCAGACTCGGAGGAGCCTCCGCCAGCGCACCCGGCAAGACCGGTAGCTGCGAACGCTCCCACTGCGAGCACAGAGGCTAGCGTTTTCAGTGAATGCCTCATTGCATTTCCTTTCATACTATTTATTGATTTTGGAAAGTGTGTAGTTGGCTCAGTAGTTTTCTAGTCTGAGCCTCGTCCCGACGTCTGCCGAGTGGCCACAAGAGCTGCCCAAATGCGAAAAGTGGATCAATAAGCTTGGCTATTATCTGGTCCGATGTCATGGTTTCAGGCTGATCGCACCACACCGAGAAGTTGGCACCATCCGGGCGCAGCCGAACTGCACCGGCTTTGTCGGGAAAAACGTAAGGATCGAAATCCCGCCAGACACTCTGGAAAGTGGGGATCTTACAATTGCCTTCCTCGCGCAAGATGAAATAGAGACTCTCTCCGTCCCAGTTGTGCAACTTGTATCCCAACTCGGCAAAGCGTTGCGGAGGCGCCATATGTGCTCCCCACCGGGTCCAATAGAAAATGTTGGCGCGCTTATCTGGAAATACCTTCGCGTCTACATGGACCCCATCGTTGAATAGGTTTACCGCGATCCCCTGCTCTGCTAGGCGTTGCACACACTGGTTGGCGAAATCTATCCACACGTCGTTGCCATGAGCGCCGGGCCCAAACTGTGCAACTGCTTGCCTCTCCAGAGAATCCACCCGAGTGCCGTATTCCAGGAATTCATCGGCCCCCACTGTGAACGAGGTTGCGGAGAACATCTGGACTACTTCGTCCATCAAATCCCACACTAGCTCTTTCGCTTGCGGATCCAAGATGTTCAGGGCGCCTGGAATTAACTGCCCGCAATCGTCACGCAAGCCTGCCCACTGATTGGGGCCAAGAACTTTATGCAAGTGCCCAGGCATATCGAAAGAGGGCACGACCTCGATGCCTAGTTCGGCCGCATAAGCAACGATTTGCTCAATCTCGTCTTTGCTGAGGTGGTGTTTCGAAACAATTTCTGGGTGCAACGCAGATGCCACCCGATAACCGTGTGTATCTGAGATGTGTAGATCCAGCACATTCAAGCGGCACCAGGCCATCAGGTGAAGAATCTGTTTTATATGGGAGGGCGAGAAATAGTGTCTACCGGCGTCCAGGTGGAGCGAACGATGACCAATCGGGGCCTCGTGCACCCCCACGGTTACTACCTGATCTGCAGCCTGCTCTAATGCCACTTGAACCTGGCCAGCAAGGCGCTGGACATCGGTGCGTGCTACTACCTCGAAGGAATGCTTGCCAACCTGCGGCGAACCCGGTGTCGTAGGATCCGCAGGGACGCGCCTCACTAAGTAACCTTTTTCGGGGCCGCCCTGGCGTGCGGGCACTTCAAGATTGAGCGGATTATCGGACATGTTGTACCTCCAAACGCAACGGGGTGCCGTCCTCGATTGCCTGTGCCCAAGTAGCAAATAGTTGCCCATCGGGACGAGTAGAAATCCGTCCACTGTCAGGAGCTTCTATGGGCAAGGTTTCTTTGCCGGCCCGATAAGGCGTAACAGTGCCATCGGCATAGCCCTGCTTGAAGTCGGCTAGGGCCTGCCCGGTTGGCTTCAGATTCCCTTTGTAGTCAAATATGCCGAGGGCGTATTCAACCTGGGGGAAGTCAGCCAAGCTCGGGTCCAAATCATGCGAGCACCACCAGGTAACCTGTTCCAACTCCTCAACAACAGCTGCGTGCTTTAGTGATTCGGTAACAAATTCGGGGGCACGTTCTGCACTCAAATAGTTCAGTGGCGCCCCTACCTCTTGCAGCCACAGAGGTTTGCGCGGCCCCCAAGCACGTAGCAGCTCCAACAGATAGCGGGCAAACAGGTTTAGCCAAGGATGATCCTTCCCGAGCTTCGGCCCCAATCTGCCAAATATCCACGCATGGACTGTCATCGCTCCGCCCTTGGCGGCCTCCCGTGGGGTAAAAGGCTGAGTTGGGTCAAAAAGCACGTCGTCATCAAAGCAGAAGGTGTGCGTTCCCTGCGGCCATGCTCGCTGGGCCTCCTCTAAAAGGGAATCTACCCATTTCGCGGCCTGGTCCGAATTGAGTTCACAGGGATGCGGGTGTCTGTTGGCAGCAAACTGCACTATCTCGTTGCCCAAGCAAATCCCACTTGCTCCTTGTAAGGGGGCAAGCCTTTCACATATGCGCCCGACCAATTCCCGCTGCGCCTGCACTACTTGCGGATCAGTGAAGATATTGCGCTTATGCCAGGACAGAACCCAAGACGGGAGGAAGTCGTAGCTGGAAAGGTGACCTTGCAGAACGTCTACGCTTACCTCTAATCCGCACTGGACGGCCTCTTCTGCCATCCACTGCACGTCATCGAGAGCCGAATTAGAGATCAAAGTCCGATTGGGTTGCAGCAGTGGCCACAACGGAAAAATTCGAACGTGGTCTAATCCGATCTGCCTAATTGCCTGAAAGTCGTCGTGTACAGCAGCTTTATCTAAGTGTGCCCACTGGTAGAACCAGCCTTTCCGAGGCACGTAATTTACCCCGACCTTCATCAGTTACAGCCAACTTTCAAGGTTAGAATCTGGAACGGGCGAAGGGTGGCGCTCACTCGGTTACCTACTACCTCGATCTGTGCTAGATCAGCTGCGTCCTCTTCCAACACGTTCACTACCTTTACGCTTTCAACGTCATAGCCAAATTCCAGCGACATGCCTGCCCGTTGGCCGAGTGGCTCGTAGCCGCGCACTATAAATCCGCTGCCATCTTCAGCCCATTTGACGGCCTCGATGACAATCCCCTCAACACTGCGCAGCAACGGGATTGCGCCCTCCCCTTCGCCAGTTGCTGCAGTCAGCGGTTGGGCGAGGGCGTATCCGCGCTCTACCGTTTGGCGAAGGCTTGCTCCGGGAAGGACTTGGAACGAGCGGGAGTGGCTGCCGTGGTCGGTCTGCGGATCAGGGAACTTCGGGCTTCGGAGTAGAGAGGCACCAAATACCGCGTATGTGCCACCACATTCGTGGGCCTTGCGACGCACAGACCAGCCGGCAGTAGCCTCATTTACGATGCCCACCCCGAATTCGCCCTCGGGAGCGTAAATCCACTTTTGCGTAGAAACTTCGAACTTGTTCGATTCCCAAGTGGTGTTCTGGTGAATCGGCCGACTGATATGGCCCATCTGAGTGTCATATAGGGCATGGTCAGTATGCACGTCCACTGGGAAGTTCAGCTTCACCAGCTTCTCGGACTCATGCCAAGTAGCATCTACGTCCACGCACAGTGCGTCGGAAATCGAATAGCTCACCTGTATTTGAGAAGATCCGAAAGCATATTTCACAACTACACGTTCGGCATCGGAACAGACTCGCACCGGCTGCAAAGTCTTTTCGGATGCGGAATAGAACTCGTCAATATCCCAGGCATCCCACATATTTGGGAAATCTTGATATAGGCAGAGCTGTCCCAGCGGCTCTACGGATGGAATCGTTTCCCGCCCATCGGTTCCTACCAATGAGTCAACTAGCCCCTGGGCATTGATGTGCGCGGTAATTCCGGAACCGGTCAGTACAAACCCATCCTGACCGCGTTCTACCTTGCCCTTCTGAGGCGGGGCCGCATTGGCACCAAAAGAATACGGTGCCACTTCGCCAACGTTCTGCGGGGCCGCATTGAAATAATTCTGGGCGTTGCCAGCTAGCAGGCAGCGTGCTTCTTCCGAGATTTCGCGAGCCTCTTCAATGACCCGTCGTTGCGTTGTTACCGCGTCCTGACAAGCCCAGGCGATAGACGAGCCGGGCAGAATATCGTGGAACTGGCAAAGCAGAACCGACTTCCACAACTGTTCAAACTTGGCGGTGGGATAGTCCATCAATCCAGCAACTCGAGCGTTGACCGCCCACAGTTCCGCCTGGAACAGAGCCGCCTCAGCCTGCTTGTTTCCAAGCTTGATATTTGCTTGCGAGGTAAATGTTCCCCTGTGCATTTCCAGGTACAGCTCCCCTACCCACACAGGCGCGTCGGGATAATCCGCGAGCGCCTTGGTAAAGAAGGAATCGGGACTATCGTGAACTATGGCGGCAGATCCGGCAGTATTGGCCAATCGTTTTGTGCGTTCCAGCATGTCACGGGTGGGGCCGCCGCCGCCGTCGCCGTATCCGTATGGAACCAGCGACATGCTAGCTTTCGCCTTGTCCTTGAAGTTAGCAGCCGCGTACTGAACCTGCTGGGCACTCATCTCGGCTCCGTAGGTATCCACCGGAGGGAAGTGAGTGAAAATGCGGGTGCCATCTATCCCTTCCCAATTCAACGTGTGATGCGGGAAGACGTCCGTCTGATTCCAAGAAATCTTCTGCGTGAGGAACCATTTTGCCCCACCCAATTTAGCTATTTGTGGCAATGCCGCAGAGTAGCCAAAGGAGTCAGGAAGCCAGACCCCCTGGCACCGTTTGCCAAGCTTATTTTGGAAATACTGCTGGCCATATAGCATTTGCCGACACATCGATTCCCCACAGGGCTGAACAGCATCAGGTTCCACCCACATTCCGCCTACCGGGACAATACGGCCCTTCTTAGTCCACTGAACCACTCGCTCAAACAGTTGCGGGTAATCTGCTTCGAGCCACGCCACGTGCTGCGCTGCAGGCAGGGCGAAGTACATCTCTTCTCCGTCGTCAAGTAAGCGCAGAACGTTTGCCAAGGTACGCGCTACCTTCCTGCGGGTTTCCCGAACAGGCCACAGCCACGCCGAATCGATGTGCGCGTGTCCTACTGCGGTGAGTTGGTGTGCCCCGGGAAGAGAACCATTGTTCAGCAGCGGTGCTAGCTGCTCCCGCGCGGCGCGGGCGGTACCAGCGACATTAGCCAGATCTAACTGGTCTACTGCCTTATTGATCTGCTGGTCAAAACGCAGTCTCTCCGCCTCGCCCAAGGTTAGTGCCAGGGTGGAGGCCATCTCTAAGTCGTAAGCGAGGGCGCGCACGTCCGGACGCACTCTAACGAGCTCCGCCCTCTTCAGCCTGTAAATCGGCTCGGTGCTAGCCGTCTGCTTATCCCCGTCATAAGTCACCTGGAAGGGTGGCACTGCCAAAAGCAGCGGATTTGCGGCAGCCTCAACAAAGAAGGTAAGAGTTTCGCCAGCCTTACCGCTAACAGGGATCCACTGATTCTTTGGGTTTATGGCCTTCAGGATTTCTGCATCCGGCGTATAGACCAGGCCCTCGCACTGAAAACCCGGCGAGTGGTCTTCCCAGCCCAAATCTACGATGCACTGTAGTCCTTCAGTCTCTTCCGGCAAGCGCACCTGGAAACGAAACCAGGTAGTCCCCCAGGCTGGTCCCCAACTTTGCCCCACCTCGAAGGGGACAAAATTGCCTTCCATGGCCTGCTGGAAGCTGATCGGTTCGCCCTGCCCTTCAACCCCATTCGGATCAGTTACGGCAAAAGCCGCAATGGATAGTGGGGAAAGGACTTCATGTTCGGCAGGACGGACACGTTCTTTTAGAACCCTAGAAAAACGCGCTTCCAAAAGTTGGTGAGTATCGTGCATTTGAGTTGCTCCTGCGGGCCAGCGTCATTGCGTTCCACCCAACAGACTAAACCGCTTTAGTTAAAGATGCAACTACTTTCATTACAATCTCTAATATTTTTCTTGGAATGCTAAAAGCGCACCTACATGCCGAAAAATGCTACTACGTGGAGTATCCTTCCAGCAGATGCAAAGGAAAAAGATGAGTCCCAAATTAAACCGGCAATCCAGAGTTAGCGACATCGCCAAAGCGCTTGGCGTCTCGCCTACTGCCGTCTCGTTTGCCCTGAACGACAAACCGGGAATATCCACGAAAACCCGCGAGCGCATCCTCGCAGCAATAGCAGAAATCAACTGGTCACCCCATTACGCCGCCAGGGCCCTGTCGGACGGGCGCACTTCCACAATTGGACTCGTTATAGCCCGCTCCCCCAAAGCGGTCGGATCAGAAGCATTCTTCATGCAATTCATGACCGGTATGCAGGCGAAACTGTCCCAACGGGGCTACGGCCTCCTATTTCAGGTAGCGACTTCTTTGGAACGCGAATGCGCTATCTACGAGCAGTGGGCCGATCAACACCGTGTCGATGCGGTAGCGGTAGTTGACCTACACCGCGACGATCCCCGCCCTCGGCTATTGAAGGAGTTGGGACTCAAAGCGGTCATTGCTGGCGAAAAGAGCTCCCTGCTCCCTTCGGTGTATATCGACGACAAGGTTGTAATGGAGCAGATGCTGACTCATCTAGAAGAGCGCGGCCATAAACATGTCACCTACGTAGCCGGCAATAAGCAGTTGCGCCACGTATCCCAGCGCGCGCAAGTTGCTTTAAAGCGGCGGGGGCCGAAGGTCGAGGTCGAATACACCGACTACACAGCCGAGCAGGCCGCGGCAGCGGTGCGCAAGCAGCTAACTGGGACAGGCCCTACCGCCTACGTTTTCGACAATGAAGCGCTGACGATTGCAGGGGTGCAGACGCTCCGGGAAGCGGGAGCACAAATCGGGCGTGACGTGGCGGTCGCTTCCCTGGAAGACTCGCTCACATGCGAGGCTATGTCGCCACCCATTACCGCTATCCACCGCGATACCTACCGGTTCGGGGAAGCGGTGGCAGATACCCTTCTAGCAGGCGAGGAGACGGAGCCTTTCGATCTTTCTCCTCGCCTGATAGAACGTGATTCCACTAAGACCGTTTTCGACTAGAGCGCACCAAGAGCCCCACCCCAACGCTTGCCAGGCCTACGCCGGCGAGGCTACCGGGAACACCGGCATTAGCTAACCGCTCGTGTCCCTTTGCAACCTTTACCGGCTTGGCTACATCTTTCTGGCCCGCAGCAGTGCGGTGCCTCTTAGGGGAATCCGGTACGGGTTCTGGCTGTTCGGAAGTAGGCGGTACTGATGGTTCTGTAGATGGTTCCTGCGGTTGTGCTGGGCCAGACTGATCCAGATCGGGTTTCAATGTCTTGATCACGGCCTTCGCATACAGGAATTCGCTAGGCGCTATCCGCTTCAAATCGGCCTCGGAATAAGTCATTCCGTCGCGATCAATTGCATACGCGAAAACGCCACCCTTGCGACCACCTTCCGGATTCCATTTGGCCATCTTTACCGCATTCGACTGCTCTACAGGACCCACCGTGTCATACCAGCGGTTGTACAAGTCGCCCTCTTCAGGACTGGTATACCCAGGCAGGAACTGGCAAGACGAGATGTAGGGGGCATACGAATCCCAGGATCTGGAGATGGAATCTATAGAACGCCCATAAGTTTGCAAGAACAAGTAGTCAATATAAGGAGCAACCTGCGAAACGTAAGCCCCCTCGGCGCCTCGATTCGTGTCGTAAATAAGGAGCTTGTCAGGGCCAAGTTCGGCGCGCAGAGCCTTGAAAGCCTTCCCCAGAATTACCTGCTCCTGTTGGCTGAGTGTCGTTTCCATATCTATGTCAAAGCCGTCGATGCCAGTGTCGGTTACAAATTCCCGCACAATTTCGGCGCCAGCCTGCCGGTACTCCGCTTCTGAAGAATCTGCCGTAAGTCCGTACTTGTAGATCTGATCAACACCCACAGAGCGGATGATCTTCATGCCCCGCTCGTGCAGCCGAGGCACGTATTCGTTCTTCACCTGGTTCCAAAATGGGCGCTGATCTACCCCGGACGCTGGATTCACATAGTGGAAGAGCGAAACAATATCGACTCCCTTGGGAAGATCAGTCATGGAGATGACGTTCGGGTCCGGCAAATCCGAGTTGGCATTAGAGGGCATTGCCTTGTCCCGCCACGTACGGTAGTAGGCCATAAACACTGGCGCCGGACAATTCTGCTGCGCCCCCACCGGGCGAGGTGCTTCGGCGCCGTAAGCGCCAGCGGGAACGAGACTGGCCCCCACAGCAAGAACGCAGGCTAGGGCTAATTTGTTTGCAATTTTCATTGTTACCTGTTTCTGGGCGCACCATTGCGCCACAACGTTTACTAAACCGGTTAAGTAAATCTATCTAATTTTCCTTTTCAGTACGGCTATTTTGGAGCGACACTTCGTCTGCTGGCGAAAACCTCTTCCGTCACCAAGCGAGATGCCCATCACAGATGAAAGACTGGGCACATGAGCGAAATTCCAAACATCAAACTAAACGACGGCAATTTGATCCCCCAACTAGGATTCGGCGTTTTCAAAGTGGACGAAAACGACGCAGAGCGCGTAGTCTCCGAAGCTTTAGAAGCCGGCTACCGCCACATTGATACCGCGAAGATCTACGGCAACGAAGAGGGCGTAGGACGCGCCATCGAGAAGTCTGGCATCGACCGCTCCGAACTATTCATCACTACCAAGCTGTGGAACGACGATCAGAAGAATCCAAAGGACGCACTGGATGCGTCGCTGGAACGCCTAGGCCTTGACTATGTAGACCTCTACCTAATCCACTGGCCATGTGAAAAGCAGGGCGCCTATGTAGATGCTTGGGAGGAACTAGGCAAGCAGCGGGAAGCGGGCCTTGTAAAGTCCATCGGCGTGTGCAACTTCCTGCCCAAGCACCTGGACAACCTACTCAGCCCCGGTGGGGAGCCAATTGTCCCGGTGGTAAACCAGATCGAACTGCACCCCACCTACCAGCAGCGCGAAGTAACCGAGTACTGCCGTTCCCGCGGGATCGAGATTGAGGCGTGGGGCCCACTCGGACAGGGCAAGTACGATCTGTTCAACGAAGAGCCCATCGCCCAGGCCGCCAAGGCCCACGGCAAGACTCCTGCCCAGGTGGTGCTGCGTTGGCACATTCAGGAAGGCAACATCATCTTCCCGAAGACCTCTCATAAAGAACGCATGGTCGAAAACATGGACATCTTCGATTTCGAGCTGACCGACGAAGAATTTTTGAAGATCCACGACCTGGAACGTGGTAACCGCGTTGCCGCTCATCCCGACGAAGTCGATGTTGACTAATTCGAGGTGGTTCCTGGCGCTAAGGCTGACGGTGTTCGCCGCCCTCATTGTGGTGAGCATCGTCAGGCTTTGCCGCGGCTCCACTTTTAGTTCTTGGGTACTACTTATAGCAGGCATAATATTCGAGCTGATAGCACTGGCAGATTTGGCTAAATTAGGCCGAAAAGAGCGCAAAGATACAAAACCGTAGAAGTCGTTAAGAACACGCTAGCTGAGCTACCGCTTACCCAAAATCCATTTGTATACTTGTTAGGGCTCAACTGAGGCCCCATAGTGACGATCTATTGGAGGACAGTTGAGTCAAATAGGATTCGACCGTAGCAAGTACATTTCTCTACAATCTCAGCACATTGCCAAGAGGCGCAATGAAATTGGGGGCAAGCTGTACCTGGAAATGGGCGGCAAGCTCTTTGACGACATGCATGCGTCGCGAGTGCTTCCAGGGTTTACGCCTGACAACAAGATTGCCATGCTTGAGCAGCTCAAAGACGACCTGGAGATTCTGGTCGTTATCAACGCCAAAGACGTGGCCCGCGGCAAAGTGCGAGCGGATCTAAACATCCCTTATGAAGAGGACGTGCTGCGCCTGATCGACGTGTTCCGCGAACGCGGCTTCCTAGCCGAAAACGTGGTAATGACGCAGATGGAGGACGACAACAAACCTGCTCATGCATTCAAGCAGCGTCTAGAAAAGCTGGGGTTGAAGGTAGCCCGCCACCGCACAATCAAGGGTTACCCGGCCGACATCGCCCACGTTGTTTCGGATGAAGGTCTTGGCAAGAACGACTTTGTGCAGACTTCAAGGGATTTGGTAATCGTCACTGCTCCAGGTCCCGGATCCGGGAAAATGGCTACCTGCCTATCTCAGATCTTCCATGAATACAAGCGCGGCACCAAGGCAGGATACGCGAAGTTTGAAACCTTCCCCATTTGGAATATTCCTCTAGATCACCCGGTCAACCTGGCTTACGAGGCCGCTACCGCCGACCTCGACGACGTGAACATGATTGACCCCTATCACCTGCAGGCTTACGGCAAGCAGGCAGTAAATTACAACCGCGATGTGGAAGTTTACCCGCTCCTGCACCAGTTGCTTACCCAGCTGACGGGGGAATGCCCATACCAGTCCCCCACCGACATGGGAGTCAATATGGCAGGCAACTGCATTAGCGACGACGAGGTATGCCGCTATGCTGCAAAACAAGAGGTAATCCGGCGCTACTACAAGGCGCTAGTAGCCGAGCGCAGGGAAGAGCGCGAACCACTTGAGTCCAAGCGCATTGCGATCGTCATGTCCAAGCTCGGCATTGGCAAATCCGATCGGCCAGTAGTGCCTCCAGCCGTGGAATTGGCAGCCAAAACTGGCGCTCCGGCCTCGGCATTAGAACTGCACGACGGAACCATCGTCACCGGCAAGACCTCTGCCTTGCTAGGGTGCTCCGCGGCTATGCTGCTGAACGCACTCAAGCTGCTGGCAGGCATTGACAAGTCAGTAGACCTGCTTGCTCCCTCCTCTATTACTCCTATCCAGACGCTGAAGACCGAGCACCTAGGCTCGCGCAACCCCCGCCTACACACAGACGAGGTGCTCATCGCCCTTTCCGTGTCAGCGGCTTCTGATCCCAATGCTGCTGCAGCACTGGGAAAGCTGAAGGAACTGCGCGGCTGTCAGGTTCACACCACCACCATTTTGGGGACGGTCGACGAAGGTATCTTCCGCAACTTGGATATTCAGGTGACCTCCGAACCTGAATACCAGAAGAAGGCGCTTTACCAGAAGCGATAAGGCATGAAAAGATGCGGGAGTCCTACGGGGCTCCCGCACCTTTTGGTTAATATTTCAGCTCAGGTGAAGAACTTTTGCCTCGGCCTCGCTGACCCATCCCTCAAGTGAACAAAGCTGCTTGAAGTAGCGGGCCACTCCCGGCGTATCGGCAAATGCCCCATGGATCGAGGAAGCAAACGGGCCCATCGTCGCGACCATCTCTAAAGTCGTGAACAACCTAATGTCGCTTCCCCGCACCTCTTCACCGGTCAGATACGTGTTCTCTTGCAACCTCAGATCGATCTTTTGCAGATACGACACGATCGATTCTTTAGCCGCAGCTACCTCGTCTGGATCCTCAGAATGGTTGATCGGATAGGCTTTGCTGTTTACCTTCTGGTGAATTTCCTGGTCGAGGTCGGCTAGCTGATCCCGCATCGAGGCGGGGTATAGGTCTGGTGCGCCCTCTTTGTGGAACTGCTTCCACTGGGTTGCCAGGTCAATAAGTAGGTCGGCAGACTCATTGGCAACGATCTTGGACGTTGTTAGGTCTACAAGCGCCGGCACCGTGGTTGAATCGCCGGGATTCCAATCCTGTTGGCGCCGGTAGAGTTCACGGGCCGTGCGCACCCGTAATGTTTCGTCGAAGCCACACCCCGAATCAAAAATAAAGCCGTCGGCGCCAGTGCCAACAGACTCCGAGATGGCGATCGCATCTGTCAGGCCCAAAATACGCCGAGCTATTGCTACCCGGCGACACCATGGGCAGGTGGGCGAAACTACTAGGTGGTAGCGGCCCGCTTCAGGGATTAGTTCTTCACCGAAACGCAAAGATTGAATCATTGTTCCTCCTTGCCCCGATTAAAACAGATGCGAGGCAAGGAGGAGGCAACCTACGAAAGTTTACTTAGCAGCTTCCACGCGGCGGGCATGATAGCTGCGGCGATTATGCACTTGACCGTGTCCCCGATTAGGAAGGGGGTGACGCCAAGATTGATTGCCTCGGCAAAAGACAGCGGCTTCCCGAGGGCGGCCAGCACCATGGCCATGTATGGCACACCGATGGTGTAAGGAATGACGGCCGCTGCGGCAAAGGCTC
This sequence comes from Winkia sp. UMB3158, assembly GCF_030217145.1. NCBI lineage: Bacteria > Bacillati > Actinomycetota > Actinomycetes > Actinomycetales > Actinomycetaceae > Winkia > Winkia sp. UMB3158. Next base: position 283,252 of record NZ_JASONH010000003.1, on the reverse strand, counting down.
CGAGCGTCTTGCCGAAGCTCCGATCCCAGCGTCGTTCGGCCATACGACCGCTAACCCAGGCGGAACCGATGAAGGCGATGATATATCCGAAGGACGGCTTCATGAAGGAGGCCGGACCGCCAGTCATGCCGGCGAACCAGGGCACACCTGCCACACCAATCAGTAGATAGAACGTGATGGACAAAGCTCCCCGGCGGGCTCCCAGTGCAGCTCCAACGAGCAGCACAGCAAGTGTTTGTGCCGTAATAGGTACCGGCCACATGGGTACGGATAGTTGTGCCGACAGGCCCACTACCGCGGCGCCTAGAAGAGCCAGGGCGCAGTCTGCGACCCAGCTCTTTCTTGCCGATAGATAGTCAACTAGTACGGTTGGTTTCACAGCTACAGTTTTCATCGTTTTTCCTCACTGCTAGTTACTTGCAAAATTGCGGTGGCATAGGCGGTTGGACCATCGTGGCTTATTGAAATTAGCCAGGTCATTTCTTCGATGGCACAGCAAAGCGATTGCGCTATAGCTCTTTCAAGTTGCCTACTTAGGCGCACATAGGGGCGCCGCCACCGGTCATTCAAAATTTCTATTTGCGGCCATATCTCGGCCGTATCGGCGAGAACGGGGGCGCATCCAAGGAGCGCCGTCGACCACGCTTTTACTACTGCCTCTTTAGCTGCCCAGCGGGCTGCATAAGAGGCAGTTTCCAGCTGCGCTCGCACCTGGGGCGCGAATGCTGCTGAACGTTTAGTCACCACTGCGTGTTCGGCAGCGGAGAATGCTCCTGGTAGGGAGCCGGGCTCGCTCAGCTGCGACGCGAAGGAATCAATATCCACCACGTCGCAGCCGAGCCCCACCACATGGGTCATTACAGGTATTTTCCGTTCAGCTTGAGTCGCGCTGTCGGGTCTAGCAGCAAAGCTGCTTCGGCCTCGTGATCTACCTGTTCGTCGCCGCTGAAACGCCTTGCCACAGGAGCGGCAAACAGCCTTGCCTGCCCACGCATGTTGCGCTGCAGTGCAGACTCACCGGCGGCGAGTCGCTCGTTGGCGCGCTCCAGCCACAAGGCGGCGGCTTGCGCCCCCTGCTCGCTGGTGAGGCGTTCGTAGAACGCACCAGGATGGGCAATAACCACCAGAGCGGATACGTGTCCAAAGCCAAGCGAGGTGAGTACCCCAGCCTTGATGGGCCGGCCAAGGGCCAACGGTTCCCGCAGCCAGACGAGTTCTTCCCACTGGCGCATTACCGGATCGATGCAGTCCAGAGACTGGTTTGCCGGAATTATGCCAGAAGCTATGATTTGGGTAAGACCGACGGCCTGGAACAGTGCAGCCCCTCCCTTCGCGTGCCCAGTCAGTGACTTCTGAGATACCACGTAGAGCGGGTTACCAGCCGAACGCCCCAGAGCCTTAGCGAGCCGCGAGTGCAGTTCCGCCTCGTTCGGGTCGTTCGCGTTTGTGGAGGTGTCGTGCTTAGACACGATCGCAATGTCGTCCTCGGACAAGCCAAGCTTAGAAAGGACGTTAGCCAAGTGGCCTTCGGTTCCTCCGCGGCCAGCGGCGAGCGCGCCCAATCCCGGAGCCGGGATAGAGGTGTGTGCGCCGTCGGCAAACGACCTGGCGTAGGCAAGGACGCCCAGTACTGGCAAGCCCATCTTCGCTGCTACGGAACCGCGAGCAAGGAGTAGCGTGCCACCACCGGCAGCTTCCACAAAACCGCCACGGCGACGGTCGCCCGCCCTCGAGAAGAACCTGGGAGCAATCCCCTTGTCGGCCATCTCCTGCGAGTTGGCGGTCGCATTCATGTCGCCGAAGCCCGTTAGGGATTCAACCGAGATGTCGTCTATACCGCCTGCGATAACGAAGTCGGCCTTGCCGAGGGCGATCTTGTCCACCGCTTCTTCTACCGAAACAGCCGCAGTAGCACACGCCCCTACCGGATGGATCATGGAACCATAACCGCCCACGTAAGACTGCATCGTGTGAGCCGCCACCACGTTTGGCAGTGCTTCCTGCAGGATATCCTGTGGCCTCTCTGCGCCTAGGTAGCGCGAGAGGAAGACCTCACGCAGGGATTCCATACCGCCAATACCAGTGCCCTGAGTCGAAGCGACGTCGGCGGGGTGGACGACATTCAGCAGTTCCTCGGGCGTAAAGCCAGCAGAGGTGAACGCGTCGATGGCGGTAACCAGGTTCCACACGGCAATGCGATCCAGGGCTTCCACCATTCCCGCAGGAATTCCCCAGCGGGAAGGATCGAATCCTTCAGGCAGCTGCCCGCCAACCGTACGCGTAAGAGGCACGAAGGTAGGCACGAGGACCTTAGAACCGGCAGACTTGCGCACCTGCCACTTGCCATCGAAGAAGACCTCCGTATGGGACGGGTCGGCCTGCTTGTAGGCGTCCGCCACCTGCCTAGAATCAACCGCAAAGGTGACCGGGTTCGGCAAGAACATGGTAGTCACGTCGTTAGAGCCGCCCTCGCGAAGAATGGAATCATTCGCAAACGGACGGATGCCACAGCGGGCCACGACCTCGGCCGCGAAACGCTCGTGGATCTGCTCTTCTTGCACCAGTTCGTCATCCTGGTCGTACCAGCCGTATGCGGGAGCATCCTTCCAGGTGAGCAGGCCCATCATCCATGCCAGCTCGATGACTGCGTTAGTCGAGAGGTTGGCGGGCTCAATGCCTCGCTCAGCTTCTAGACGGGTGCGTGCAGAACCCCAGGCGCCGACTTCGCCGGCGCCGACGATGACGACCATATCGTCCAGAGAGGTCTCTACCTTTTCCCACTCGGTTACTGCCTGGCGCGGCAAACGCGGGCTCGGCAGAGCAGGGATGGTCACCGCAGCGGCCTCCGGCTCCGGAGCAGACGAGACTCGTTCCACCTGAGCGGCCAGTTCCGGCAAAGATACCTTGGCATCTGCCAGGCCGCCCGTAAGATCTGCATCTACGGGGGCCTGTTCGGCCTGCGCACGCACCTGCGCCCCTGCTAGGCGAACCAGTTCGTCAGCAATTTCGGCAGTGTCGTATACATGGATGCCAGCCTTCTCGGCAGCGGGGACGATTGCGTCGTTGCCACCCATCAGGTTGGTGCCCTTCACCCACCCAATTCGGGGGTGAGCCAACGTGATGCGATCGGGCCAACCAGTTTCCACCTTCCACTTGTTGCAGATGGCGTCCAAAGCGGCCTTGGCCTCGCCGTACATACCGTCACCACCGAAGGTACCCCGGTTCGGCGAACCGGGCAGAACCACGTGCACCTTATGCCCAATGGCAGTGTCGGCGCCCAGCTGAGCCAGTTCGAAAATCGTAGCTTCCACGCTGGTGACCAGAAGCCTGAATTCATTCAATCCCTTGCGAGGATCTTCGCCCAGGCGACCGAGCACGGACGGAGCAGCAAACGGGAAGGCCAGTGTTGGCAGGAGTGCTGGCTTAGTGACGGTGGTCTTGCCGCCTACGGATTCTCGGCGTTCGCTGCCAACCCACTGCACAAGAGCGGTCACGTCGCGCAGACATGCCATGTTCGCGGGGACGAGCCACAGTGCAGCTTCACCTCGAGCGTGTTCGCGGTATAGTTCCTTGGCCCACTTCAGACGGGCATCGCTGACTCGCGAAGCCGTCATCACGACCGTTGCGCCCCCATGTAGCAGACGCGCTACTACCTGGGCCGCAATGGCCTTCGGCGCTGCCCCCGTAACGAGGGCGACGTCCTGGGCAAATTCGAAGTTAGCAGTGCGTTCCGCCCGCTCGGCTACCGCTTCAAAGAACTCAGGTGTTTTGGAATGACGAGCATACCAACGGGCCTGCGCAGCGATGGTAGCGCCGGCGCCGTCCCAGCGATCGTCTGCATCGCGCTGTTCGCCTCGCTCAATTGCTGCTGCGGCTCGTGCTAAATCTTCGCGGTACAGCGCCCATCGATCATCCAGTAGGACCGCCTTATTGGCGTCAAAGGCGGGTCGAACGAACTTCTGCCAGTCGGTGCCCAACTCGGCTTCTACCGCGCCAAGTAGCTCGGTATCGCTGGTGGGAACTAAGGCAGTTGCCGCAGTTGTACCGAGCTGGTCCAGCACGCTCTTTGCGAGCGAAGCCAAAATACCGTCAGCACCCAGCACGTCCTCGCGCAGCGCATTCAGCTCGGCGGAGTCTACTACCCCGCCTCCGCCGGCGCCGCCAGCCGTAGCCGGAGCAACAGTGACGCCCTCGGCAGCAGCCACCAGCTGCACCGCAGCATCGATGACTTCATCTGCCTGTGCCTTAGAGGAAACCGTCGCCGCCAAACTAGACAGGGAACCACCGCGGACGGAGTCGCCCTCCCTAGTTCCTAAGACAAGCGCCTCGATAACCTTCGGCTCCCAGCCTGCAGGTAGCGCCCAGTAGCTGGACAGGCGAGTGCCCACGTAATCCACGTCGAGGCCGGCGCCCCCTAGAAGGGCACGCAGCTTTGCAGCCACGATGTCAGAGAGGACAGGCCCGAATGGCGCGTAGGAGGACGCCAGGGTACGTACCTTCTGCCGCAGCGTCTTCACGTCTGCTTCTTCTGCCCCATCCACGCCAGGAAGCGACAGTTCCGCAGCGATATCCATGAGCAGCTGATTTCGCTTCGAGGAGATGCCGTTGGTCAGAGTTTCTACCGTGTCAGCATCCTCAACCTGATCCAGGTTGAGCTTGTTCGAATAGGCCAACAGGAACGTGATGCCATCGCCGGCGTCAAAGGAGAGCTCCGGTGCGGCAGCTGCTCCAGCAGGAGCTGGCGCGGGGCTCGAGGGCGCAGCAGGCTCAGCGACGGGCGCTGCCTCTGGGCTCTTCGTTTCAACGGGTGCCTTGGCAGGGGCAGCCGGCACGGCCGGAGCCACCGAAGACACGGTGTCTTTCTGGTATACCCGCTGCGCGTCGCGTTCCACGTTCAAGATGTCGACATGCCTGTCAGACAGTGCCGGCAGCTTCAGAGTCTTATCCGCAAGGTTCGCTAGTGTCGGGGAAGAGGAAAGACCCACCTCGACATACTGCTGTACGCCAAGGCCTCCATCCTCGGGCGCAGAAAGCAGCAGCTGCTGGGTCTCGATCCAGCGGACAGGAGAAGCAAACTGCCACGCCAACAGTTCAATAAGAAGTGTGCGGGCGGCGGCATTGGAGTCAGTGAAACCGTCAGAAAGCAGCTGAGCTACGGCCTCGGAAGGCACTACTTCCAGGATCTCCTTGGCAAAGTCTTCGGTCACTTCGAAGGGGCGAGCCACCAGGTTCGGAATGTACCGCCCTACCAGCTTCTCAACGTCAATGACCTGCGGAATTGCGTCGTCTAGCTTCTGCCGGAACTCATTTACCCCGGGGCGCAGCACCGAAGAATGGAACGGAACGTCAATACCGGGGATCAGCATGAACGGCGGCTTTCCACCCCATGCCTTCGCCCTTGCAGTGGCATCTTCTTCCAAAGCTGCGAGCCCTGCCAGGGTGCCTGCGACGGCGTACTGCGCACCAGCCAGGTTGTAGTTCACGATTTCAAGGAACTGCCCGCTCTTCTTCGCAACCGAAGCCACGTAGTCGCGGATGCCCTCGTCAGTGACACCAAACTGGTTCGGGCGCAATGCGCCCATTGCGTAGTTAGACCGCCCCTGCGAATCGCGCTCCACCAGGTGATGCATTGCAGAACCACGCTGGTAAACAATCTCGATTACCTTCTCGAGCGGGAAAATATCCGCACAGGCAGCAAGCGCGTTGTATTCGCCTAGCGAGTGACCAGCATACTTAGCCCCCTCGAGGAATACGCCCTCTTCCTTGAGCCGCTCAGTCTGCGCGTATGCCAAAGTGGCAAGGGCAACCTGGGTGAACTGAGTCAGGTTCATGACCCCACGCGGGTGGCGATAAGTTTCGCCAGCTACCTTCAGTTCAGTCGGATTCTCCTGGGCAATAGTCAGAATCGAGAAGCCGAGCCTGGTGCGAGTGAAACGATCCGCCCGCTGCCATACCTGCCGGGCACTCTTCGACTGCAACCGATCGTCCTGGCCCATCCCCTGCTTCTGAATACCCTGACCTGGGTAAACATAGGCGGTAACCGGAGCCTTAGTGACAGCGGTACCTCGAGAGACGAGCTCGTCACCAATCTTGCAAGTGGCTTCCAAAATCAGGCCGCCGGAACGGACCCGGCCAACGCGCTCAACCGAGATAGAGATCTGGTCGTTCAAATTGACCATGCCGAACATCTCGTAGGTCCACGAAGTGATCGTGTGCCCAGCCTGCTTATCCAGTTCTGCCTCGATGACGTGCTGGGAAGTAGCCGACAGCCACATGCCGTGCACGAGCGGAGCCTTCAGCCCAGCCATCCGCGCTGCGGAATAAGAAGTATGAATCGGGTTGAAGTCGCCAGAAACATTAGCAAACGGGGTCATCTCGGCAGGAGCCTGTACCTGCACGCGCCGCAGCAGCAGGCGCGGGGTATCGTCCACCTCAGTGTCGTATGGCAGCGGAGCCGGGCTTGCCGGATCCGAAGTGGAGACTCGCCCTCTGATGGCAAAGCGTTCGATGAGCTGAGCAAATTCTTTATCACCATCGAAGAGGGACACTTCCACGCGGACCAGACGACCGGAAGAAGATTCCTCTACCGCTGCACACCGGCCTACTGTGTGAACGCGCTTGCCAAATGGCACCTCTGCCTTCAAGCGAACCGTGTGGTCTAGGTGAACTGCGTTAATGAGGCCCTCAATAACCGGGTAATCACCGTAGGTTGCAGTACCCAGCGCGCCGTAAATAGTGGGCCAGCAAGGACCAACCAGTGCGTCCGGCACCCAGGGGGCCAGCTCGCCCTCAAGCGCGGCACCGGTAACCGCACTATGGGCAGCGCCCAGGTTCTGGCCAAGCAGGAATTCATCGCGTACTTCGCCAAAGCCCGCTCCAGCAACGATCTGCGGCATCTGCTCAATTGCTTCGCCGGAGGTAGCGATAGAACCAACGCCCGCAGCCCCAGCCAGCAGCTTGAAGGCGGTAGTAGACATGCGTTCCATGTCCACGACCGGGTAACCGCCACGAGCGCAGCTCTCCGGCAGCGACAGGGGCAGTTCGAGGGCGGGCACCGCGTAAGGCGGATTGTCCATGCCGTCCCAGATGCTATCGCAGGCAATAACCAGGGTCAGGCCGTCCTCGTCTTCCCGCAGGGAACACTGGGATGGAGAGTGCCGGAACGGGTTTTCTACCAAGTTGCCGTTCCATTCGAGCAGCGGAGTTGCGGCCAGGAACGCGCGCACGTCAGCTGCTTCAGCCAGACGTGCGTAGATGGGGCGGGCTTGGCCCTCAATCTGTGAAAGCACGCCCTGTTCGTAGCGGGCAAACATGTCTGCAATCGGTTCGTCGATGCGATCGATTGCGCCCACAGACAGCGGGCCGGGGATGATGCGGACGGCGTCGGCAGAGAAGCGCTCGTCGTGGGACTGCCAAAGAGTGTCCCTCCCCCACCAGCGGGCGATCTGGGTGTCGATCACCGGCACGAAAGGCATCGGCTTGACGTACTTGCGGCACAGATCAATAAACCATGCCGCATCTGTAGCGATGACCTTGATGTCGCGTGCCGACGGATATGCTGCCAGAAGCTTTTCGAGGGCGGCAGGCCCGTCCTCGATGTCTTCTAGATTCGGGAATAGGGTTTCGACTTCGCCGTGATCGGCTTCGGTTAGGCGAGCCTCGATGTGCCGGAACAGGTCCCAGACGCGGTCATTCCAGGTGGGGTCTGCCCAGGGGTAGCACAATTCGATAGTGCGGCTTGCCCACTGCGCATAGGTCATCTTTTCCAAATCCCCGAAGTAGGGCTTGGCGGTCTTGTTGATCGCTTCGATTACCTCATCGCGCCGCTTTTCGAGTTCGACGGCGTCGGTGCCAATCTGGTGAATTAGACGCGATGCCTTAGCAGAGGAGTTTTCAATCTCGTACATGTCCGCGTCCAGGTGGGACAGCCCGGAGGTGATGCCGCCGCGTTCCTCGCCGCGACCAATCCACCCTTCAGAAATACCGGGGGTGTCTTTCAGCAATTGCTTCACAGCGGCCGAGGTCGTAGCTTCCTTCACGGTCATGGCTGCGGTACCAACCATCACGGCATCCACTGGCATCGGCGGACGGCCGTAGGCCAGAGACCACTTGCCGCAAATGTATTCAGCGGCCTTCTCCGGGGTGCCGATGCCTCCGCCGACGGCTAGCACTACGCGCCCTGCCTTGCGGATGTCATGGTAGGTAGCGAGCAGCAGTTCGTCTAGGGACTGCCAGGAGTGGTGTCCGCCGGCAGCTCCGTCCTCGACCTGCATGATGATGTCGCGCTCCGGCGCGGCCTTCGCAATGGCGAGCACCTGGCGGATTTGTTCCACGGTACCAGGCTTGAAGCAGACGTAAGAGAAGCCTTCTGCGCCTAGAGTTTCGAGTAGCTTGGTTGCTTCTTCGACTTCCGGAATACCCGCCGAGATAGTTACGCCGTTGACTGCGGCTCCGTTCGCGCGGGCTTTCGGGACAATCCGCTGAACCCCAAACTGGAGGTTCCACATGTAGCGGTCGAAGAACATGGAGTTGAATTGTGCGGCGCGGCCGGGCTGAAGCAAAGCAGAGAGCTTGTTCAAGTTGCTTTCTAGCACTTCTGGCGAATACTGGCCGCCACCAGCAAGTTCCGCCCAGTAACCGCCGTTCGCGGCTGCGGCAACAATTCCGGCATCGACCGTGGTGGGGGTCATTGCCGGAAGCATGATTGGGCTGTAGCCGGTCAGGCGAGTGAACTTAGTCGAAACGCTCACTTTGCCGTCCGGAAGCTGGTTCAGCCTCGGGGCGAAATCGGTGTAATCGAGCGGGGCGGGCACGACGAAGCCAGGCGTGTCTAGATCCTGGCGGGCGCTCTCCTCGCCGGCGTCTACTACTCCACTGCCGGAACCGGCCAGAAGAGGGGCGGTGATTTGCGCGAGGACGGGGCCGGGGCCAACGTTGATGAACCACTTTGCACCCTGGTTGTGGGCCTCTTCAAGGACTTGCGGCCACTTGGTGGGCGCGACCAGAATGGCATGTGCCAGACGACGGGCGAAGTCGGTGTCAATGCCGCACTTGGCCGCCCATTCGCTTACTTCTTCGACCGCTTCTACAAGGAGTTTATTGTGGAATGGGACGGCCACTTCGAGCTGATCCACCTGTAGATTGATCAGGTTGCCGCCGCTGCGGTGCTGGGTAATGGAGGCATTGAATTCCTCTACCTTGTTTTCCAGCCGGGCCAGAGCTACTTCCAGGTCACGAGGACGCCCCGAAAGCACGCATGCCTTGTCACCGTTGTAGACGGCAAGCGAGACCGAGTCGGTGCATACTTCCTCGACAAAACGCAGGTCTACCCCTCGCAGGGACATCATGGGGGTGGTATCGGCTGTCCCAAGAGCCCCCTTCAGAGCAGTGGCTCGGGCAGCAGCGGTGCCAACGAGCAGGGACAGTGCCAACACGTCGACTACTTCTTCCTGCTTGCCGGCGGCGTATGCGCGGGCGAGCTCGGCACCCAACACGCCCTGGGAGTGGCCGAGAAAGGCAAGCGGTGCCTTCTCGCGCAATGCCAGCGAAGATTGTGCCAGCGCGACTACCGCACCGTACTGGGTCAAAGTGATGCCGGGTACCGAAAGGGGGGCGTCAATGTACTTCTTGTCCGCGCTAACACCCTCGCCCCCAAAGAGAGCTTCCAGACGGTCTAGCGCACCCGGAGCAGCCGTTGCAATCTGCAATGCAAGAGGCGAAACCTTTTCCTTCGCCTTCTGCCAAGAAGCGCCCACTTCCTTCGCAATGGAAGAGCTGTGCAACAGGGCAGATAGCTGAGGTCCCCACGCACTTCCCTGACCGCCGAAAATTAGGGCGTAGGGTGCGTTCAAATCTTCAAAAAACGATTTCATTTACAATCCATTCCTATGCCCTACAGGGGCGCGTTGTCGTGATACTTAGAGGTCTGATACGACCGGGCTTTCCGCTCTAGTACGGACAGGGAGCGGATAATTGTGGATCTTGTGTTCTTGGGGTTGATTAGGGAATCTAACTCTCCCTTTTCCAACGACAGATTCGGTCCGATTGCCTCGCGCTGGTACTGCTCCTGGTAGAGGCGCCGCTGCTCAGCAACGTCTATTCCCTCTTGTCCGGCAGCGCGCAGCTGCTTGCGGAAAATGATGTCTACCGCGCCCTCGGATCCCATCACCGCAATCTCGGTTTGCGGCCATGAGAAATTGAAGTCAGCGCCTAACGACTTGGACCCCATGACGATGTAGGCTCCCCCGTAAGCTTTCCGCAAAATGACCGTTACCAGTGGGACAGTTGCCGTAGCGTAGGCGGTGATTAGCTTTGCGCCACGCCTAATGATGCCGGCCCGTTCCTGCTCGGTACCGGGACGGTACCCCGGAACGTCAACCAACGTAACTACCGGCAGGCCGAAGGCATCACAAAAACGCACGAAACGAGCGGCTTTCTCGGACGCATTCACGTCCAATGTGCCCGCGTCAAAGGCCGGCTGATTTGCCACTATGCCAACCGAACGGCCATCAAAGCAGGCGAATCCCACCACTATGGAACGGCCAAATAGTTCCTGTATTTCCACAAATTCGCCGTAGTCAGCCAACGCCTCGATGACTTCGATAATGTCGTAGGGCTGCTTCGCCGAGGACGGCACCAAGTCTCCGACGCGGGCTGCTAGTGCCTCGCCCTCAAGATCAGGCTCATAGTCATACCTAGGGACCTCTTCTTCACAGTGCAACGGCAAATAGGTGAAGACAGAACGGGCGAATTGCAACGCATCCTCTTCGTCCTCAGCGAGGTAGTGGGCCACCCCAGAAACGGTGTTATGCAAGTCGCCCCCACCTAAATCCTCTGAAGAGACGTCCTCGCCAGTGACCGCTCGCACAACCTTCGGACCAGTAACAAACATATAGGAAGACCGCTTCGTCATAATGATGAAGTCGGTAAGGGCAGGCCCATAAACAGCGCCGCCAGCACACGGCCCCAAAATCACCGAAATCTGGGGCACAATCCCAGAGGCTTCAGAAATCTTTTTAAAAATGTTGCCGTACTGCGCCAGGGCCGCAACGCCCTCCTGAATGCGCGCACCACCAGAATCCAGCAGCGCGAACACGGGGATGCGAAGGCGCAACGCCTCATCAATAAGATGACAAATCTTGCGCCCTTCAACCTCGCCCAGCGTACCTCCCTTCACGGAAAAGTCCTGCGAATACACCGCGACGGGACGCCCGCTAATCTGACCAAACCCAGTGATCACGGCACACCCCAAGTAGGAGGCATCAATATTGCCGCCCGCAAAGGTGTGAATCTCTTGGAAACTCCCCTCGTCTACCAGCTGATTGATGCGCTCGCGGGCAGTTCCCCGCCCCTTCGCATGCTGGCGCTCGCGGGCACGCTCCTCAGCCTTATCCGTCAGCTGTTCGACGCGCTTGGCAACCTTGTTGCGATCGATATCAACGGTGGGGTTCATTCTTCCTCTCCCACTCTTACGATGACCTGTCCGGAAGCCACGGTGTCCCCCTGGCTGACCAAGCACCGCGCGATCCCAGCCGCCGGCGCGTACAGGTATTTCTCCATTTTCATTGCTTCAATGACAGCTACCAGGTCGCCCTCTTCGACCTTCTGGCCGTCCTCTACCGCCACCCTGACAACGGTGGCCTGCATTGGTGAAACGACCGCACCCGAGTCATCGCTGGTAGTTGCCACCGCAGTGGTCTTGCGTGCTCCGCGCAGCGGCTGGCGAGGGCGCACTGGCCCTGCCGGGCCGGCGGATCCAAAGACCGCGAGCGCTTTTTCGTCGAGGACGACGCTGTGGCGCCGCCCGTCAATTTCGAGGGCCATCTTTACCGGCGCCACTGTCTTTGCATCGCTTGCTTTGAAGGGCTCCAGCCCCAAAGAATCGACTACGTGGTTCTCGTCGAACCACGAGGTGTAGTGGTGTACGTTCGCAAATATTGCGGAACTGAGTACCTTTTCGAATACCGGTTTAGAGGTGGGTACCCCTTCAACGCGGGTCTCGGCGAGGGCTCGGAGCAGACGCGCGATCGCCTGGTCGCGGGTGGGCGCATGGACGGTAATTTTGCCGATGAGCGAATCGAAGTTTTGGCCAATTACCGAACCTGGCTCTAGGAATGAGTCGATACGAACACCGGCGCCTCCTGGCCAGGAAAGCGAATGCACTCGCCCAGTTGCGGGGGCCAGGTCTGCTCCCGGGTCTTCCGCGGTAATGCGAATTTCGATTGCGTGACCGCGCACGGCAGGAACTTCGCTTAGGGTTTCGTGGCGGGCGATCCGAATCTGCTCGGCCACTAAATCGAGCCCGGTGACTTCTTCGGATACCGTGTGCTCTACCTGCAACCTGGGGTTGACTTCCAGGAAATAGGCCTGTCCGTCGCAGACCAGGAATTCGCACGTCCCCACCCCGACGTAGCCGGCCTGTTCAAACAGTCGCTTCGACCAGTCGGTGAGGTTCTGTTCGATTCCTTCCGGTAGCAAGGGCGCGGGGGCCTCTTCAACCAGCTTCTGATTTCGGCGCTGTACCGAGCAGTCGCGGGTGGAAACTACGGCGAAGTTTCCTTCTACGTCCCGCATGCACTGTGTCTCGACGTGGCGGGCGTGCTCGCAAATCTTTTCTAAGAAAGTAAGTTCCAGTGCTTCTGGGGAACTGACCGAGTAGTAATCGGTTAGATCTTTCCGGGACCGGATGCGGATAATTCCGCGCCCACCACCGCCGTCGGCTCGCTTGAGCAGCACCGGATACCCGATCTGTTCGGCTAGGGCGGCCGCTTCGGCCTCGGTGCGCACGGGGCCTGCCGAACCTGGAATTGTGGGCACATTGGCATCTTTCGCTAGTGCACGCGCATCAATCTTATCGCCGAGGGCGTGGATTACCTCCGCTTTCGGCCCGATCCAGGTGATGCCCGCTTCCGCGACTTTGCGTGCAAACTCAGCGTTCTCGGAAAGGAACCCGTAGCCGGGGTGAATAGCGTCAGCACCGGATTTGCGAGCTACCTCAAGGACGGCGTCGTGGTTTAAGTAGGTGTCTCCTGCGCGGAGTCCGCCCAGGGCATATGCTTCGTCAGCTTCTCTGACAGCAAGGGTATTGATGTCTTCATCCGCGTAACAGGCCACTGATTTCAGGCCCATTTCCCTGACCGTGCGAACCACTCTGAGGGCGATTTCACCGCGGTTGGCAATAAGGATCTTCTCTAATTTTTTCATTTCAGGCCCTTTACGATCTCGGCATCACCGCAGGTAATGAGCTTTTCCTTGCCCTGGTCTTCTACCAGCACCAAGGCGCCAGAATCGGTAATGTCCGTTGCAATAGCAGGGGCAATCAATCCTGCCGGGGTGTGTACTTGGATGCGCACGCCAAACAGGGCACGCTGGCGGTATAGGGCGGCCGCTTCTGGGCCAGGTTTTACGGTAGTAAAGATCTTCTTCAGACTCTCGCTCAGTGTTCGCGCCATTTCCTCGACGCTGGGAGGGGCAATGACCTGGGAAAGAGAAGCCGTGGGCCGATCAACGTCGGGGGCCTGCGTAAGGTTCAGTCCGACGCCCACTACGAACTGTCCGGGCCCGTGCAGCTCAGTAAGAATGCCGCATACCTTCCCACCGTCTAGCAGCAGATCGTTCGGCCACTTCAGTGTTGGCCTCACACCGTACTGCCAGATCGCTTCCTGGGTAGCAATACCGGCAAGCAGCGTAACCCAGCCGTATTCGTCCACACTGTATTCGGGAAGATGAAGGTACGTAGACGCGTAAAGACCGCGGTCCCTGCCGGACACCCAAGTCCGTCCCATGCGCCCACGACCAGCAGTCTGAGAATGGGCAACCAACATTTCAAACGGTTCTGCGCCCTCGTCAATGCGCTCCGCCATCACATCTTGCGTGGAGCCTACCTCAGACAGAAAAGTAATCTTGGAGCTCAATGCTTCTTCCTTCCGGTGTCTTATCGCTAGACATTCTTCGGAAGGAAGCTGCTTCACTCAAATACCATTCGGTATCTGTGGTCCATCATTACCGCTGCCCATGGCTGGTTTGCGGCAGTTTTAAGCTGTTTTGTACGACCTAGTGGCCCTCGGTAGCGGCATAAATTAAAGTCAGCAACATGTTGATCACATCAGCCGCTGGCTCCGTGTGCACTAGCGGTTCACCTTTCAACGCAGTGCGCATGGCCCCAATGTTGGCAGCGCGAAGCGCCACCCCAACAACCGCATGCGCTAGCGGAATAGCGTCGACGACCAAATGCCGGTGGGTAGCTTTGGCAATAGTCTGCAACACGGCTGCAATCTTCTGGATGAACTCGGCATTTATGTAGGCCAGGCGCATCCCCCACTTCGGGTCGCGTACCGAACGGTTCAGCAATTCGGAATGCAGCACGTAAAAATCACGATCAAGCTGTAGTACCTGCAAAACCTCGTCGAGCAACTTCTCCATAGTTGCCTCACTGGGATCCTGCTGCCGCCAGCCTTCCACGGTCTCGGTAAGCCCATCTATGAGGCGGGCGTATTCGTCCTCGGCAAGGGCTTCGAACAGTTCATCTTTAGTGGAGAAATTCGAATAAAAGGCACCCCTGGTAAAGCCTGCCTTGGAGCAGATCTTCTCGAGTGAACACCCTTCTATGCCCTGGGAAACTACTATCTGCCTTGTGGCATCGATCAGTTTGTTCGCAGTCTCAAACTCTGATGCCACTTTTACTCCCAGTAAGTAGACGAAATTCTCTGGTTAAAAATATTAGCCAACGTGGGGTTTGCAGCCGTAAGCATATGTTCGCATGCCGGACCGCCTTGCCCGTCGCTCACGAGGGCACCCGCTTCCTTACAGATCAAGCTGCCCGCCGCTAGATCCCACGGTTGCAACGTTTCTTCGTAGAAAATGTCTACCGCGCCGGAGGCAAGGGCGCACAGGTCGAGGGCGGCGCTCCCCCTTCTGTAGACATCTGCGACATCTGCGGTCACCGTCGCAAGAAACTTGCCTTGCCTGGCCCTCACCTGCGCATCGTAAGCGAACCCGGTAGCCACCAGAGCCAGGTCTAGATCCTGCAGGGAGGAGACATGAATTGGGGTGTCACCCAAGTAGGCTCCCGCGCCGGCGCCAGCATGGTACAGCCTGCCCGTACCGATCTCGGCTACCACTCCTACTACGGGCACCCAGGTAGTCGGATCTACGGAACCGTACACGCAAGAAATAGATACTGCCGCGGGGGCGACTTCGCGAATGAAATTCACAGTGCCATCGATCGGATCTATGATCCAGAACAGGCCCGTATTGCCGCCTTCGATCCCCGCTTCCTCGCCCATGAGGCCGTCATCGGGACGGACCTGCTTGAGGCGCTGCCTAATTAGGGATTCGACCTCGCGATCGACCTGGGTTACCGGATCCACCGGCGAAGACTTGGTCTGGGCAAGAACATTCTTGCCCTCACTTGCGCGTTTTGCTGCCAACTGGGCGGCCTGAATAGCAACGTCTTTGGCGTGCGCCCACAGCCCGTCCCTGGTAGCTTCCGAAATTGGCAACGAATAGGATTCCATGTGTTAAGGTTCCCACATCAAAAACATTTTTTTGCGCAAAATGCGGCTTAGTCACAAATAATCTGCCGGAGTTGATCTACCCGCAGCTGCCCTGGAGCGGAAGCATTTCCAGCTGCAGCGAAGGTGGCACAATTGCCGAAATCGGGCCCGGCCAGCCTAGATAGCTGCCCCACCTTCCCCATGGCAATACCTATAAGGGGCCTATTTATTTCGGCGGCTGTTAGGCGGAGCGCTTCTAGGACGGTAAGCACGTCCTTTCCACCATGTGGCATGAGTGCAACCTTGCACACGTCGGCGCCCAGCTCGCTGGCGTCCGCAAATTTTTCGCAGATCTTTTCTACCGAGGGCGTAGCCGCAAAATCGTGGAACGAGCCCACTACCTTGCACCCCACTTCGTGCGCGCGTTGCACCAGGGTGGCCGCCGCGGGATGGTCTACTTGTACATCGATGGCCTCAGGACTTTGCGCTAGCAAGCGGGTGACTGTTTCTTCGTAAAGGGCGTCGGGGCATTTGCCGCCCTCGGATTCAGAACGCACGGTGGCCAAAATTGGGCGCCTGCCGCGCACTGCTTGCAGCAGTTCCTCCCATTCGGTGGGGGCCAGGTCGGCGCGCACCTCTACAATGTCGCATTCTGATTCGAGTGCTAGGCGCACGTCCTCGGCAGATGCCACAGCCACGATAATTTTGGCTCGCCCACTGCCCAACGCGACGTCTGCCAGGTAAACTTCCCTCACCATTCCCCCTATATTGCATTGCGATAACCTGAGTTTATGCGCTTTGGAAAAAATCCTGCGCTCTGGCACGTGTGGAGCCTGAAAAATATCGCGCTAGTGGCAACTGGCGGTTTTTTCGGAACACTAGCCAGGGCACTCTTTGACCTGTTGGAACAGAACCTTCCCCTAGATTGGCTAGTGGTTCCCTGGTCGACAGCCATTGTCAATGTACTTGGGGCTTTTCTGCTCGGCTTTATTGCCGGGCGGGCAGCTCGTGCCCGCGAGAACCGCATCTCCAGTGTCTTCGACAAGTACTATTTGCTGTTCGGCACTGGGTTCATGGGATCTTTCACTACCTTTTCTTCTTTCGCCCTTGCCATGTCCAATTCCGCGCAAGGGCCATCACTGTCTGCAATTGTTGAGGGCGGGGCCATAATTTCGCTGGGACTGGCTGCGGCGATCTCCGGCCTTCTTTGTGGGCAGATCGGTTTGTCCTGGTTGATCAGGGTAAGGGATTAGCATGATACCTTCCGTCATACTTCTACTCGGCGCCTCTCTGGCGGGCGCGCTAGGAGCGGTCTGCCGCTACTGCATTGATGCGCTCACCAAAGTATTTTGGTCTATGGCAGGAACAGTCCTTGTTAACATGGTCGGCTGCTTTCTGATAGGCATCGTTGCTGCGCTCTCGGCTGATGGGCCACTTGGGGCCTCGGGACACTACCTGCTTGCCACCGGTTTTCTAGGTGGTTTCACCACTTTTTCAACTGCCATGTTAGAGGCGGTCAATGCCATAAGAGGAGGCAAAGTCGCCCGCGGGTTGGCGCTGGCAATCTTGCCGGTGATCCTAGGGATGGCACTGTGTGCTGCGGGCATCGCACTGGCCAATACTTGGCTGTAGTTCTGTAGTTTTTTCGCAATAAAATAAGGATCCGAGCCGAAGCCCGGATCCTTATTTTATTGTACGCGCCGGCTACTTGGTTTTAGCTTTTGCCCGCTCCTGGTCAGCCTTTACGGCCTCCTCAAGAGCCTTCTTGAGCGCTTCTTGCGACTTGCCGTATTCGCTCCAATTCTGGTTAGACAGGGCCTTTCCGCCCGAGTCCAGGGCAGCCTTGGCATCCTGCAAGGCGCTTTGCAGCTTCTGGTCTGCACTCTGCTCAACCTTTTCGGCAGTGGGCTTCTTTGCACCCTCGCCGCCAATTACCGATGAGGTCGACGCTGCGGCGTCACCGCCAAAGACCTGGTTCAGAGATTCTTCCAGCGTAGACGCGAAGCCTACCTTGTCACCGAACGAGGTCAGGACGGAACGCAGCTGCGGGTAGGAAGTGGTACCTGTTGACTGCACGTAGACCGGTTGGATGTACAGCAGGCCGCCACCAACTGGCAAAGTCAGCAGGTTGCCACGCAAAACCTTGGTGCCCTGCTGGTCCTGCAAGTTCAATTCCTTCGATACCCGTTGATCCGAGTTGAAGTTGTTCTGTACCTGCCCGGGCCCAGGGACCGTAGTCGAGGACGGCAGCGCCATCAGACGCAGCTTGCCATATCCTTCTCGGACCTTGCCGGCCTCAGAACCGGTTTCGGAATCCACTGCCAGGAATCCTGCCATTGCTGCACGCTTCGATCCGCCACCGGGAATAAACACCGAGGTGAGCGAGAATTCAGCGCTGGGCTGCGAAGGCATCTTCATGGTCAGGTAGTACGGCGGCTGCACCGGAGCAGACTCGTTCTTTGGTACCGACACCGTGGGATCTTCAGACAGCTTCCACTGGTCGCCACCGGTGTAGAACTTTTCAGCTTGGGTGACGTGATAGGTCTCTAGCAGTTTGCGCTGCACCTTGAATAGGTCCTCTGGGTAGCGCAGGTGTGCCATAAGGTCGCCGGAGATCTCTGAGATCGGCTTGATCTTTCCGGGGAAAACCTTTTGCCAGGTGCGCAGCACCGGATCCTGCTTGTCCCACTGGTACAGCGAGACGGAGCCGTCGTAGGCATCCACCACGGCCTTCACCGAGTTGCGCATGTAGTTGATCTGGCTGCGCGGAGTGAACTGCTCCTCGTCGTTAGTACGCGAATCGTCAGTGACAGAATCTACCGATACGTGTTCTGCGTACGGATACGCGTTCGAGGTTGTGTACCCGTCCACGATCCAAACCAGACGCTTCGGCGTCTTCGGGTCCCCATCCACGTCAACCACTGCCGGGTACGGCTTGCGGTCCAGCGTCAGGTATGGGGCGGCCTTTGCCACGCGCAAGGACGGATCGCGATCGTAGAGGATCTGCGACTTCTCGTTTACCTGGTCACTGAAGAACAGGTCAGTGGACTGGAATCGCAGAGCATACAGGAACTTGTTCCAGAAGTTTCCAAGCGAAGGACCACCATTGCCCTGGAAGGTGTTGTTTACCTGGCCTGATTCCGCATTGTCGTCTGGATAGTCGAGTTCCTGCGGGGCACTGCCCTTGGGCGCCCCCACGACGGAATACTGCGGGCTTTGCGGCGAGAAGTAGATGCGCGGTTCATAGTCGCCCATCTTGCCGCGGGAAGGAATCGAATGTTCCCAGTAAGCCGGTAGCCCGTCCGGGGTGACCTTGTTGCCGAAAGCTGCCACTGCGCCGAAGCCGTGAGTGTAGACCGTGTGATCGTTAACCCACGTACGCTGCCCTTGCGAGAGACCTTCCTGGTTTATATCGCGAACCGCGATCACCGTGTCTGCCTTTTCGCCATCTACCTTATAGCGGTCGACGGCGAACTGCTCTGGGAAGGTGTAATAGGGGCGTGACTGCTGTAATTGCCGCACGGTCGGGGAAATGATCTCGGGGTCTAGCAGACGGATTTGCGAGGTCGAAGCCTGGTCTTCCGCCAACTGTCCGGCCTCGGCCTTTGTTGTTGCCGAGGTGGTCTTGTATTCCAGATCGTCCATGCCGAACGCCGCTAAAGTAGCGTCGATGTTGTGCTGAATGTAGGTAGATTCCAGTGCCTTCGCGTTCGGATCCACCTTGAAACGTTGCATCAGCATCGGGTAGCCGAAGCCAATTACCAGTGAGGACACCACTAGAACGACCAGGCCCGCAACGGGAAGGCGCCAGGTGCCTTTGAATGCCGCCACAAAGAACAGAATGGCGATCAGCGCACTGATCACGGCCAGGATGGTATTCGCCGGCAGCGCCGCGTTAATGTCCGTGTACATTGCGCCATCTGTAGGCCCACCTTGCTGCGCCAGCATGTTAAAACGCCCAACGATGTAGCGCAGTCCCACCAGCAGCGACAAGATGCCAGCGAGGATGCCCAGGTGAATACGAGCACCACGCCGCACGTGCACCTTCGGGGTTACTTGAATTGCCCCACCCAAGTAGTAGATGACCGCGGTCGCCACGGCCGCAGTTGCGACCATTGCAAGAGTTGCCGAGGACAACAAGTCTAGAAGCGGCAACTGGAATGTGAAGAAGGATAGGTCAAATCCCCAAATAGGATCCTTCTTGCCGAAGGGGGTGGAATTCAACGCCACCTGCAGCACGCTCCACGAAGGAGCCAATTTCAGCACGGAATAGATGCCCACTAGCGCAGCGATGCCGAAGGTAAATATTTTCGGGTGAGAGATGATCTGGCGTGAATACTCAGATACCGACGCGGCAGAGCGCCCCGGTTTCATAGAGCGCACCGCCAAGAAAATATTCACTACGACGATCACAAACGCCAGCACAAAGCCGACCAATCCCATCAGGGCCGCCGAGCCCCACTGGGTGAACAGGATCTGCAAATACCCGAGCTGCTTGTACCACAAGACCTCGGTCCAGAGCCCTGCCATCAGGACGATGAACAGCAACAACGCTGCCAAAATTATTACGGTAATACCAAGCGGTCCCGGTTTCTTGAACTTTGGCAACTGCGGTTTTGCCGCACTGGAGCGGCCTGCCCGCCCTTTACCAAAATTCCCAAAATCCGGGAAGCCGGGAAACTGATTGTTAGAACTCACAGCTTTCCTAGTGCGTAGGGGTTAAAATCACTCCTATTGTTTCACGTTTTGTTCCCTGTCCTCCAACTAGTTGGAGCTGGGCCCGCTACGTTCACACCAGGCTTAACGAATTGGGCAGGAATGTTAGATAGTGGCACTATTTAGGCATGGATATAGCCCCAGAAGCACTAGCTGCAGCAATCTACGACATTGAGCGGGAACTCGCCGGCCTCGGCTGGAACCAGGCCCCTTCCCTCTTCGCCCTCGTTCCTACCCGCTTTGTTCTGGAGCAGGGCGAGGCGTTGGATGACGACTCAAAACAGAAGCTGACCATGCTCCTGGAGTCCTCGCCAGATAACCTGACGGCTGTCTTACAAGAGAACGTGTCTGAAGATATTGGGGACATGCTTGCACGCATTGAATGGCCGCCGATGGTCGAGGGCGCAGCAGTGGCTATGGAGCGCATCATCGTTCCCCCACAGGTCGAGGCCGAAGCTCCTGAAGATCCGCAGGAGCGCACCGAGTTCTTGATGTCCCACCCGGATCGAGACGAGGTCCGCATGGTAGCTGGCGCGCTTCGCTCCGGCGCCTCTTTTACTGCTGTGCGCACCCGCTCTCACGACAGCGAGGATCAGGTAGTAGCTTCCTCCGGGTTGGTACCAGATCTAGAGAAGGCGCTGCTAGCCACTTTCGCACCCTCTGCATAGCGGCTACTTCGTGGAGCAGGTTGGGAGCGCATCAACCTTGCCCTTCCCAATGCTTTCCACCGCCGCGCGAGCATCGGTCAAAGTATCTATGCGAACTACTCGCATTCCTTTGGGTATCGCCCCATTAGTGTCCGCACAGTTCTGTCTTGGGACCAGGAAGTACCTTGCCCCATCTGCGTAGGCACCAGCCATCTTCTGGGGCACACCAGAAATAGCTTCGACCTCGCCATCCATGCGAATGGCTCCCGTGCCGGCAATCTGCTTGCCGCCAGTCATCGCGCCCGGGGTCAGCTGATCAATAATCCCGAGGGCGAACATAGTTCCGGCGCTGGGTCCACCAACGTCAGCCAGGGCAATATTCACCTTTACCGGCAGTTTCACATCGGGCTTTAGGACGACCCCCATAACGGAGCCTCGTCTACCTTCGGCCTTGGAAGTGCGCACAGCAACATCCTGGTCCCTACCAGCGCGACGCACCTTAACCGTCACCACTTTCTTAGGCGGCACCTTCTTCAGAAAAGCGAACAGGGAGCCGGCAGTATCAGTGGTTACAGAATTACCGCCCTCGGAAATTCTAAGAATCTTATCGCCCTTTTTCAGCTTGCCGTCAGCATCGGTACCTTTGGCAACATGCATGATCTCGAAGATGGCGGGCACCTTGTAACCGAGCTCGGCAAGAGCCGCAGCCTCCGCATTCTGCTGGGAGCCCTGCATCTGCGCCGCCGCGGCCTGTTCGATCTGCTCGCGGGTAACATTCTTGGGAAACACTTCCTCTTCCGGAGTTATCTGGCTGTGCCCGCGCAAGTACGCCGCCACTAATTCGGCCAGAGACACGTTAGCGCCAGGTCCCCCACGCATCGACACGGTTACCATCCGCAGCGACCCGGAGGTGGGATACGTTGTCGCCCCCGACACGGAAATCACCTTTTTGTCTCCCTGCTTTTCCAACACGTTAAAAGTGGGCCCGGGACTCTCGATCACGTACGGTAACGGCACTGCCACCGCAGCGATTGCAGCAACCGCCACAGCAGCTACACCTAGAGCAGACTTCTTGCGATACCAAGGACGTTTTTCTTCCACGGCCCCATTGTGCCAAGATTTCTTATCCCTTACCTAAAAAGAGCCTATGTACTGGACATTCTGCGCGTTACTGTTGCAGCGGAGACAGCGGCGCAATATCTATAAAGTGTGAGACATACAACATCACATTTTTTAGCTATCGCAACCGCCATAACCCTGCTATGCACAGGGTGCATCATCACGCCTTTTAGCTCCGACAGCGACGACTCTTCCCCAACAGAGGAATCAACCAACCGGTCGAGTAGCGACCACGACCACAACTTCTCAGACAGCGACGAAGGGGACGGGGACTACTCAGAGGAAGAGCGTCAAGAAGACCAGGAGTCCGAAGAATACGGAAATAGTTCGCCAAGCTCTGATCCGACAGCGCGCACCGCTCCCAAACTGCCGGCGAATTTACATGAGAAAAGCAAGACAGGTGCTATTGCCGCCGCTAAATACTTCTTAGAGGCACACTATTACGCAATGAGTACTGGAAATATGGAGCCGCTGGACAGAGTCGCCGAGACGGGTGCCCCCATACAACAGAAATTGCAGGCAATCCGCAAAACGCTAACGGAATACGGGCCAGTAAAAGGGGCCGCAACTTACGGCGAGGTCGCAAACGTACAGCGGCTCAGCGACAGCAGGTATGTCGTCACCATAGCCATTACAGGTTCTCGGTCTACCGGAGAATATATCGTGCACGCTACTTTCAAGTCTGGCAGGTGGCAGATACACGACGTCAACGGAAGACGCACGCCTTCCCGCGACAGTCAGGATCCATACAAGATAGGCCACAAGCAAGCATCGGCAACTAACATCCAGTAGCCGCTCTTGCTGCCCAGGCGGCCCCCTTCCCAAAAATCAGGATAGAGGTCTGTCCGCCTCATTCCCATCGAGGCGCAGCCCGACACAAGAGAAGGCGCAGTTGCCTCCGGCGAATACTTTATAGATACCCACGACTATGCCGTACAGACCGGAAATACCGAGCAAGTGTAACAGGCCCTCGCCAGGAAAAGACTTGCCCTGAAGGACCCCTACATAAGAGCCAATATCAACAAAACAGGTTTGTGGGTCAAGGACAAGATATCCACGAAATTCGTAGCAGCGGAGCCCAGGGACGGTGGAGTATTCTACGCCCCATACCTTGTACGCCTCTTTCCGCCCACCTCAGTCGATACCCCATAAAGAAGAACAGTGTAGAGATGCTCAATTGCGGGATCAGCTTTCTCTAATCAAGATGGAGCCTGGAACGCAAAATTTGGCCTCCGTGCGGATAGAAGAATAGGGAAAGCTGAGTCAACCCAGGCGCCACCACTAACCATTCTGCCGCCCCCGATCACTTCCAGAAAAAGCAGTTTTCCACAGGGGCGGCAACACCTGTTGCGGGGACAGAAAAGCATCCGGTAACTTTGAAAACGTGAAACATGCAACGAAGCATCTTACTGCTGTCGCAATAGTTGGCGCCCTCCTCTGTAGCGGCTGCACCACCCAAGCAGATTCCTCCCCCAAGCAATCCCCGACCAGTTCCCAAAGCCGCTCACAAAAACCAACCCCAAAGTCAGGGTGGGAAGACGGACCGCCAATTCTTCCCCTTGAGGCCCAGCGCAACACTCAGGAAGGCGCCATCGCCACCGGCAAATACTTTATAGAAGCCCATGACTACGCCATCCAGTCCGGCAATACCCGACCGATGCAGCAAGTACTCGCAAAAGAAGGCAGCGCACAAGAAACGTTTACAGAAATTGAAACTAAGCTAAAAGCAGACGGTAAGTGGACCGGTAAGAAAGCGTCTGTTAGTCCGGATGTAGCCCATCCCAAAGAAGGCGACATTTTTTATACGCAGTTTAAGGTCTCATTTCCGACTTATACCTCCATCAAAGAGCCAGAAGATCGAATCAGCGGCGGCATCTTTCTATACGGCATAAACCTCATCTATCGCGACAATATGTGGGAAGTAAGAGATTTCCGCTCCCAACGACTTGAAGAGGCTCTTCGCGAAAATGCTCAAAAATAAGATCGCCTGCATTGCCATATGCATAGCTTTCGCATTTTTCACCCCTGGGGCCGCTGTAGCCGATGACAAGAGCCCGGTCATATTAGGAGCTAAGAACAGCTCACAATCAATAATTCTTGAGCTTTCACAGTCGACTCCTGGCAACGGTGGTTCTACAGGATACTCGAATCAGAGCTATCAGCCCCAGGTGGGCGCGACCGCGACGCCTGCTACCCATTCTCAGGATCCCCTCCCCTGCCGCGACACATCAGGCTTATTTTACCCATTTGCCGTGTATTATCAGGCTCTCCTCCCACTGTGTCCGCCTGCGCCCACCTCTACTGCGCAGGCGCCTAGCCCAGTTCAACAGGCTCTAGCAGCCGTACCAGCCCAAGTACACAGATGGATACAAAGCGCCGACCTGCAGGCACCCGCGGTGCGCCGTCAGCCGGACACCGATGCAGTGCTGCCAGGCGATCCCCCGGTAATCGCCTATACGACGGCAAAATCCCAAGTCCAAACCATCAATGTGGGGCCAATAGCAGTGACTCTCAAAGCTCGCCCCATTAAATACGAATGGGACTGGGCAGACGGAAAAACTACCACAACCACTTCCCCAGGATTGCCCTACCCAAACCAAAACATCACCCACCTGTACGCCCCAGCCGAGCAGCGGCAAATAACACTAACCACCACCTGGGAGGTCTACTACCAGGCAGCCGGTCACCCCTATCAAAAAGTAGACGAGCTAATGACCACTACCTCAACTTCCACCCCATTTCGCGTCCGCAATACCAGCACCGTCCTCACAGATGACGCCGAGAAACAACAAGGGCACTAACCCGCCCTCTAAAAGAAAAGAGCTCATCTGCACAGCATCGGCAGGTGCACCCGGAACTGCCTAATCGCCCCTGCCGCGCCAATAGGCCTGCCCCGGGCAATGCTCACTTCCTCCGATGGCGATAACTCCTATCCCCGTAGCGAGGTCAAATGCCTTGCCCTGTAAACTGGTCGCAACCGACAAGTGGGGGAATCGAAAATGGCCGACTCTAACAGCAACGACGACCTATCTGGCATTGAGCAGATGCTACGCCAGCTACTGGGCGACGAGGCCGCTGAACGCATGCTAGAGCAGATGCGGCAAAGCGGGCTGGATCCTCAGGCAATTACCGGAGGTATGAACCTACCGAAGGATCCCACCCAGATACAACACCTAATACAGTCTGTAACCCAGTTGTTCTCTGGCTCATCTGAAGCCCTGGATTGGGATATGGTCTCGCAGATTGCTATCCAAACCAGCTCCACAAAACCGGATCCGGCCCCAACCGCCGCGCAGGCCGCCAGAGCACGTGATGCGCTGTCAATAGCTGACCTGTGGCTCGATTCAGTGACGGTGTTGACCCCCGGAAAAGCAAATAGGCACGCATGGTCGCGGGCCGAATGGATCAGACAGACACTGCCAACCTGGAAAGTCATGTGCATGCCAGTTGCCACCCACGCCGCTGACGCCATGACCGATGCCCTCTCTCAGCAGCTCGGACGAATGGGACTCGACCAGGCGGAAGGCTCCTTCGCAATTCCGGGCCTCGGCATCTCTGGAGCCCTAGGAAAGATGAACCCAGCGGACATGGTTCGACGAATGTCCGGATCGGTGTTCGCCATGCAGATCGGGCAGGCCATTGGTACTCTAGCAGGCCAAGCCCTAGGCTCTACCGATGTGGGGCTGCCCCTCTCTGATGACTCCCTTACTGCCTTAGTCGTTTCAAATGTGTATGATTTTGGAACTGACCTGGGAATCGGAGCTGACGCCGTGCTGCAGTACCTAGCAGTACGCGAGGCAGCTTCCGCTCGCCTTTACAATGCTGCCCCGTGGCTGCGCTCCTACCTACTCCGCGCCATAAGCAAGTACTCCGCTCAGATCCAAATAGACTTCGACCACATTGAGCAGGCGGTTCGCGATCTAGATTCCATGGATCCGGCACACATCCAAGAAGCCATGTCTTCCGGCATGCTCTCCCCCACTTCCTCCGAGGCACAAGAACAGGCCAAAAAAGAGGTCGAAACTATCCTCGCAGTAGTCGAAGGGTGGGTCGAAGAAGTAACCGCCAAGGCGTGCAGCGCCTATCTTCCCGCGGCTGCCCCACTACAAGAGATGATGCGGAGGCGACGTTCTCAGGGGGGCCCCGCTGAGCAAGTACTAGCCCAGCTAATGGGTCTAGAACTACGGCCGAAACGTGTCCGAGATGCAGCTAAACTCTGGCGCGTTCTCGGCGATAAAGTAGGCCAAGCCGAGCGGGACAAGTACTGGTCCCACCCCGACGTGATGCCCACAGCAGAAGAGCTGGACAACCCGGACTCATTCCTGGAGGGGCGCCAA
The DNA here is from genome assembly GCF_030217145.1 of Winkia sp. UMB3158. Classification (NCBI taxonomy): domain Bacteria; kingdom Bacillati; phylum Actinomycetota; class Actinomycetes; order Actinomycetales; family Actinomycetaceae; genus Winkia; species Winkia sp. UMB3158. The sequence continues at coordinate 256,939 of NZ_JASONH010000003.1, read as the reverse complement.
GAAGCAGCCGAGGCCGACGCCCAGGTAGATGCCGAACTCGAAGCGTTACTAGACGGCACCTTGGGATACGCGAAAGGCCTAGATGCTGGCGACGAATCGGCCGGACAGCAGCAGATCAAGGAATCCCAAGACGAGGACTCTGCAGACTCCGGTGACTCTGACGACCCCAACGAGTAGGTTATCCACAGGCTTTTCCACAGCATTTTTGCTTCTGCCGTAGCAGCTACAAACTCATGAAACCCTTGACCTGTTAGGGGGAATTATGAGATTGAAGCCCGGAGTTCCAATCGTTTCGCTTCCCGGCGGAGCGATACAGCTTGGTACCGCACCACCACTCGCCTGCAGGTTAGAAGGGCTAACTAGGCAGCAGCGCAACTACATCCACGCCCTCGGAAGGGCGAAGACTGGAACAAAACGCAGGCGTGCCCTTCCCCAAGAGGACTATCAGCAGATCTGGGGCCTCCTGTCGGAAGCCAACATGGTCTGGCACGGGCGAACCAGGCCGGCCGGGACGGATCAAGAGTGGTGGGTGCGGCAAGAAGGATCAGCAAAAGGGGTGCAGGCCCGCGCCTACTTGCGCACCAGAATCGAAGGCCTTGATCCTTTAGGTGCACACACCGCAGTACTGTTGTCGAAAGCCGGGTTCCTCCGCATCGATCCGAAGGATCCTGCCCCAGTGAGTGACCAAGATGTTGGACTGTTTTACCGCTCCGAGGACGTGGGCTCCCCACGCGCGCAGCTAGTACGGCAGAAGATATCCCCCACCACAATGCCCTTTCGAGGTCCGGCCAATTTTGCCATCTTGATCTCTAGTCCGACAGCGGACGCGAGCCGAGCGCTTCCTTACATGTTCGACGGAATCCCTCATCTACTGGTAACCGTATTGGACACTTCTATAGAGGTGGGACCGTTAGTCATGCCTTCAGCTTCACCGTGTATCAACTGCGTTGACATTGCCAAACAACGAAAAGATCCGCTGTGGGCCAACTTAAAATGCATGTTAGGCAAGACCCTTCCCCAACGGGCCGAATCTATCCTCACTTTTGCTGTAGGCGCGTTTATCGTGCGTCAAGCAGCCGATTTAGCGCGGGGCCGCATCCCTGACACCGTGGGTGCGACCTGGACGTTCACAACTGACAGTCCAATTCCAACCTACCAGCATTGGCAGGTTGAACCGCGATGCGGGTGCGGGGCTAGTCTGCAGCCAAGTCAGTAAAATTAGCCAAAGTTTTCTTTGCGATGCGCGCCGGATCCTCGCCGCGCACTACCGCCAGTATTGCTGCCCCATACTGGTCAAGTTTTACCCTGCCAATCCCTCGTATCAGTGACAGTTGCTTGACCGTAGCCGGGCGCACAGTGGCGGTATCTCGTAAGGTCACGTCTGTAAGCACAGTAAAAGCAGGCTTAGATATCCCCTTCGCTACTGCCGCACGCCATGTGCGTAATTTTTCGAAGAGCTCCTTCTCTGCTGGGCTGGCTTCCTCTTCAAATTCCTTCGCTGCCGCCCTCCCTGTTGCTTTGCTGAGCGCAGGCGTCCGGGATACTTCCCGAGGCCAAATCCCATCAAAGAAGCGGGAAGGCTTCCTGGTGGCCCGCCGCCCCTCGGAACGAGCCTTGGCGTAAGAAACGTGCAGATGGCTGCGAGCCCGGGTGACTGCCACATATGCCAAGCGTTGTTCTTCAGCAATTTGTTGCGGAGTCTGCGCCTGCGAAATGGGGAATAACCCCTCGGATACCCCCACAAAGAAAACAGCATCCCACTCAAGGCCCTTGGCAGCATGCACTGAGGACAGGGTTACGCCATTTATTTGCGGCGCGTTCGCCGAGGCGGCCCGCTCTTCCAGTTCCGCCGCAAAATCGCGCAGGCTTAGCCCCTTTTGGGCCCGGTCTTCGCCCAACTTTACGAGGGCGTCCAGCGCGTCCCAGCGTTCCCGCACCGCGCCCGTGCCTGCCGGCGGAGACGCCGTCCACCCCACAGAGGAGGCAGCATCGGCTACAGCTTGGGTAAGCGGAATTGGGGAGCCAGCCTTGGCCATAGATCGAATAAGGACCATTGCCTTGCGGATCTCTTGCCGATTGAAATATTTTTCGGCTCCGCGCACCAAGTAGCCAATCCCAGCTTCAGACAATGCCTGTTCAAAAGCCTGAGATTGGGCGTTAATGCGATACAAGATGGCCTGGTCAGCCAGATTTACCCCACTATCACGCAACTTAATAATTTGCTGCACGACCGCCCGCGCTTCGGCCTCGTCATCACTGTAGACGTAGTATTGCACAGCCTTTCCAATTTCCCGTTGGGTTTGTAGCTGCACTGCGCCCTGCAACTTACTGGTGCCCCTGCCCATGTTGCGCACAATCCGGTTGGCCAGAGACACCACCTGCGGCGACGACCGATAGTTGCGAACTAGCTCAACTTCTCCGGCCCCCGGAAAACGCTTGGGAAAATCCACCAGATATTTTGAAGTAGCCCCGGTAAAGGAGTAGATGGTCTGGGCAACATCGCCAACTACGCATAGGTTGTTGCGCGAACCGACCCACTGGTTGAGCAGTTCTTGTTGCAGCGGGGACACGTCCTGATATTCGTCTACCACGAAGTGTTTGTATTGCGCCCGCACTTTTGCGGCTATGTCCCCCCGCTCGGCAAGCATCCCCACGGTTAGCAGAAGCACGTCCTCAAAATCGATGACGCCGCGTTCGCTCTTCACGCTCTGGTATACCGTAAGCAACCGAGCGGTCTGCTCCGCCGTAAGCTCGGCAGGCATGTCCCGCCCTAGCTCTGTAACCGTCTGCACGTAATCAGACGGACTGATCAAAGACACTTTGGCCCACTCAATTTCGGATGCCAAATCGCGCACCGTAGTTTTATCCGCGCGCAGGCCCAACCTGGAAGCAGCCGCCGCTACGAGCGGCGCCTTGTGGTCAACAAGATTTGGTGGGGGGCCGCCGACCGCTGTGGGCCAGAAATACCGCAGCTGCCGCAGGGCTGCCGAGTGGAAAGTGCGCGCCTGCACCCCCGGCACTCCTAGGGCGCGCAGCCTGGCAGACATCTCTGATGCCGCCCTGGTAGTGAAAGTAACTGCCAGCACGTCATGAGTGTCGTAGACACCGCTGGCAACCGCGTAGGCAATCTTGTAAGTGATAGCCCGAGTCTTGCCAGTACCGGCACCGGCCCTTACCACTAACGGCCCCGTCACCTGCTGGGCTACCCTGCGTTGTTCCGGATCGAGGGCGTCAAGCAATTTGGCAGGTTCCATGGTCTAGATTGTGCCTCCTACTACTGACAGATGAGACTAGCGCCCTCCCCTTCAGGTCTGGGAAGCGGCTGGCCTAGCCAGCGCTCGATCATGCTAGCAGCGATTGTGGTATCGGAGGGAACAATTATCTGTTGCTTCTTAGCAAGCGAAATAAATTCTTCTCTGGTGACGAACTTGGCCCACCCGATTTCGTCCTCCTGGCACACTATGTCCGCGTCCGTCGCGGCTGTGGTCGCAGTAAATGCCAGCATCAAAGAGCGTGGGTATGGCCAGGCTTGCGAATATAAATACTGCACGTTACAAACGCTCAATCCCACCTCTTCGGCAATCTCGCGGTGCACCGTCTCTTCTGCAGCTTCACCTGCTTCTACGTAACCGGCCAGAACAGAAATACGGCCCTCCTGCCAGGCAATATTGTGTGCGATTAGGAGCCGATCCTGCTCATCAATGACCGAACAGATAATTGATGGGTCAGTGCGCGGATAGCTTATTTTGCCGCATCCGGAACATTTACGTTCCCACCCGCCTGCTTGCGCAACGGTATTGGCCCCACACACTGGGCAGTATGCGGCCCCCGAGTGCCACACCGCGAGCGCAATGGCTGCCGATGCGAGCGAAGAATCTGCCGGGCTTAGTAATGCTCCTACCTGGCGGATTGAGCTGATCCGCCGCCCCCTAAAGGAATCTAGATCCGAAACGTGGCAGCCAAGTACCGGCTTGCCTTCGACTTTGCCCAGAAAGAAGATCCGCCCCTGTGCAATAGCTTGGGTGAGGCTGGAGAATTCCCGCCTTATTTCCGAGGGCGTCAGGGCAGCTAAAGCGGGTTTGTCCTCTTGTCGCAACAGGACGCGCCGCCGCATGTCTACCGCTATTACGGGGGCTGCAGCCGCAAGGGCTGCTAGGTCAACATTTGCTCGGTCTTGACTGGCTGCATCTATGCCACCGCGGGCTAGGGGAAGTTTTTGCACCATGCCTTTACACTATTGCTTCCGGGCTGGCTCTGCCTGCGCGCGCCTGTATGGTAAAGGTATGACTAGTAGAGCAGACGGACGCGAAGTAGATGAGCTTCGTAAGGTAGAAATCAAACGCAATTGGCTAAATGAGGGCGAAGGGAACGTACTGATTTCCTTTGGTAATACCACTGTGCTGTGCGTGGCTTCTCTGACAGAAGGGGTGCCCAGGTGGCTCAAGGGACAGGGACGCGGTTGGGTAACTGCCGAATATTCGATGCTGCCCCGCGCCACTTCGACGCGCTCCCAGCGCGAGTCTAGGAAGGGCAAGATTGGCGGCCGCACCCACGAGATCTCTCGACTGATCGGCCGTTCGTTGCGCGCCATCATCGACACTGAGGCACTTGGCGAGAACACTATTGTGCTTGACTGTGACGTGTTACAGGCGGACGGGGGCACCCGTACCGCTTCTATTACTGGCGCTTATGTCGCCCTCGTGGATGCGGTGCGTTATGGCCAGAAGCAGGGGCTGATCCGCGCCGATGGGAAGAACCCCGTGCTGACAGATTCGGTTAGTGCCATTTCGGTCGGCATCATTGACGGAGAACCCAGGCTAGATTTGCCTTACGAAGAGGACGTGCGCGCCGAAACTGACATGAACGTGGTAATGACTGGTTCCGGCAAGTTCGTAGAGGTCCAGGGCACCGCAGAGGGCGCTCCGTTTGATCGTTCCGAATTGGGCAAGCTGCTAGATCTGGCTGAGGCCGGATGCGCTAATCTGGCCCAACTACAGAAGGCTGCCCTGGATGAATAAGCTCTCTGACAAGGTGAAGCTGGTACTTGCCACGCACAACCAGCACAAGTTGTTTGAACTGCACCAGATCTTGGCCGAGGAATTGAATAATTTTGATCCTGACGCCGTCGTATCTGCGGCTGGGCTGGGTGCACCTGAGCCCAAAGAAGATGGGGTGACTTTCGAACAGAATGCGCTGCTGAAGGCTCACGCACTAACTGATGCCACCGGGCTGCCTGCGATTGCGGACGATTCGGGTATCTGCGTGGACGTTTTAGGTGGAGCCCCGGGGATCTTCTCGGCCCGGTGGGCGGGACGCCACGGCGATGACGCCGCTAACTTGGACCTGCTTTTAGGTCAACTAGCTGACGTGCCCGATAAGTATCGCGGTGCCGCCTTCGTGTCCGCTGCGGCCTTGGTTCTGCCCGATGGCACCGAGGTTGTACGCATGGGTAAGGTATCTGGCCAGTTATTGCACGAACGCCACGGCGAGGGCGGGTTTGGTTACGACCCGATCTTCCGTCCTGACGGCTACGAGGTAACTACCGCACAGATGAGCCCCGAACAGAAGAACCAGATCAGTCACCGTGGCATCTCTTTTAGGGCCTTGGCAAAGGACATTGCCCCGCTCTTGTAGCTGCTACAGCAGGTAGGTCTTGCCGTCTTCGGCAAGGCCTACTTTGGCGTTAAGGAGCCCCGCAGTTCCTGCCAGCTGTTCGCCCTCTGGGCTCTTTAGGAACCCTTCGGCTTCGTTCAGGCATACGCTTGCCTCAGTCCACGGTTGGATGTGGGTTAGCAGCAGTTTGCAGGCTTGCCCCTTGGCTGCAACGCGGGCAGCCTTGATACCGTTCAGGTGTATCCCTTCGGCGGTGTCTTCGCTAGTGAAACCGCATTCGCACAGGAACAGGTCCACCCCGGCGCATGCTTCTACTACGCCGTCGCATTCGTCAGTGTCGCCGCTGTAGCAAAGGGACGCCGAACCGCCGCCCTCACTTGGCCCTTCAACGGTGAGCGCGTATGCCTCTACCGAGTGGTACACGGCGGTGGAACGAACGTGCAGATCGCCTATCTGCACATCCGCCGGTAGAGGGCGAAAATCAAACACGTCCGCGTAAGTTTCAGAAGTGTCAGAGTTGCCCTCAATACCGCGCACCCGCTCTACGATCCCCGAGGGCGCATAAACGGGTACCGGCCTCAGCTTTCCTTTGGGATGCCAGCGGCGGTAAACCTGCATCGACAAAATGTCGGTGCAGTGATCAGCATGCAAGTGGGAAAGGAAGATCGCGTCTAGGTCCGCCGGATCGGTGTTACGCAGCAAAGCCCCGAATGAGCCGGGCCCCATGTCCATAACGATCTGAGTACTCCCAGCTGAAACCAAGTAGCTGGAAGCTGCAGAATTCGGACCAGACATGGATCCTGATGCGCCAAGAACAGTGAGCTTCACTTCGTCACTCCTAAGTGCTTTCTGGAATTACCGGGATGCCCGGTCCCATAATCCGTTTTGCCAATGACATGAACGGTTCGGTGGGACCCGTGCAAGTAAAACGGTGTGCAGGCTCGCCTCGCGTCGCCTCAAGGTCGCGAACCATGAGTTCGCGGTAAACATCAGCTGCCGTTTCATCCGAGGAGGACACCAACGTCACCTTCGGACCCATAACGTAACTGATGGCCCCCTGCAGTAGCGGATAGTGGGTACATCCTAAGATCAGCGTGTCCACCCCGGCTTCTTTTACCGGTTGCAAGTATTCTCTAGCGACCTTGAGCACCTCGTCGCCAGTAGTGATACCAGATTCTACAAATTCCACGAACCGTGGGCATGCCTGCTGCGTAACGTGCAATCCCGGCACAGCAGCCAGAGCATCCGCATAAGCGCCTGAGCGAACCGTTGCCTTCGTCCCAATAATTCCGATGCGATTGTTACGAGTTGCCTCAACTGCGCGCCTAGCCGCCGGGCGAATTACCTCTACAACGGGGATTCCCGCCTTAGCGGTGTAGCGCTCGCGAGCGTCGTGTAGTACCGCCGCCGTAGCAGTGTTACAGGCAATGACAAGCATCTTCACGCCGCGTTTAGACACCAGATCGTCCATCACCGCCAGGGCGAGTTCGCGCACCTGCGGAATCGACTTCTCTCCGTATGGGGTGTTTGCAGTGTCTCCGACGTAGTACACGGATTCATGCGGCAACTGGTCGATAACAGAGCGGGCCACAGTTAGCCCACCTAACCCAGAGTCAAATATCCCAATCGGCGCATCATTCACAGTTCCAGACTACGTTGGTTGAGTGCTTGCCTCCATGCGCTCTATCAGTGAAGTCTGCCACCACCCCAACGCAGAATAGACGGAGGCCACAAAAACATTGCGTTGTTCTTCTGTCGGATCACATTTTTGGGGACCAAAGTGCTCTTGCACGTCAGCCACCCCCACCCCGCCGGGTGTCTCGGCAGGTATTCCCAAAGCGCCCGAGATGGAAAGGCGCAGATCGTTTATGCCAGCAAGCCATTGCCACACTTGCTCTTCGGGAACGAAGATTTGCCCGTCGGGACCCGAAGGTTCGGCCAGTTCCTTTTCAAGAACCTGCAACCGCTCCGATTTGACCGAACGCAGCGAATCCTCGGTTAAGGCACGCAGCTGGGCCGCGATTCTAGGATTCTCGGACAGTGGGGGCAATAGTCGACGAAGCGACAACGAATTGGGTTGTTCGCGTTCCTCTTCCGGTTCCAAAGCGCGCAGTGCCTGTAACAGTTCACCTCTGGGCAAAGGCGCGTCCAGGGCGCGCACAACCTCGGCGATTGCCTGCAAGAGGATTTCCCGTTCTTCCCTGCTCACCCCCGCAAGATAGCCGCCCTCGGCACTGGTAAAGGCCTGCATGTTAGTCCCCGAACTGCTGCGAAACGGTGGCAGAAATACCGTATTCGTGTAGCGCAGCGGCAATCGCCTCGGCACGCTCGCGCGGGCCGGTGGCTACCGAGACCTTCCCCCGGGTTCGTAATAGGGCAACTCTTTCAGTAGCAGCTTCAAGACTGAGCCCAAACTGTTTCACTAACACCCGCTGTAAATACGGATCTAGATTCACCGGATCATCCCAGATCTGGACCGACCAGACATGCTGCGCCGCTAGCTTGGGCCGCATCTGAGGTGAACTCTGACTCATGCCACTAGAGTAAACAGGTTTCGGCTCAAATATTGGCAAATGAGACAGTCAAAGATGTCTTGGAGCCATTTCTGTCCTATTTCAGGACTCTTCGAAGCGATGAAAGTACACTGTGCATATGACTGCCTCACCAGTAACGTCACTTTTGACGGATATGTACGAACTGACAATGATCGACGCGACTTTGAAAAGTGGCATTGCGCAACGGCGCTCAGTGTTCGAACTTTTCGGCCGAAAACTGCCTTCGAAGAGGCGCTTTGGCGTAGTTGCGGGTACCGCTCGCATCCTGGAAGCACTGCAACGCTTCGAGTTTCAAGACGAGCAAATCGACTACTTGGCTAAGGAAAAAATTGTCTCTGACGATTGCCTTGACTTTCTGAAGAATTTTCATTTTTCCGGTGACATAATTGGCTACCCCGAGGGCGAATGTTACTTTTCGGGGTCGCCGCTACTTACCGTCGAATCCACTTTTGCCGAGGCCGTGGTACTGGAGACCTTAGCCCTGTCTATTTTGAATCACGACTGCGCGGTGGCTTCAGCAGCTTCCCGAATGACGATCGCGGCACACGGTCGCCCCTGCATGGATATGGGTGCCCGCCGCACCCACGAGCGGGCCGCTATTTCTGCTGCTCGCGCAGCCATCATTGGTGGGTTCAAGGGCACCTCCGATTTGGAAGCAGCTAAACGTTACGGCATCCCTGCAATTGGTACCGCAGCCCACTCCTTTACCTTGATTCACGACACTGAAGAAGATGCCTTCGCGGCGCAGATTGAGTCGCTGGGAACCAACACCACCCTGCTAGTCGACACCTTCAATGTTGCCAAGGGGGTCGAAAAGGCAGTCCAGGCCGCAAGGGACGCTGGCGGCGAGCTCGGCACAGTTCGCCTGGACTCTGGTGACCTGGTGGCCCAGGCCTTTACCGTGCGCGGGCAGCTCGACTCTTTGGGCGCCACTGACACGAAGGTCACTGTCACCTCTGACCTGGACGAATATCAGATTGCTGCACTGGGGGCGGCACCGGTTGATTCCTACGGCGTTGGTACCCGTCTGGTTACCGGTTCGGGTATTCCCACCGCAGCCCTGGTCTACAAACTGGTAGAGCACGAAGGGCCTGATGGCTGCCGAGTGCCGGTAGCTAAGAAGTCCTCGTCAAAGGCTACCGTGGGCGGCAAGAAGTGGGCAGGCCGCATCCGAAACGAAGAAGGATATTCTTCCGAAGAAGTACTCGTAATGGCCGACTGTGAAGAGGACGCCCTGGCCGAACTCAAGGAGCGGGGCGCTCGCCCTCTGCAGGTGACCTACGTAAAAGATGGCGTTATCGACGAATCCTTCATGGGCGCACAGGCCCTGCAAGATGCCGCAGAAAGGCATATAGCCTCGCGCAACGAACTTCCCTACCAGGCATGGCGGTTGTCCGAGGGCGACCCGGCAATAACCACCACATACGTCGATATTTCAACGAAGTGCTAACCCTGAAGCAGGGCGGCGAAGGATTCGCGTTCTTTGTCGCCCTGCTGATCAGAAATGCCGTCAAGGGCAATGACCCCTGCGAAGTCGTCTTTTTGCAAGTGTACTAGCAGGTCTTCCACGTAGGCTTGCCTCTGGCGCGGAGAGATCTTCACGTCTCTATGCAACCGCACGTAGCTGACGCGATCAGCTATCTGCGGGTAGGCTGCCTCTATCGGGTGCACGCCGCAGGTTAAATAGCTGAGCGGGTCAAATACCAGCGAAAAACTTTCTTCGGTGAAGCATTCGGCCAGGTCCAGTACTCGCGTGGGTACATCCCCGTAGTATCCCAGCGCGTTCTCGTGTAAATAGACCATCTGGGCTTTCGAAACGACCTCTATTATTTGGCCAATGCGCTCAACTACCTCGCCTTTGAAGCGGTCCGGATTGGTCCGTGCCGGGATTTTGAACGAATAGCCACAGATCTCTTCACAGCCAAGACGGGTTGCCACTTCCACAGCCCGGTGCACCCGCTCCATCGAGTAGTCGGCATCTACCGGCATGGTTGCCAAGTCTGTGCCCAATGCGTAGGCCTGCATGTCGTATTTGTCGAGCAGGTCGCGAATCTGCTGGACCTGCCGATCGGGCAAGTCTAGGATGGTTCTCCCAAATGCGCTTCGAAGTTCGACCCCGGCGACGCCGAGCGAATTCAGCCTACCTAGTTGGTCTTCAGGGCTATCGGTCAACAGGCCAGCAACACGCCACATGAGAGTTCCTTCTTCCACGAAACGCCGCTACAAGATGGCGTTTCCGCTGCTCATTCTACCGTCTTCCGACGAACCAATCCTGAAGTTTAGATATGCGAGACTGAATTTGTTCAGTGGTCGCCTGAGCTACCGGCGGCCCCCCGCAAATGCGTCGCAATTTAGCGTGGATTGTCGAATGTGCTTCCCCGGATGAACGCGCCCACTTTGCCACCAGCTTGGACAGTTCCTTCCGCATCTGCGCTCTAGCTCTGTGATCGGCAATTCCGGCGTTCTTTGACCTGGTCATGGCTGCGGCCTGCGCCTTGCGCTGCTGAGCCATCTGCTTAGTTTGCCGATCGTGAAGCAAAGTGACTACCTGATCCGGTTCTAAGAGGCCAGGAATGCCCAAGAATTCCTGTTCTTCTACAGATCCCACTTCGGCGATGGTGCCAAAATCGGAGCCATCAAAAAGAACCCCAGCAAATTCTGCACCCGAATCTATTGCTTCAAATCCGCCCAGCAAATCTGAAGAAGCACTCTCGTTTCTATTCGCCATTGCCAGAGCGCGTTCTTCGGCACTCATCTGGCCGTCTTCTTCTGCCTCTGGCTTATTCAAAGCATGGTCGCGCTCCACTTCCAAGGACGCGGCAAGATCCAGTAGCGGGGCTACAGAAGGCAAGAATACCGAGGCCGTCTCCCCACGTTTGCGCGCACGCACAAACCTACCGATAGCCTGCGCAAAGTACAGCGGCGTGGATGCCGAAGTTGCATAAACGCCAACTGCTAGGCGAGGTACGTCTACGCCCTCGGACACCATGCGCACCGCAACCATCCAGCGGTCCTTGGAATCTTGGAACTTATCAATCAGTTCCGAAGCGCCGTCATCATCCGACAACACGACTACTGGCGACTTCCCTGTGATGCGCGCCAGGTGCCCGGCGTAGGCACGGGCCTTAGTCTGGTCGGAGGCAATAACCAGCCCCGCTGCGTCCGGAATTTGTCGACGCACCAGATCGAGGCGCTGGTTGGCAGCAGAGAGCACCTCCTGGATCCACTTTCCGTTCGGGTCCAGAGCGGTACGCCACGCCTGCTTAGTCATGTCTTTGGTCAGCGGTTCGCCTAGCCGCGCCGAAATCTCGTCTCCCGCGCTAGTGCGCCAATGCATCGACCCGGAATAGGACAAGAAGATGACCGGGCGCACTACCCCGTCGCGTAGTGCGTTGCCGTACCCGTAGGTGAAGTCTGCTTTCGACCGCTTGATACCCTGCTCGTCCTCGGCGTAACGCACGAAGGGAATCGCAGAGGTATCCGAGCGGAACGGGGTACCTGTAAGAGCCAACCTGCGAGTAGCTCCCTCGAAAGCGGTGCGAATCCCATCTCCCCAAGACTTCGCGTCGCCGGCATGGTGGATCTCGTCAAGAATCACCAGGGTTCGGAATTCGCCCGTACGCTGCTGGTGCACTCGGGGATTGGCCGCAACCTGCGCGTAGGTAACCGCTACCCCATCAAAGTGGGATCCTGCCCGCCCCTGAGAGTTCTGGAAGGAGGGATCGATGTGAATACCGACTCGCGCTGCGGCATCGGCCCACTGCACCTTCAGGTGCTCGGTCGGGCATACGACAGTCATCTTGTCTACCACGCCCGAACCGATAAGTTCAGTAGCAACACGCAACGCAAACGTGGTTTTACCTGCGCCGGGAGTAGCAACTGCCAGAAAATCCTGCGGCGCGGTGGTCAAGTATTGTTTCAGCGCAGCAGCCTGCCAAGCACGCAACGACCCCGCAGTACCCCATGCCGCCCTCTTCGGGTATGCAGGAGGCAGCTGCTCTGCTGCAAATATTGAAACTTGTTGGGGTTGGCGCTGGTGTTCGGCGCTCACTCGCCGTCCGCCCCGAAAGGCCAGTTTGGTCCGAAGTTCTTCATCTGTTCATGGATGGCCTTGCACTTGGGACACACTGGGAAGCCGCTAGGGTCCCGCAACGGTACCCACACTTTGCCGCAGAGGGCGACTACGGGCGAACCGGTAACGGCAGAGGCCGTGGCCTTGTCCTTACGTACGTAATGCGCGAAGCGCTCGTTGTCCCCATCGCCCTTGCTTGGTTTCACTTCTGTTTCTGTGCGCTCAAGCACCGACGTAGACGAGCCCGGGTCACCTTGCGCGCCGGACATGTTCCGTATTCCAGAAATGATCATGCCCCCAGTCTAACTATTTGATTTGCCCTTGGCTTGCCACCATTGCCCACTTTTACCCATTTTCGCAGTTAGCAAGGTTTTGTGTATCTCGTCCTCACTTGCCCCCGAACATAAAGAAGAGGACGGGTTACCCCGTCCTCTTCAAAGTCTTAGCGAAGTTTTATTTACTTCTTGCCAACTGCCTTCTTCAGGGTGGAGCCAGCGGAGATGCGAACGCCGTAGCCAGCAGGAATCTGGATTTCTTCCTTGGTGCGGGGGTTACGGCCGGTGCGTGCTGCACGCTCGACGCGCTCAACCGACATCAGGCCAGTGATCTTTACCGGTTCGCCCTTGGACAGGTTTTCAATAAGGATTTCCTGGAAGGCGGCCAGAGCGGAATCGGCCTGAGCCTTGGTCAAGGATGCGCGGTCAGCAATGCTCGCGACGAGCTCGGTACGATTTACGGACATTATTTTCCTCTCGTGTAGATAAAGAGTTAGGCACCCGCAGGGCCTACTTGTTCAACAAGTTCCGCCCTTATCGTATAGCTATTACAGCCACTTTGGCCCGAAAAATCGGCCCAAATGCACTGTTTCTCACTATTGTTTCCGGATTGTAGGATCAGATTGACAGAACCAGTCGTACAGGGCACCATACTACCCCCTTTAAGGCATTATTTCGCAAGAGACCTGGAATCTTTTGCCAGATAAGCCGCCCTCCGAACTTCGGAGGTGGCATTTTCTACACACTTGTCAGTATAGTGAGGCTGAAATAATTCGACATTTTCTGAACTCAACTCTGAAATTATCCACTCATTTAGAAAATAGATATGTTTGTTCACTATTTCTTACAGGTGGAAAAATATATTTATAAACAGTAGTGCATATTTTAGAGGGCGAGGCGGTTTCAGCATCCCGAACATACTTACCCAGGGGCATCACAGAGATCGAGCCATGCCGACCTTCACCACGTCGAGCCTGGGCAGTTTCAGGTTTGCCGTTACCGGCTTCGAGGCGGGCGAAGACTGTTACTACCGCGGTTCCCCTTTATATAGCTGGGTCTATTTTAGGTCTATTTTGTTGCACACTAGCGACTATAGACGCACATCGACGCACATTGCCCCTTCAGCCTTTTCCACACTATTGCAACGAAAAACCCCGCCATTCCAACAGAATGGCGGGGTAATAGTGGAGATGCGGGGAATCGAACCCCGGTCCGGCGGCCGGCCCTTAGAGCTTCTCCGGGCGCAGTCTGCTAATGATTTTCTTGGCCTTACACATTCACACAGACAAGATGTGTAACAGGCCCAGCCATCTAAGTGTCGTTACGCAGCCGATGGCGTGCTACGCAACCAGTGGCCCTCTAGACGACGCCAGGTCCAGGTCGAAGGCACTCCCTGGGCTGACGGATTCGCTTCGTGCTTAGGCAGCGAGAGCGAAATCGGTGCGATTGTGTTCGGCACCTATTGTTTTGTGAAGAGCGTTAGCGAGTGGACTTCACATCCTCGGCCCGCTTCCTCTAAACCGACGACCACCGTCGAAACCGATCATCCCCTATGTAGTTTTCAAACAGCAAAAACTGCAAGAAAACATATTAGCATCGCCCGTTCAGGCCAGGCAAGAGTTAATCCCAGTTGCCAGTGCGCTCGTATTCACGCATGGCCCGCAACGATTCTCTCTTATCCTGTGCCTCCCGCAGGGCCTGTCGCTTATCCCAGTCCTGTTTACCGCGAGCCAGTGCTATCTGCACTTTTACCCGCCCTCGGACGAAGTACAGTTCCAACGGGACTACCGTGTATCCCTTTGCCTGCACGTCCATGGCCAGCTTTTCTATCTGCCGCTTATGCAAAAGCAACTTCCGCTTCCTACGCGGAGAATGATTCGTCCACGACCCCGACAGATATTCGGGAATCATCGCTCCCTGCAGCCATGCTTCCCCGCGGTCCAGTTCTACCCACGCCTCGCCAATGGAGGCTCGGCCCATGCGAAGTGCCTTTACCTCAGTTCCCATAAGAGAAAGGCCCGCTTCGTACGTGTCTTCAATGAAATAATCGTGACGCGCCTTCTTATTACGCGCAATCACCTTCACCGCGTCAGCTTCCGCCTTAGCCTTTTGTGCCGCGCTCTGCTTCTGCTTCTTCCATTCCTTAGCCATAACTCACCCCCAAAAAGTGCGCTAGCTATTGTACACGGTTGCTAAAAACCGGGTAGAGACATCGGATCAATGGTCTGCCCGTTCTGGTGCACCTCATAGTGAACGTGGCATCCGGTGACGCGGCCCGTCGCTCCGGTGTAACCAATTAGCTGCCCCTGCTTTACCTGCTGGCCCGGAGACACCACGTACTGCTGCAGATGCAAGTGCATGGTCACCCACGAGCTGCCCCCGATGACGCCATGGTTGATCATGACGCCATTGCCGCCGGTAACGTAATCTCCGACCTCAGCAACAGTGCCATTGGCGGTGGCGTACTGCGGTGTGCCACAGGCGTTACCCAGATCGACGCCCTCGTGCAGGATAGCCGTACCAAGAATTGGGTGGGTCCGGTAACCCCAAGGAGAAGTAACTACCAAAGGCCCGGAAACAGGGTGGGCAAAGATTCCCTTCGCGGGAGCTGGCACTCCCCCGCCACCGGCGGCCCGATTCTTCTGATCTAGCTTGTCGATCTTGCCTTGATATTTAGCCACATCCTTAGACGCGGCATCCAGATCCTTCTGCGCCTCGCCCTTGCGCGAAGACAGCTCCTTGCTAAGAGCCTCATTCTTGGCCTTCAGCGCATTCAAGTCGCTTAGCCGCTTCTGCTGTGCTTTTTGCGCTGCCTCCGCCGAATCGGCGGTCTTCTTCGCCTCCGCCTCAAGACCGGCAATCTGGTCTGTCAGCGCGTTCTGACGGTCCTGAGCATTGCGGGTACTGGCAAGCTCGGCCTGTACTTTGGCAAGATTGGCTGACTCGGCCCTGGACACCTGATCAGCCGCAGCACTAGCCTTCGAGAACTGTTCGGTGGTTGCCGAAGTCATAGCCAACTTCAACGTTGCCGAATGTCCATTTTGGCGGTATGCCTTTGCAGCCACTGCAGCAATCTTTCCAGCCGTCTGCTCTGCCTCCTCCTTCGAGGAAGTGATCTTGTCGGCGAGCCGACGCTGTTCCGCCTTGGCCACTTCCAGCTGATCCGATACCTGCTGGTATTTACGCTGTGCAGCACCATATTCTGCCTGGGCGGAAGCTAGTTGCTTTTGCGCTCCGGGCAGCTGCGAATTCACCTTATCCAGCTCGAGGGCGGACTTTGACAGATCCGCATTGATGCCTTCGAGGGCGCTGCGGGCCTTCGCTTCGCGCTGAGCCGCACTGTCGCGTCCATGCACAGCATCATCGCGCTCATCGGCCATAGCAAAAGTGGTTGCTCCCGCGCTCAGAGCAATAGCCAAAGATGCCGCAAGAAATTTCTTCATTTAGATCCTCGTGTACCTAGCAAGCGAACCGAGCGATGCGAGCGCGGTGACCACGATGGCCGACAGTAGCAGCCAGGGGGAAATCCACAGCACATCGTGAGTTGTAATTAGGTCTACCCAGCGGAAGGACTCACGGAGCCATCCCTGGATGAAGAATTGCACGCCAGCTGCCAGAGCTCCCACAGCCAAGATCGCACCGATGATGGCAGCGATCGCGCCCTCGAGCATGAACGGCAACTGGATGAACAGGTTAGATGCGCCAACCAAACGCATGATCTCGGTGCGTTTTTGCCGCAGCAACGCGCTTACTCGAATCGTGGTGGCAATGAGCAGTACAGCCGCCAACGACATGATGCCAGCTAGCCCCCACGACAAGATGGTCGCCTTGTTTAGAACGTTGAACAGTGGCTCTACCACCTGGCGCTGGTCCTGAACCGACTGTACCCCCGGCTGACCGGTAAGTTCGTCAGCAATAACCTGGTACTGGCGTGGATCCTTCAGCTTGACTCGGAAGGAAACGGGCAGCATATCGGCGGTAGTTGCCTCGCCAAGCGGGGTATCCCCAAGCTGCTGGCGGAATTCCTTCAACGCCTGCTGCTGATCGACGTAGTCAACATGCTGGATGAGCTTCTGCATTTCGGCAGAGTTCAGCCGTTCTTTCACCTTGTCGATCTGCTCAGTAGAAGCCGCCTGCCCGCCGCACCCCTCAGCGGTATCAGACTGGGCACACATCGAAACGGTGACCTCAACCTTTGAATACCACTGCTTCGACATGCGGTTTACCTGCACCTGGGACAGCGCCCCAGCGCCTACGAACAGCAGCGACACGAACGTGACCAGGATGACCGAAACAGTCATAACCCAGTTGCGGAAAATACCTTTGAAAGCCTCAGAAACTACTAACCAGAAACGCATTTTTACCTCGTAGCTCCGTAAACGCCGTGGAGCTGATCGCGCACAATCTTCCCATCGACCAATTCGATTACTCGTTTACGCAGCGCGTCCACGATCTCGTCGTCGTGGGTTGCCATCACTACCGTGGTGCCCGTGCGGTTGATGCGATCCAGCAATCGCATAATTCCAATGGACGTAGTCGGATCCAGGTTGCCCGTGGGCTCGTCTGCTAGCAGTAGCAGCGGACGGTTGACCATCGCCCTCGCTATAGCCACACGCTGCTGTTCGCCACCGGAAAGCTGGTGCGGATACCGCTTGCCTTTACCTTCCAAGCCAACCATCTCTAGCACTTCGGGGACCTCGGTCTTAACGGTGTGGCGCGGCTTGCCAATCACCTGCAGTGCAAGCGCAACATTGTCGAAGACGGTCTTGTTATCCAAGAGGGCGAAATCCTGGAACACCGTGCCGATCTGGCGGCGCAACTGCGGCACCCGCCAGCTAGAAAGAGTAGTAACATCCTTACCTGCCACGAACAGGTGCCCCGAAGTGGGGCGCAAAGAACGCAGAACCAGGTTCAGGAACGTAGATTTGCCAGAGCCGGACTGGCCCACAAGAAAGACAAACTCGCCCTTGTCGATCTGCACCGAAATGTCATCCAAAGCTGGCCTTGCACCACGCTTATAGACCATCGAGACATTGTCGAAGGTAATCATTGGTCTCCGGTTCGTTGACGGCACTGACGCATCTAGGCTAAAGCGCAAGTCTCGCTTTATGCCTTAGACACGCAGGTATCGCAGATTCCGAAGCAGATCTAACAGGATGATTATTCGGACTTCTGTCCTTTACGCCAGCGAATCCCCGCATCGATGAAACCATCTAGGTCTCCGTCAAAGACGCTGGTGGGATTACCCGACTCGTAGTTGGTGCGCAGATCCTTGACCATCTGGAAGGGCTGCAAAACGTAGGAACGCATCTGGTCGCCCCAGGAAGCCTTCACATCCCCCTTCAATTCATCGCGTTTCGCCTTTTCCTCTTCCTGGCGTAGCGCTAGCAGGCGGGACTGCAACACCCGCAAAGCCGAAGCCCTATTCTGAATCTGCGATTTCTCGTCTTGCATTGACACGACGATGCCCGTCGGCAAGTGCGTCATGCGGACCGCTGAGTCAGTAGTGTTCACCGACTGGCCGCCCGGCCCGGAGGAGCGGAAGACATCCACCTTCAAGTCCGAATCAGGAATGTCAATGTGGTCAGTAGATTCAATCAAAGGAATGACTTCCACCGCAGCAAACGAGGTCTGCCGCCTGCCTTGGTTGTCAAAGGGGCTAATGCGCACCAGGCGGTGGGTGCCGCCCTCAACAGAAAGACGCCCGTACGCGTATGGCTCATTGACTTGGAAGGTAGCGGACTTAATGCCAGCTTCTTCGGCGTAGGAAGTATCCATCACCTTGTAGGAATAGCCGTGCCGTTCCGCCCACCGGGTGTACATGCGTAGCAGCATCTGAGCAAAATCAGCAGCGTCAACACCGCCCGCACCAGAGCGGATGGTTACCACCGCCGAACGTTCGTCGTATTCGCCAGACATGAGCGTGCGGATTTCCAGCTCGCTAAGGTCCTTATCCAAGGCGGCAAGATCTGCCTGGGCCTCCTCGTGGAGCAGCTGGCGTTCTTCGCCCTCGGATTCTTCGGCAAGTTCGAACATTGCCTGAGTATCTTCGAGCCGGTGTTCCATCTTTTGCACCCGCTCCAATTCTGACTGCGCATGCGACAGCTTCGAAGTGACTGCCTGCGCCTTCTCTTGGTCATCCCAAAGATCCGGAGCCGCCGCTTCCTCGGAAAGCTTGGCTATTTTGGCACGCAACGCGTCGAGGTCGGTAACCGCCTCGATCTCGCCAAGCTTGTGCCGCAGTTTCTCTAGTTCTTCAGAATAATCAATAGCCACCCCTCCAGGGTAAAGCACAACTGCCAAAAAGCCGCATCAATCAGAAACAATCCTCGCAGTCGAAGTGGCATTTAGCCTGACTGTCGGGGCAATATTTCTAAGCGCAGGTGGTAAAAACCTCAACTCGCCTTGGGCTGATAGGTGCACTCGGGCTAGCTCTGGTTCTGGCAGGTCTACATCTAGAACCCGAGGGCGACGTAGGCGGGTGCGCAGCGCAAACTCTGCCTTTGCCTGCCTCATCACTCGTGCCCGCACTAGCTGTCGCGACAATACAGGACGCCCTGGGTTGCGTCCCTGGTAGTACTCCGAGGCGGAAACGCTCTGGGTAGAACTGGAAGCCAACGTGTCGGCCGCGGCTACCAGCTGTTTTTGCTGCAAGTACAGGGTAGAGACGGAGGCCGTTCCAAAAATTACCAGCATGATCAGAACCGCAAAGCCTATCGACAGCACAAGGATGCGTCCCTCTTCGCGTTGCCGACGCATTATTCGTACCCATCCCTAGGGATTGACACGCTGCCACCGGCCGAGACCGGCACACTGGTATCGATTGCCTTCCCAATAATGGCGGGGACCCCAGGCAGTGTTACGCGGGCGCTCACCTTCACACTGGCTGTCTTTCCTGGGCGACACTGCCCGTCCTCGCAGGCAACAACTACCTGAGGACGAGCCTTCAATCCCTGATCCCCGAATGCCATCTTCGCTACTGCCTCGAGCTCACCCGCCTTGCCAGCGCCTACTGCCAGGGCGCGCGAAACTTCCCGGACCGAAGATTCCGCAGCAAAAGACGCGCTTTCCAGCGTGGCAACGATCAAGATCAATTGGATGAGCGGCAGCAGCAATACGAGCGTGACCCCAATGAACTCGATTGTTACGTCTCCTCTTTCAGAACACATGCACGGGCTCCTCTACCAGTGAGCGCCCGGTGAGGGTCATGCCAGCGGATGGTCCCCAGGGGCCAATCAGCGGCAAAGCGACCCGCACCTTAGCCACTATCATCCGTCTGCCCGCAACTGGAGCGGCCTGCTTCGAAAAAGAAACCTTTGAGACGCGCACTCCAGGTGCTCCCATTTGGAGCATTTGCCGCACCCGCATCTCGCCTTCAGCGGAAGAAGCACCGTACAGGGCCGCCCTCCGTGCCCCTTCGCCCGCCGCATCTATACCAATTGCACGGACGTGCAATACGAGTGCCAATTGCAACAGCGCAAAGACAACTGCGAGTAGTAAGGCGCTGATCATCACAAAGGAAGCAATAGCTGACCCTTGCTCACGATCCGTTGGGAAACTAGCCAATTGTGATCATAGAAATGGCGCGCTCAAAGAGGGCCTTTAGCTGCGGTCCAGCCAGCCCCCAGATCATCATGACTAATCCGGCAGTCATCACGGTGACCATAACCCAGCCGGGCACGTCGCCTCGCTCGCTCCGCCACGGGCGCAAGTTCTTGAATTTTCTAGTTCCCATTTTCTATTCCAATCTGAGTGCTAGTAGCCCCGGGTAAAGGGCAAATAGGACAACTTGGGGAAGGATCACAAACACCACGGGGAGCAGCATTGCGATCTCTCGTTTTCCGCCCTCTTCCAGAAGCATTTTTCTGGACTGAGCACGGCAATCTGCCGCCTGCGCGCGCAACACAGGAGCAAGTGGAGTGCCACGTTCTACCGCGGTAATGGTGGCGTCAACCAGTCTGGAAAGCGGCTGCGAGTCATTGGCTGCTGAGATCTGAGAGAGCGCCCTCGACATGGGTAGGCCCGCCTTCACGGCTCGCGTTGCCCGCCCAAATTCCTGGCCGACGATGCCGGAGGCGGAAGCAGCTACCCTCTCTAGCGCCGCAGCCAACCCCTCCCCTGCTCCTACGGCAAGGGCAAGCAGCTCGGCAGCATCGGGCAGCTGCATGTTGAGCAGGCGCTGGTAGTTTTTCGCCTGGCTAGTCAGGTATCGGTCCCGGGCTAGTCCTCCGCCGATCGCGCCCAAGGCTATAAACAATATTGAAAACGGAATGGGAACCCTGCGAAGGGTGACCGCCGCGATCGCGACACCCATACCCAGCGCTGCCCCGCACCCTGCCCAAAGGCCTTGGCTGCGTCGAAAAGATGCCAACGTCTGACGGCCTCCGAGCTGCCTCAGCCGCCGCGTCACCGACTGGTTGGTGGAGCCGGCGCTGTTCAGTAGGGATTTAGCCCACTCCCCGGCTGCGTAGAGAAGCTGTGTAAGGAAGCTGGCATTCTTCTTTGAGGGCGACAGGTAGGCACTGACCCGAGACATCAGCGTGGCCCTTCCGGCCTCGTACCACCACCACAGGCAGATGGTTCCCAAGGCAAATGCGATGCCTACTGCTACCCCCGAGCTCATGCGAGCGTCCTCTGATCTTTTGGCAGTGCCGCGATCTTTACCATGGCCCAATACGCCAACGCCGACATGAGCGCACCGGCGACCAGCACCGCTGCCCCTTTAGCGCTTTGATAGGCGTGCGCAGCGCTCGGTTCTAAGCACATGAGGGCGACCACTATCCAGGGCGCCACTACGGCTAATCGAGCCCCATTAACCGTCCATGATTGCCGTGCCTCTAGTTCGCCACGGGTTCGCGAGTCCTCGCGAAGCAGGTGGGCCAGTGACCGCAACAATTCAGATAGGTCAGATCCGCCAACTGTGTGGGATATGCGCAAGGCCTCGACGATTCGATCCCCAACCGGATCTGCCAACCGCTCTTTTAGCAGGGTCAGCGCCTCGTCGAATTTGCCGCTCGCGGCCAGGTCAGAAGCAAAAGCTTCCATGTAGGGACGCAGCACTTCGGGGCCCTTGCTCCCGAGGGCGATCAAGGTATCAGGCAGCGCCATTCCGGCACTGATGCCCGAGATCATGTCGTCGATAACGTCCGGCCACACCGCGCGACGCGCAGCTTGAATCCGCTTGCTACGCAATCGCAGCAAGAACGTGGGAAGCCCGCCAACGCCGAGCGCAATGATGAGCGCTACGATCCACGTCTGAGTCAGGGCCGCAACCAGGATCAAGACTGCAAGGCCAGCGCCGAGGCAGGCAAGAATGTATTGGGTGGAGCTGACGTTTCTTATTTCGGCAGCCTTGAGTAGTTGTGCGACTTTCCCGTTATGTTTCTGCCTCTTCGGCAATGCAGTAGTTTGCGATAGATAGACCAGGATTATGCCTACCCCTAGAAAGAAGCCAACCACCACTCCCATCTACGCCACCGCCAATAGCGAAGAGAGGTCTAAACCTGCGGCAGCAAATCGCTCGTGTGCATCTAAAGTACCGTTTGCGCGGCTAAGGCGCCCGCCACGCAAGGCAAAGAGCGTGTTTGCTTCTACGACGCCGCCCTCAACACGACCGGTAACGGCATCGATGTGGTCGATTCGGCGGACTCCTTTGTGGTCCATTGCTACGTGCACCACCAAGTCCAAAGCCTTGGCAACTGTGGGCACCACGAATCCTTCGGTAACGTTAGGGCCCGCCAGCAGTGGCAGAACCGTTAGTTTCGACAGGGCTTCGCGAGCAGAGTTGGCGTGGATCGTACACATGCCGGGAATGCCGGAATTGAGGGCGATTAGCAAGTCGAGGGCTTCCGCAGAGCGCACCTCGCCAATGATTAAATTCGTGGGGCGCATACGCAGCGCCTCTTTTACTAGGTGCCGTAGCGTGACCTCGCCAGAGCCATCCAAGTTTGCTGGGCGAGTTTGCATGGCAACGCAGTCTCGGGCTGACAGGTCCAACTCAAAAACTTCTTCGCAGGTAACTACCCGCGCGGTCGCAGGCATGCCGCCAGCCAACGCTCGAAGTACCGTGGTTTTACCCGCGCCCACCGCACCCGAGACGAGGATGTTCATGCCGGACAAGACAGCTGCGTCTAGAAACTGGGCCACCTGCGGGGTGAGCATCCCTAGTTTTACCAATTCGTTGATTCGGCGCGCTTTGGCTACGTGTTTACGGATGTTCACCGACCAGTGATGCGCCGCAACCGGCGGGATCACTGCGTGCAGCCTTTCCCCAGATGAAAGCTGCGCATCCACAAACGGGGAAGACAGATCCAGGCGACGCCCAGAAGCGCGGAGCATTCGTTCTACCAGTTCACGTACTTCTGCGTCCGTAAGAATTACCGTTGTTAGTTCGGACTTTCCGTCCTTAGCCACAAACACTCTAGAGGGCGAGTCAATCCATATTTCTTCGACAGTTGGATCATCTAAGAATTTTTGTAGTGGCCCAATTCCGCAGAACTTATCTATTAGCTGTTCTACCAGGTCGTCATGGTCTTCCGGAAGAACGTTTTCACAATTATCAACCTGGATTTCGATGATCTTGCGGGCGCCCTCGAAATCCGCAGCAGGATCGACCGCAGAATCTGAGAGGGCCTGTTGCACCTGCTTCATGAGAGCAGTTGGCACCGTTGTCACCACAAACTCATTCCTGTAGGAATTGCTTTACGTTCAGAGAATACTTTACACATTATGATTTTTCACGAGAGATGACAAAATCTGTGGATAACTTTTTATTTTGCCCGATAACGCGCATATGTACTTCTAATTTTATCTTCACAAATTTTTCATTTTGCTTTAACATTTATCGCAACCTTTGCAGGCACAACCTCTTTCATTAGCCGTTTCAATCGCTGCTTTGGAAGGCGCCTTCGCGTAAGGTAGAAGCCGTGAACGAGCGAGTACGACTTACCCTGGCTGCCCTTGCTACGGCTGCCTTGCCCGACCGCGATTTTGTGGCGGTAAGCGGGCAAGCTGTATCCAGTGGCGACATAACTAGGGTCAACGTCGTTGACTCCACCGGCGCCAAGTGGACTCTGGCTCGCCCGGACACCGAGGCCGCAGGCGCAGAAATCATTGGCCAACTCTCGGTCTTACAGCTTCTACTCGAGGCGAAAAAAGAAGGAAAGATATCTTTTGCCGTCCCCGCTCCAGCCGGATGGGCACCGCTACTAAGCGGCGGGAAAGCAGTCATTTACCCTGCTTTCGAGGGCGCCCACCTGGACGAAGCCAATCTTTCTGACGAGCAGGCGAAAGCCTTCGGAGACGCCATCGCGCAGCTTCATCAGCTGCCGACAAGCCTGTTCACGGCGCAGGGGTTACCAACTTTCACGGCTGAGGAATGCCGCAATCGGCTACTTGCCGACCTCGACGAAGCAGCCCCCGCCAGAGTCGTGCCAAAACGACTCTGGCACCGCTGGGAAGAGATGCTAGAGAACGTTTCTTGGTGGCGCTTCACTCCCCGCTTCGTGCATGGCTCACTCGGTCCTGATTCCCTTCTTTTCGAGGGCGGCCGCATTAGCGCCATGCAAGATCTCTCCGCCGCCCATGTCGGGGACCCGGCGCGTGACTTTTCCTGGCTTAGCGCCATAGCTTCGGAACAGCAAAACGAGGTAGCTCTTGCCGCATACCGAGGCGCCACCCCTGACCCGCACTTCCGCGAGCGCGCAGACTTAGATTCCGAGCTGGCGTTGGTGCGGTGGTTGCTCCATGGCATGCACAGGAAGGATATCCAGGTAATTGAGGACGCTCGGCAGATGCTTCGCGACCTTGCCGATTTGGTGCTGGACAATCCTGACCCGCGCGAATCAGTTTCGGCAGCTTTCGAGGACGCTTCCCCCGTAATCGGCACGCCTGTCGTTGAGGAGGAGGCACCGAAGGAAGCCGGCGCCGATACCACCGTGATCCCCTTTGAACAGCTAGTTGAAGAGGGCCACATAGAACCCGAAAGTGACCAAGACTAAACCAGTCTCCCTTGACGCTGCGCCCTCAATAGAACTATAGTAGACTGCTTGTGGTTGGACATGGGTTCAACCAGGAAGTCCCGGCCCAAACAACGAGGCCCCTTCCGAATATAGGAAAGAGGAGTATCTAAATTGAATAAGTTCTACAACATTCGTGATCTGCAAGGTTCCCGCCAGGCCAACTACCTGCGCCTAGATAACCTTGCCGAGGCGGTTCGGCCTTGGTTCGCCGAAACCGCAGATGCAAAGACTATGAGGGCGATTGCGCACCTGACTGACGAATCTAAGCGCGAGGCCGCCCTGTCTTACCTGGGTCTGCAGCTTTCTAAAGCCGCTTAAAGATCCTTGCAACCTGTTCGCTAGTCCAGGCCGCACTCTGCAAAGAAACGATCTTGCCGCTGTTTACATAGACCAATGATGCGTCTATGTCAGCCGGATCGATTCCTTCTGATTTGGCCCAGGCTAGGCGATACAGTTCAAGTTGCACTTTGGCCGCGTCTAGGTTTTCACCGACTGGGACGCGGCCTGTTTTCCAGTCCATGATGTGTACTCGCCCGCTGTCCTTTGCCTGCATGACGGCGTCGATACGGGCAATGATGCGCACCCCTGACACGATGATGTCTCGTTCGGCTTCTGCCTCTATGACCTGGTAGTTACGAAGGAAGTCAAAGTTCTTCCAGTTGTGTTGCCACTTATGCAATTTCTTTAGGGCATCTTCATCCAGGTCAGCTACTGGAGGCTCGCTGCGGTTCGATAGTAGTGCCTCTACCCAGGCGTGGAAAAGAGTGCCCAAGTATGCAGAGTCAGAGGGCTGGGTGGGTACGGGCCGGCGCAATTGCATAGCCAGATCGGGTCCCAGCTTCTGCACGGTGGTGGCTGCCATGTGTCGCGGCAGCTTCACTTCGGTGACCACTTCCTGACGCGATTCGGCAACGAGTAGTTTTGCCCAATGCAGTGCCTTTTCACTGATGCCCTGAGCAGGATCTTTGCTCTGCGAGAGGGAGGCGACCTGTTTGCCTAGCCTCTGTAGCTCTACGTTCAGTTTGCTTTGCTCTGGCGGCCAGAGCACCTCGGTTTCTACCCGTGGGGATTCCTCAACCAATTCATCTAACTGTGCTGGACTTGGGAAAGGCACCTCCACGCCCGGCAGCGGCTTTATTGCTTCTGCTTTTACCAGTTCCGTGAAGAACATCGAGGGCGGCGCTGGTTTTATGTTGCTTCCGCGCAAAGCCGCCCCGGTTACTAACAGGTTCTGTTTCGCCCTGGTGAAGGCCACGTATACAAGCCTACGGTCTTCGATCAGATCAGCTTCGCCATTATTCTTCTTCAGCTCTGCGATTGCTTCGTCCACATCTTTATGTGTTGCTCCTGCGAACAGCTGCAGGTTCGGCAGGGTTACTGCGTCAGCCCGCATCGAAGCGGGCAGCTCTCCTTGGTCGGTAAGCCAGCGGGAGGAGGCGCGAGAACCGTCTTTGCGTGGGGCTGTGCCGGGCAGCACGCCCTCGCTTAATGCCACAACGGCAACACTGTCCCATTCCAGCCCCTTAGCGGCGTGGATGGTAAGAATCTGGACGACTCCCTCCTGAGCCGGCACTTCGGGCATCGAAATGCCGCGTTCTTCAGTGGCAGCAGCTTCGAGCCAGGAAAGAAAATCTTCCAGTGTTCCTCCGCGTGAGGCGAACTCGGCACCTATCGCCAAGAATTGCGACAGAGAGAGTGCTCCCATCGAGTCTTCTCCGTGCAGGGCAACGTCCAAATCCAAATCCATGATCTGGATGCTCTGATGCAATAACGAGTTCAGCGACCCGCCCAGGAGCGCACGGATTGCCGCCAGCCGCTGAGCAAGTCGTAGCACCCGCTGCTGCCCTGTTGCAGACAGATCGGGAATTTTCCTGCCTAGGCGAAGCGCCTCTACGGCCTCGGCTAAATACGCATCGGGGTGGCCTTCCTTGTTTACCTCCCGGGCGATGCTCCTAGCCGCAGCCCACAGCGCGCTAATGTCGGTGGCCCCTAGATTGTTGGCGTTAAGGAGCCGCATCATCGCGTCGCCTCGAGCACCGTCATGAGCCACCGCCAACGCCGCGATCAAGTCCGCTACCCCTGCTGATTCAATTAGTCCACCAGCACCAATGATTGCTGCCTGTACACCTGCCTTAGTAAGTTCCTGGTAAATCAGGGGCATCGAAGCTCGGTTTCGGCATAGGACCGCCGCTGTGCTGGTCTGATTCCAGTGTTTTGCGAACCATTCCGCTAGTGCCTCGGCCTCTTGCTGGTCCGTAGCAAAATAGGCGCCGAGCACAGCCCCCGTTTTTGCTCCCGGCGCAGCAGTCAACTTTGGCAGGTTGACCGGTTCAAAATCAGTTTTGGGCAAGTACTGGGCGGGAACGGCCAATCTATCTACCGATATATTTGCCGCCTGCAGCACCTGGGTGGGATTACGCCACGCAGTGGTCAGCGGCTTCACCTGTGCCCCTTGCGTGGGCGCAAATCTTGCGGCAAAAGAATCCAACGCTAGTCGGGAGGCTCCGCGCCATTCGTAAATTGCCTGGTTTGGATCACCGACGGCGGTAACGGGATGGCCGGCAAACAGGTCACTTAGGAAATCGATCTGATTGGCGGAAGTATCCTGGAATTCGTCTAGAAAAACCTTCTGGTATTGCAGTCTTAAGAGGTCGCGCACATCAGGACAGCTACTAACGATTCTGCGGGCTCCCCCAATCTGGTCGGCAAAATCCATCAAAGAATTGGCTTTCTTGAAATCCTCATATGCCTGCACCAAATCCATGTAGCCAGCGCGAACTCGCAATGATTCGGCCAAATCCAAGGCACTTTTGTAAGGAGTCTTCTTCCTAGGGGCCGGAACCGAGTCCAAAATATCGGCAGCATCGACTAGCAGTTCTTCCTTGGCTTGCGAAACCGACAGGGAATTATCAATCAGTTTTCCGGCTAACGAGAGTGCGTAGCTGACCACCGAAGAGGGCCTCTTAGTAGTATTCAGGTCCTCTTTCCAGTCCATTACGATCTGGTTCATGATCTGCCAGCGCTCCGCTTCGGTGATGAGCCTGGCCTGGGGATCTATCCCAATCCGCAACCCGTAATCACGGCATATCTGCCCGGCAAAGGCGTTGTAAGTGGTGACGGTGGGCGGGGCCGCCTGCAGCTTTTGCAGCGCAACCTTAACGTCGCTATCGGTGCTAGCGCCCGCTTTGATAGCTGTTGCTAGATTGGCGATAATCCGCTGCCTCATCTCGAGGGCGGCCTTGCGGGTAAAGGTAAGCCCCAGGATGCGGCCGGGCTCAACCTGCTGATTTACTGCCAAGTACACTGCCCTGGCAGCGATAGTGGCGGTTTTGCCGGCTCCCGCACCAGCTACCACTAGCAGTGGTGACATGGGATGGGCAATGATGGATTCCTGCTGCGGTCCCGGAGCAAAATCCATACCCGAGAGTTCCGCAACCTGGGCTGGGGTATAGCTCATAGCAACTTTTTCCCTTCGGTCATTGCAGGACAAGAGGACTTTACCGGGCAGGTTCTACACCCTGTTCCTTCCACTGCCTGATAGGCAGGGCCGCGCATGGCAGTTGCCCCCATTGCAACCAATTCGTGGGCAAAGCTGGCGGTATCTTCCCCGATCCCATCTTGTGAACGAGCCTTATATTTATCGCCATCGGCGCCTAGGTACACCAGCTGCGCGGTCTCTATTGCCTTGCCGGTCATGGCCTGGTAGGCCACCTGATAAGCAGCTAGTTGCGGATTTTCTTTTACCTCTTTAGCGGATTTGGGAGTACGCCCAGTCTTAAAATCGACAATTGCAATATTGCCGTCCTCTGTGCGCTCTACCCGGTCGATTGATCCCCGCAGTCTGACTTCGCCGACTACCTGCCTAAATTCGGCTTCTTCCTTGACTAGTTCCCTTCCATCGGCAAACCACATAGCTAGCTTGCGGACCATCTGATAGGCGCGCTCGACCTCGAGCCGCCCCCAAAACGTGTCTGGTAGTTCAAGAGAGTCAATCTTGGCAGCGAGGGCCGCCTCTAGCGTTTGCAGATCTGCCTCTGGATGCTCATAGGCAATCTGGTGGATAAGAGTGCCTAGCTGCTGTTCCCCAGAAGAGGGCGGATTGCCACCATGTTGGGTCAGGAGCCACTTCAGGGGGCAATCCAGGGCGGCTTCCAAAGACGAGGGGCTTACCGTTACCAATTGCCCTGGTAGAACCAGTGGACTGTCTGTAGAAATGGGTCCTGCCGACCAGTACTGCGGGTTGGCGGCAGGGACTCCCTGGGCTGCTAAATAACCCAGCAGTGCTACGGCATCCTGGTCCCCTTCTATGGCGTCGTGGCGGAGTGTGCCCACGTAGCCTCGCAAATCCAGCGCACTGGCCCCCGGATCAGTAACCAGGTTCCCCTCTGGATCGACGCTGCCCTGTGCGCCTGCTGAAAGCAGCGTGGTCATAAATGCAGACGGGCCAGCATCCGTATCAGAGGTGGCAGTAACTAGCACAAACCGACTTGCGCGGCTGAGCGCGCAGGCAAACATGCGTGCCTCGTCGTATCGAATCGAAGTAAAAGGATCCGGATCGGCCATGACCTTGCCATCGTTTCCAAAGCTGGCTCGTCCCTTGGCTAGGTCGGCCAGCAGACCTGCCCCAAGGAAGGAATCGCGCATCCTCATGTCTGGCCAAACGTCCTGATTTACCCCCACAATCGCTACCACCTGATAGTGCATGCCAGCGAGGGCGGCAGCAGTGGCCACCCTTACCCCGGCCGGGCGCTGCCCAGCTACTGCTAAGTGGTCGGTAGGAAGGGTCTGTTCCAGTACCTCTTGCAAGAACTGGCTTTCAGATGCTTCCGGGTTGCGTTGCGTGTAAACGTCAGCGAAACGGAAAAGCGCCAATGCCGCATCCAAATAGTCGTCGTATTTCGAATCGGCTAAGGCTGCCTTGGCCCACTCATCCGCTACTCCAATGCCCTGCCACGCAGCCCACAATCTAGTAGAAATACCCTGTTCAGCGCGCACTTGGGCAATGGCATGCGCCAGCCGGAGCAGAGGCTCGCAGTAGCGGTGAGCAGCAAAATCTTTCAACGCGGTGGAAAAGGACTTGGCCAGCAGCGGATCGCTGACCAGCTTGGCTAGTTCCTGGTGCGGGTCGCCTTGAAAATGGCGTGACAGCGCAATCCAGGCAAGAGAATCCACCCCCATCAGTGGGGAGCGAAGAATCTGCAGGCATTTCTGCCCGATCAGCCCCAGGGCGGCCGGAGCTTCCGGCATATCTTGCAGTTGCGCTTCTACTTGCAGGAGGCGGGCAAGATTTGAAGTAATCGGATCCAGCCCCAGCGCCAGGGGACGCGAGGTAGCAGCCAACGGCACGCCCCTACCGGACAGCATTTGCCTCCAGGAATCAGCCAGAGCCTCAGAACGGCAGATTACCGCCATTTCTTGCCACGGGGTGCCGTGTAACAGGTGTTCAGTACGAAGCATATTGGCTACCTGCAAGACTTCGTCTGTGAAAGACGCCGACACCCTAAGGCGTACTCCGCAGGGCAGGTCCTTTTTATACGGCTGGGCCTCATTTTCTCTGCTACTTATGCCCGAGGTGCCGATGCCCTGAACAAAACGCTGACTTACCTGCACTACCTGCGCTGCACTGCGCTGCTGGCGCGTGAGCTGGCAGGGACGCAACGATAATTCTTCCATGAGTCGGGCAGGCAAGAGGTGGTCCCCGCCGCGGTAGGATTCCACTGCCACGTCCGGGTTGGCAAATAGCCCCACGGTAGCCCCGCCTTGGGCCAGGGCCCTGATGAGGGCGCCACTTGCGTGCGTCATGTCCTGGCAGTCGTCGATTAGCACAAGTGAGTATGGCGAGCCTGCTTTGGCGAGCACGTCAGCCGCTTTGCGTTGCGCCCTAGCGGAGTCAACAAGTCCCAACTGATCCAACCGATCCTGGTATTCCTGGAGCAGCCCAGCCAGAGTTTCCCACAGCGGATTCGCGTTCCACTGCCGCACCTGTTCGGCAGAAATGTCGAATTCGCCAGCGCGCGCTAGGAAACTGCGTACTTCATTTTGGAAGGCCTCTAGGGCTAGCGATTCGGCAGGCACGATATCTGGCCAGTCCGTGTGCGCTATTAGTTCGGCCACCAAAGCTTGTTCGTCGGATCCCGTAAGCAAGGTGGGAGCGCCATGGCCAGCCAAAATAGCGAAAGCCAGCGATGCGGGGGTACGCACCGGCCTAATACCGCGCGCGCTGATTGCAGTAGCCTCATCTAGCAGCTGATCGGCGCGAGCTCTGGTAGGAGTAAGGAATACGGCTTGCCCTTCCCCATCAAAATCAGCTAGCGCCTGCAGCGCCACCCTAGATTTTCCGGTTCCTGCTGCCCCCAGGACACCCACGCTGTTTCCGGCTGCCAAAGCCGTAAGCACCCGCGCCTGTTCCGCGGTGGGGTGATAGCTATCCAGAAGTGGCTCGGGCAGGACCAGCATAGGGGTTTGTTCCATACCAAATACCATATAGGCGACCTCTGTCATCTGATGGCGAACTCCCGAAGCTTGAACCCACCTCCGCTTCTAAAGCCGCTATTGTTTCTACTACATAGCTATAAAGGAGCGGTATGAAGATCAAGATTGGCCTACGCGAAAATTCACGGGAACTAATTGTAAAAACCGACTTGGACGCCCAGGCCTTAGCCCAAGAGATTTCGGCGGCGGCAAAAGAAGCGCGCGCCCTCGTTTTCGAAGCCGAAAAGCAGGACACGGTTATCCTGCCCGCAACCGGGATTGCCTACGTACAGGTTGTGACCGAAGAACCCCGCAAGGTTGGCTTCGGCCTCTAAGCTTTCAATCCCGCCTTGGCCATCCGCTGGCCATGGCGGGCCAACAGAGGGTGTAGGCCCACGGCACTGGCAATGTCCAAATCCAGCTGTTCATCGTAAATACGCGCGACTTTCCGGGCCACGCCTAAAGCCTCACCGACCACGCGCCTGCCCCACAGCGACAGGCGGGATTCCAGCTGTGGATCGGCCTCAGCTCCCTGTTTGATGATGGCTGCAGCCCACTTGCCATGGCCGCCGTCATAGTTTTCTGGGCCGATCTGATCCAGTAGCTCACTAGCATGCAACCTAGAGATCTCGATTGACAGGTCCGAAAGAACTCCGATCAGGATGAATGACTTTACTAGGCGCTCCCACCAATCGCCTGGACGCAGCCTTGCCTCCAGATCGTCGACTATCGAAATGGTGGGCTCCATGAGCTGAGCCATCTGCTCGTCGCTCATTCCACATACTTCCTCGATCCGCCGGAACATGGCGTAGCCCTGCGCGCTCATAGCAGCCAGTGCCACTTTCTGCTCCATATTCGGGGCGAGCGTCATGTCTTTTCCTAACCGCCCTTGCCTGGAAAGGCAGAGGGAACCGAGCAACGAAACAATGCGGGGATCAGAGGTAGTCATGAATCCCACTCTATCGCGTACGGGACTAAAGTATGCGCGCGAACTCTCAACAGTTAGACTAAGTACAGCCCGGTCGTCACGTTAGTAAGTTTCGCGGAAGGGTTCCGCTCCTCATCACGATCGGCTAGTCGGCGTCGAGACGTCCGTCTCCGCCGCATAGAAAGGCTAATATGACTGACTCTGCTGCAGTAGTAAAAATTGAAAACGCAATCGCCCCCAAAGAAGACGTGCAAGCTGACATTACTGACGAGGGCGAAGCGTTAGAACTGCACAAAAAGACTTTCGCCGATTTTGGCGTTTCTGCCTCGATCTGCCAGGCACTGGCTGAAGAAGGCATCACCCATCCTTTCCCGATTCAGGCGCTAACGCTCCCGGTCGCCCTCAAAGGCAACGACATTATCGGGCAGGCAAAGACCGGCACAGGCAAGACTTTAGGCTTTGGCATTCCGGCGCTGGAACAGATCGTTGGCCCACAAGAGGACGGCTACGAGAAGCTGCTGAACGCCGGCTGCCCCCAGGCACTGATCATCCTGCCTACAAGGGAGCTGGCTAAGCAGGTCGCGCGCGATTTGAAGGTGGCGGCAAAGAATCGCTCGGTAAGGATCACTCAGATCTACGGCGGGGTTGCCTTTGAACCGCAGCTGAAGGCTCTTGAGAAGGGCACGGATCTGGTGGTGGGCACTCCCGGGCGCCTAATCGATCTGCTGAAGCACGGAAAGCTGAAGCTTTCTGGCGTCAAAGTAGTGGTACTTGACGAGGCCGACGAGATGCTAGATCTGGGCTTCCTGCCAGATGTGGAGACTCTTCTGTCGCGCACGCCGGCGGGCCGGCACACGATGTTGTTTAGTGCCACCATGCCAGGCGAGGTAATTGCGCTTGCTAGGCGTTACATGAGCCACCCGACCCATATCAGGGCGCAGGATCCCGCAGATCAGAACGCCACGGTCAATTCTGTTAAGCAGGTAGTCTACCGCTGCCACGCAATGAATAAATTGGAAGTGGTCTCGCGCATCCTGCAGGCAAAGGGACGCGGCCTGTCCATCATCTTTACTCGCACTAAGCGCACTGCCGCCCGGTTGGCGGATGATTTGTCCGATCGCGGTTTTGCTGCCGCAGCGCTACACGGAGATTTGGGGCAGGGGGCGCGCGAACAGGCCATGCGCGCCTTCCGCAAAGGCAAGGTGGACGTCCTGGTGGCTACCGATGTGGCAGCCCGTGGCATTGACGTCGATGACGTTACCCACGTGATCAACTACCAGTGCCCGGAAGACGAGAAGATCTACCTACACCGCATCGGCAGGACTGGCCGCGCAGGTGCTTCGGGCACCGCAATCACCTTTGTCGACTGGGATGATGTTCCCAGGTGGAAGCTAATTTCAAAGGCCCTGAACTTGGGCGTCGATACGCCGCTCGAGACCTACCACACCTCGCCGCACCTCTACACCGACCTGGACATCGATCCCGAGGTTACCGGTCGTCTTCCTCGGTCGCAGCGCACGCGAGCCGGGTTGGATGCGGAAGAGGTCGAAGACCTAGGCGAAACCGGGCAACGTTCCGGCGGGCGCGGCCGCAGGCGGTCGAGGCGCAGCTCTGGCTCGCGTCGCCGCTCTACCGGTCGTTCCAAGAATCAAAAGCGCTCGGAAAAGAGCACTGGGGAAAAGCCAAAGCGGGCTCGCCGGCGCCGCAATCGCTCACGTTCGCGCCGCAGCGAAGACTAGCTTTTAGAGCCGGACGGTTAGGGGCGCAGGATGGGTAGTACCCCCTGCGCCTCTATCTTTTCCAGCACCGCTTCGGCGGTAGTATTTTCCGCTAGCTGATTAGGCTTGCCGGTGCCGTGGTAGTCAGAGGAACCGGTTATTTCCAACCCGTAGTGCTGCGCCATTGTGATTACTGCTTGCCGCATCTCTGGAGTGTGGTCGCGATGGTTGGCTTCCAAAGCAAATAGGCCGGCCTCTACCATGTTGGCTAATACCGTGGTTGGCACCAGCTTCTGCCTGGAGGTGGCGCGCGGGTGCGCCCATACCGGCACTCCCCCTGCCCGCCGGATGGCCGCAGTTGCCTCTACTGGATCCGGGGCCCAGTGCTGGACGTAGTACTTGTGGCTTGGGTGCAGTACCTTTTGGAAAGCTTCCGTTCGATTTGCAAAAGCTCCTATAGCCACCAGCGCATCGGCAATGTGAGGACGCCCCACGACTCCGCCCTCGGGGGCAAGCGCGGCCACCTGCTGCCAGGTAATAGGAAAGTCCGCAGCCAGATTCTGTACGATCCGTTCTGCCCGGTGAAGCCGCGAGTCGCGGCACTTCTTAAAGAACCCCTGCAAGGTGGCATCTGCGGGGTCAAATAAATAAGCCAACAGATGAACTGTGCGCCCTGATGCCGCGCAACTTATCTCGGTCCCCCGCAACAGTGCCACCCCTGTTTCGGCTACGCAGTCTGCTGCTTCCTCCCAACCAGCTTGCGTGTCATGGTCGGTCAAACCGAGCACATCAATTCCGCACGCGGCGCCTTTGCGCATCAGTTCAGCTGGCTTATCCGTGCCATCGGAACGAAGGGAATGGGTA
Source organism: Winkia sp. UMB3158 (assembly GCF_030217145.1). NCBI lineage: Bacteria > Bacillati > Actinomycetota > Actinomycetes > Actinomycetales > Actinomycetaceae > Winkia > Winkia sp. UMB3158. The sequence goes on along the minus strand of NZ_JASONH010000003.1, from coordinate 222,423 downwards.
TGCGGATCGATTTTCATACTTTCAGAATACAGTTCACCAAAATTATTGTGCGTGGCACAATGAGGTTATGACCGAAAAAGAAGACGTAATTAACGAAGATAAACAGGAATTGTCCGACCGCGTCAACAATAGGTCCAGGCGCGCAGATTCCATTGCTTTTCGGGAGTTCATTGGAACCCAGTGGGCACCGCGTTCAACTCAGAAACCGGAAAGGGGCGGGGCAGCCGATTATCTGCCTGCCCGCCACACGAAGCTTGGCAAGGAATTCAGGGGCGAACGCCTAGTCATTCCGGCCGGCCAGTACAAGGTCCGCAATAACGATTGCGACTACCGGTTCCGTGCTCACTCGGCGTTTGCACACCTGACTGGCCTTGGTGGCGAGCAGGAACCCGACGCAGTGCTGGTATTGGAACCACTGACCGACAAAGAGGGCAATCTGCTTGCCGGTAGGGAAATTCCTGAGGGCTACCCGGAAGATGCCACTCACGTCGGCGTCCTCTACTTCAAGCCCAGGGCACCGCGTAGCTCTGAAGAGTTCTACGCCGATTCGCGCTACGGCGAATTCTGGGTTGGGGCCCGCCCGTCGCTGGAAGACATGGAAGCAGCTACCGGTCTGCAGTGTGCACATATCGACTCCTTTGCGGACGCGCTTGCAAAGGATGCAGGCCAGATCTCGCTGCGAGTCATCGCGGGCCAGGACACGAACGTGGACGCCCAGGTGAATCAGGTTCGCCAGAGCGCCGGCCTGGCTCATGGAGCCGAGGCGAAGTCGCTCGATGACGCCCTTGAAGAGGCTACTTCCACGATCCGCCTGCAAAAAGATGATTACGAACTGGACGAGCTGCGCCACTCCATTGCAATGACCAAGCGCGGTTTTGAAGAGATCATCAAGTCCCTTCCCCGAGCCACCAAGCACTGGCGCGGCGAGCGCGTGATTGAGGGCGCTTTCGGTGCGGTTGCTCGCGAAGAAGGCAACGGCCTCGGCTACGACACCATCGCTGCAGCCGGCAACCACGCCAATACCTTGCACTGGATCGACAACGACGGCAAGGTGAACGAGGGCGAACTTGTGCTTGTGGACGCAGGCATCGAAGCTGATTCTTTGTACACCGCCGACATCACGCGTACCCTACCTATCTCGGGCAAGTTCTCGCCCGAGCAGGCCAAGGTTTACAACGCGGTACTGGATGCCTGCGAGGCCGCTCTGGCCAAGGCTAACGAACCCGGCGCGCTGTTCCGCGACGTCCATGACGCCGCCATGGAGGTCTTGGCTCACCACCTAGACGAATGGGGCATGTTGCCGGTCTCTGTCGAGGAGGCGATCTCGGAAGAAGGCCAGCAGCACCGCAGGTGGATGCCTCACGGCACTAGTCACCACCTTGGACTGGACGTCCACGATTGCGCCCAGGCGAAGAAGGAATTGTACTTGGATGCCGAGCTGAAGCCCGGCATGGTGTTCACGATCGAACCTGGCCTCTACTTCAACCAGGACGATCTGGCAGTTCCTGAAGAGCTACGAGGCATTGGCGTGCGCATTGAGGACGACATTGTCATTACCGCCGACGGCAAGGCGCAGCGGCTAAGCGAGGACATTCCCCGCACAGTCGAGGCCGTAGAGGCCTGGATAGCCGATGTGCAAGGCAAGTAGCCCAGGCAAGTAAGCCGATATAGAAATGGCCCCCAAGGATTCCTTGGGGGCCATCTTCTTGCCTAGCCTATTTGGTTTTGTTACCCATGATTGCTTCCACGTAGTCGGTACGGCCGGCCAACAGCGAACCGCCTGGGACGGCTTCGATCAGCTCGCGGGTGTACTGCGTGGAGGGGTTGTCGAAGATGTTGTCGGCAGGCCCCTGCTCGACAACCTTGCCCGATTCCATCACCACGATGTCGTCGGCGTTTTCGCGCACTACAGCAAGGTCGTGGGTGATGAACAGGTAGGTTAGGTTCATCTGTGCCTGCAGATCGTTTAGTAGGTGCAGGATCTGATCCTGTACCAACACGTCGAGGGCGGATACGGCCTCGTCGAGGACGACCACTTCGGGCTGCAACGCGAGTGCCCTAGCGATGGCTACGCGCTGGCGCTGTCCGCCAGAGAGCTCGTTGGGGTACCTACGCATTGCCGACTTCGGTAGGGCTACTAGGTCTAGCAGTCTTGCTACGCGGGCTTCACGTTCTTTCCTGTTCCCCAGCTTGTGGGTGATCAGTGGCTCTTCGATGCAGCGGTAGACCGAATACATCGGGTCCAAAGATCCGTAGGGGTTCTGGAAGACGACGGCAAGCTTGCGCCGCATGTCGAACAGTTCCTTGCGCCCCAGGGTCGATAGGTCGGTCCCCTTGTAGTAGACCTTGCCTTCGGTGGGATCGATCAGGTTCAGGATGATGTTGGCGACCGTGGACTTACCGGAGCCGGACTCGCCTACCACGGCGGTGGTGGTGCCGCGTCGGACGGCGAAGGACACGTTGTCTACGGCCTTCAGTATCTTGTCTTCTCCCTTGGCGCCGCGCACGTCGAAGATCTTGGTTAGGTTTTCGACGCGGATAACTTCTTCTTTTGCCTTTGAGCCGGCGTGGGCGCCAAGCAGTTCCTCTTCCGAGTCGTGTCCGGCTGCGTGCGCACTTTGAATGCGGTGCGATGCCAGCGAGGGCGCTGCCTTTACTAGTCGCTGCGTGTAGGGGTGGGTCGGGTTGGTCAGAATTTCCTTTGACGGACCAGACTCGACCACGCGCCCACGGTGCATTACTACAAGGTGTGATGCCCGCTCGGCTGCTAGGCCGAGGTCGTGGGTGATGAATAGTACAGCGGTGCCGTATTCCTTGGTCAGCTTCTCTAGGTGATCCAGGATGCGTGCCTGTACGGTCACGTCGAGGGCGGAAGTAGGTTCGTCAGCGATCAGCAGCTTAGGTTCTGAGGAAAGGCCTATGCCGATCAGTGCGCGCTGGCGCATGCCGCCTGAGAATTCGTGCGGGAACTGTCCGGCGCGCCGGTCGGCGTCCGGCAAGCCAGCCTCTTCCAAGATCTCGACGGTCCGCTTCTTTATGTCTTTGTCCGGTACCGTCTTGTTGGCGTGCAGACCTTCGGCAACCTGGGTGCCAATTCGCCATACCGGGTTTAGGTTGCTCATGGGATCTTGGGGCACCATGCCGATCTGGCTGCCACGCAGCTTGATCAGTTCTTTTTCGGACAGGTTGGTGATGTCCCTGCCATCGAACTCGATGGTGCCGCCGGTTACCTTGCCGGTGCCGGGAAGTAACCCGATGAGCGCTGCCGCGGTGGTGGATTTCCCGGATCCCGACTCGCCCACGATTGCGATCGACTGACCGGGGTAGATGGTCAGGTTGGCTTTGCGGACGGCAGGTACCATTCCCGTGGAGGATCGGAAGGCGACCTCTAGGTCGGTGACTCGAAGTAGCGGCTGTCCCGGCCCGCCGGTGGTGGGCGTGAATTGAACTTTGGAGTTACTCATTACTTCCTCGCCTTCGGATCCAGAGCATCACGCACTACGTCGCCCATCATGATGAAGGACAGTACGGTAATTGCCAGCGCGATGGACGGGTAGAACAGGATCATTGGGTTGGTGCGCAGCGACATCTGTGCCTTTGCAATGTCTCCGCCCCAGGAGACCACGTTGGTGGGCAGACCCACTCCCAGGAAGGACAGGGTTGCTTCGGTAACGATGAAGGTACCGAGTGCCACGGTCGCATATACGATCACTGGGGCTGCGGAGTTGGGCAGGATATGCTTGGTCAGAATCTTCCAGCCGGACACCCCAAGGGCTCTGGCGGCGGTTACGAATTCTTCGTTCTTGACAGTCATCACGCTACCGCGGGTGATGCGCGCAATTTGTGGCCAGCCGAAGGCCGCCAGGATCATTACGACCATCCACACTGTGCGGTGTTCTTTAAACAGCTGCATGATTACGATGGCTGCCAGGATGAACGGGATCGCGAAGAAGATGTCGGTGACGCGGGAGAGGAGGGTGTCAATCCAGCCGCCGAAGTAACCGGCAAGGGCGCCAAAGATAACGCCGAGGACGGACACGACTATGGTGGTGAGCACACCGACCAGCACCGAGGTGCGGGCGCCGTGGATGACGCGCGAGTATACGTCACAACCCTGCCGATCGAAGCCGAAGGGGTGCCCCGGCGCGGAGGCGGCCGAGGACTTGGAGAGTTCGCAGAAGTTTGGGTCGACGGACGAGAAGAGTCCAGGGAAGGCGGCTACGATCAGCACAATTGCGATGATGACTGCCGACACCCAGAACAGCGGGCGCCTACGGAGGTAGCGCCATGCTTCGCCCCACATGGACGAGGGCGCGCTCTCGTCTGCTACTGCGTCCACGGCGCCCAGACCAGTTTCGTCTATTTCGCTTACTTGGTGTGCCTGTTCGGGGTAGATGTTAGACATAGCGAATCCTTGGGTCTAGAGCTGCGTAGAGGAGGTCAACTAGCAGGTTGGCCACAATGTACACCAGGACGAGCACGGTGGTGAATGAAACCACGGTGGATGGTTCGCCTTTGATAATTGCCTGGTAGAGCGTGCCACCGACACCGTTGATGGCAAAGATACCTTCGGTGACAATTGCGCCGCCCATCAGCGATCCGAGGTCTGCACCGAGGAACGTTATGACAGGGATGAGTGAATTGCGTAGGATGTGGCGTCGCATTACTGCGCCATTATCTAGGCCCTTAGCCCGGGCGGTGCGGACGTAGTCCCTGCTTAGGTGTTCGCTGACAGACTGGCGGGTTAGTCGCAGCACGTAGGCGAACGATACTGCCCCCAGCACGATAGCGGGTAGCAGTAGGGAGGTGAAGGTGACGTTTGAGCCAACAGTGATTGGAAGCACTCCGAGTTTTACACCGAAGAGGAACTGCAGCACGAAGCCGATTACGAAGGTGGGGACCGAGATAACAATCAGGGACATGACCAGGACGGTCGAGTCGAAGATGCCGCCGCGGCGTATGCCAGCGAATACACCGAAGCCTATGCCGAGGACGGCTTCGAAGATCAGTGCCATAACGGCAAGTTGGATTGTTACCGGAAAGGCACCGGCCATCACGTCGAGGACGGGACGTCCCGAGAAGGTGGTGCCGAAGTCTAGGGTGAGGATGCCCTTCAAGTACAGCAGGTATTGCACGATTAAGGGCTTGTCGAGGTTGTATTCAGCTCGGATTTGCGCTGCAATGGCCGGGTTTAGGCCTCGGTCTCCGCCAAGGGCGGCAACCGGGTCACCAGGCATAAGGAAGACCATCGCATATATCAAGAGTGTGGCGCCGAAGAATACCGGAATTGCCTGGAGGAGGCGCCTAAGTATGTATTTTCCCATTCTGTTCCTCATGACAGGACGATGCGGGGCCACCGGGCCCCGCATCAAACCTACTGATAGTTACTTCTTTTCGATCTGGTAGTACAGCGGGAAGGAGTCCCAACCAAATTCGACGTTTGTAACCTTCGTGGAGTAGCCGCCGTTGACGTTCGAGTACCAGAGCGGGATGGCTGGAAGATCCTTGAGCAGGATCCCCTGAGCCTCATCATACTTCTTGTTGGCCTTGGCCTTATCGGACTGTAGCGAGCCTTCGGTGACTAGACGGTCAAAATCCTTGTTGGAGTAGCGAGCGTCGTTCGAGGGAGCGCCAGTCTTGAAGACCGGGGCCAGGAAGTTGAACACCCCCGGGTAGTCGGCCTGCCAGCCGGCACGGAAACCGGACTGCAAGGCGTGGTTGGTAACGTCGTCACGCATGGACTTGAAGTCGGGGTATGCCTTGCCCTGGGCATTGATGCCGAGGTTGTTCTTCAGCTGGTTGCAGACTGCATCTACCCATGCCTGGTGTCCGCCGTCAGAGTTGTAGGCGAGTTCGAATGTGCCGTCGTACTTCTTGATGGCATCTGCCTTCTGCCACAGATCCTTAGCGGCCTTGGCGTCGAATTTCAGTACGTCGTTGCCAGGTAGGTTTTCATTGTAGCCGTCAACAGTCGGAGAGGTGAAGTCCTTGGCCGGGGTGCGGGTGGATTTGAAGATAGTCTTGGTGATTTCTTCACGGTCGATAGCTTTAGAAAGTGCTGCTCGGCGCAGGCGGCCTTCCTCATCCATGCCGAAGTGCGGAGCGTTCACATCAATTGTGAAGTTCTGGAACACGGCGGCGGGCTGGTTTACAGCTCGATCTCCAAGATCCTTCTGGTACGACTCGAAGGCGGAATCCGGAATAGCGTCGATGACGTCGATTTCATCGCTCAGCAACTTCTGGTATGCAGCATCCTGCTGAGCGAATACCTGGAAGCTGATGCCCTTGTTCTTAGGCTTGCGCGGTCCGTCGTAGTTTTCGTTGGGTACCAAATCAATCTTTTCGTTGTGTACCCACCCATCTTTTTCGGCCAACTTATAGGGGCCTGAGCAGACCGGATTCTGGCCGAACGCCTTCATGTCCTTGTAAGCCACATCAGGAAGCGGGGCAAATGCCTGGTAGCCGAGTCGGTCGGCAAAGTCAGGCGTCGACCCATTTAGTTCCGCAGTAAAGGTAGTGTCATCTACTACTTTCAAGCCGTCCATTTTTGGAACGTCTGGGGCTTGGGCACCTTCTTTTTCGGGAGCCGCAGTGTAGCCCTTGATTGCTTCAAAGAAGGGGGCTTGCGTCTGCGCATTCTTCGGATTGGCCGACCAGTTCCACGCGTCGACGAAGTTCTTCGCCTTCAGATCCGAGCCGTCAGAGAACTTGAGCCCCTTCTTTAGTTTGAAAGTGAACTTGGTGAAGTCACCGTTGTGTTCAATAGAATCGGCTAGTTCGTTTTCGGTCTTCCCGTCCTTGGTGTAGTAGACCAGTCCCGCGTTAATGTTCGTCAAGACTCGGCCGCCACCTACTTCGTTTGTTGCGGAGGGGATGAGAGGATTCTGGGGTTCAGAAATGTTTGCAGTAACGACCTGCGCCCCGTCGCCACCTGCGTTTGAACCGGAACCTGACCCGCCACATGCGGAAAGGGTCAGCGTTAACGCGGCGGCGGAAACTAGGGCAAGAATGCGCTTATTTTTCACTATTTCCTCCGGGATAGGCCGGAGCGCCCCTGCAAGTGGGGTAAAGGGATTTTTACTCCACCGGAGGTCTCCGTTGGTTTATTCTACTAACGAAGGTAAAGGCTTTTCCAAATCCAGATTAGATTTCTCCAATGTATCCCCTCCTTGGCCGCTCCTTTTCCGCGCCGATCAAGGCTTTTGCGATATCTCACAGTATGGACACAAAGTTCCTAAAGAATTTCCTAATGAGTATTTCAAGAACTCACAAAAGTCCCATTTCTAGAACTTTTAGTCGGGCAAACCCCTTTTTGCGGGACTTTCCCCACCTAGAAGCGTTGCAGCGACTAGTACCGCCCGATATGGCATACAAAAGCGGGGAGGCATCGCTCCTCCCCGCTAGAGATTGATTCGTTGATTTAGCGTTCCGGTCTGCTTAGGTCAGCCTCCTTGGGACTCACCGCTGGCGCCCGAGTAACCAGCTTATGAATTGCCCAAATTGCCAAGAAGATAGGCAAGCCAATGTAGCTAGTAAGCAGGGTCGTAAAGTCACCGCGCCCTAGCAAGGCTTCGTAGTTTTGCCCGAGTATCACGACGATGCACATGATGAGGGCAATAATCGGCCCAAGCGGGAAAAAGGACGACTTGTACGGCAATTCGTCTAGAGAGTGCCCCTGCGCTAGGAATGCTTTCCGGAAGCGCAGGTGGGACCATGCAACCGCCACCCAAGTAATAAAACCAGCCAGACCGGAGGCATTAACGAGCCAGGTGTAGGCTCCCCCGTCTCCGATAAGAGAGGTGAGGAAGCATGCCGCTCCCACCATGGTGGTTGCAATTAGTGCGGGCACCGGTACCCCATGGGAAGAGGTCGAGGCGAATACGCGCGGAGCCTTGCCAGACTTGGCTAGCGCGTAGAGCATGCGCGTAGAGGCGTAGAGCCCGGAGTTTCCTGCCGACAGAACCGAGGTCAAGATGACGGCGTTCATCACCGCTGCTGCCGCCGCAATACCGGCGTTGTGGAATACGAGGGTAAAGGGGCTCACTGACAAGTTGTCGACGTCGGCGTTCAAGAGATCCGGGTTGGTATACGGAATAAGGAAGCCGATTACTGCAATGGCGCCAATGTAAAACAGCAAGATTCGCCAAAAAATAGAACGGATTGCACGCGGAATCGTTTCGCTGGGGTTTTCGGCCTCCCCCGCCGCGACCCCGACCAGTTCAGTGCCTTGAAACGAAAAGCCGGCAATCATGAATACCGAGAGCACGCCCATTCCCCCGTTAACGAAGGGCGCATCTCCAACTGTCCAGTTCTTAAAACCTGGGGAGGGCGATCCCATAATGCCCAAAATCATCCCCAGTCCGAGCACTAAGAACACGCAGACGGTAACCACCTTGATGGTAGCGAACCAGAACTCGCCCTCGCCATATGCTCGGGCAGAGACAGAATTCAGTACTACAAGCAACGCTAGGAAGATCGCAGACCATATCCAGGACGGCACATTGGGGGCCCAATACTTCATCACCAACGCCGCTGCGACGAGCTCAGCGGCCACCGTGATCGCCCAGTTGTACCAGTAGTTCCACCCGATAGCGAAACCGAAGGAAGGGCTAATAAAACGGGTTCCATAGTCTTCAAAGGAACCCGTTGTAGGAATATACGTTGCCATCTCGCCCAGCGACTGCATGAGCAGGTACACCATGATCCCGATCAGTGCGTAGGCCAGCAGAGCCCCTCCCGGGCCCGCGTCAGAAATGGTTGCACCAGATGCGACAAAGAGGCCGGTGCCAATAGCCCCGCCAATGGCGATCATATTTAGGTGTCGAGCTCTGAGGGATCGCTGCAAGTCAGTGCTGCCGCTTGCAGCTGCTTCAATGTCCGCCATAGTCCACCTCAAAACACATCTATCGATTTAGAATTGCTAGATCCAATCGAGCATAAGAGCATTCTGCCGCAGATTCAAAGCCTTAGTCGATACCGTTGCCAAACTGAGACATATCTTCCACAAAAATATCATTTAGCCCTGTTCGCGAGCTTCCATACCAGTTCAGCCGTAGGGCGATCACAAACCAGGTCGGTCATCACTCCAGCATTCAACGCGGCCAGCAGCGCCTCCGCTTTCGCAGGCCCAGCCACTACACACAGGCGGCGCGGAATGCGGGCGAGCATCGCAGGGTTTGGCCCGGACGCCCTCTTATTGAGTTCTATGTTGCGCCACGTGCCATCCTTCTTTAGGAGCACGGTACACACGTCCCCTACTACCCCGCCTTTTGAAAGGCTGTATACCTCTTTAGTCGAAAGGTAGCCGGCCGAATAGACGTGGGAAGGCATTTCCCCTTTAAACGCCCCCACCCCAAAAACGGCAACGGAGGTCTTCCGCTGATACTCAAGCACGCGCTTGACGGCGCTTTCCTGCCACATGGCTTTCTTTGTGTCTGCTTTGTCGAAGAAAGCGGGCACCGGAAAGTGGATTACGTTGGCATTCCACCGGTCAGCCGCCTGCGACAGGATGAAGCCAACATGGGCACTGCCGGAACTAGTAGTGGAGACCGCACCATTCAGCTGCACCACGGATACACCCCCGAGGTCGCGCGAGGGCAGGTGCTGGACCACTTCCGAGGTGGTGTTGCCCCAGGCAATCCCCACCGTGTCCCCACTTTGCACCATCTGGTCTAGCGCGCCCGCGGCCACCTTAGAAACCACTTGCAGCAGGCGATTCTGGCTAAGAGTGGATTCCACGTCGACGATTTGCACGTCTACGTGGAAGCGTTGCTTGAGTTTCATTGTCAAAACCGATTCGGAGGAAAAAGGAGGGCGAATCGTAATCTGTACAATCCCGCTCTTTCGGGCATAGGCAAGCAGCCTGGAGACGGTAGAGCGAGAAACACCCAACTTCTTAGAAATAGCCGCCATTGTCTGAGATTCGGCATAGTACAACACTGCCGCCTTGCGCGCAGCCTCGGCCTTGGCCTTCCCCTCAGTCACCAACGCATGCTGACCAGACATTTTATTCATACTTCAAAGTATAGCTGCACATATGTGCAAATAGATTGCACATATGACCTAGGTCCGAAACAATGGAAAAAAGCTGCAACAGTGACTCACCCAACAAAGGAGTTAGTAATGACAGAAGGTGCGCTAAATCTTCAGCACCGCCAACAGGCACTTGAAGAAATGGCAAATGGTGAAGAGCTGGACATCCTCGTTCTCGGCGGCGGCGTAACTGGCGCGGGCATTGCTTATGACGCGGCGCTGCGCGGCCTGCGCGTCGGCATCGTTGAGGCACAGGACTGGGCATCCGGCACGTCCTCCCGTTCTTCCAAGCTGGTTCACGGCGGTCTCCGTTACCTCTACCAGCTTGATTTCAAGCTGGTCCACGAAGCACTGACCGAACGTGGCCTGCTGCTCGAAACCACCGCTCCGCACTTGGTGAAGAAGCTTCCGCTACTGTGGCCTTTCAAGACTCCCGTTATCGAGCGCGCCTACTCCACCGTCGGTGTCGGCATGTACGACGCAATGGCCCAGATGGCCCACCGCGGCTCCGTACCAATCCAGCGGCACGTCACCCGCAAGGGCGCCCTCGAGCTGGTCCCCGACCTAAGGCGCGATTCCCTGATCGGCGCAATGGTTTACTACGACGCTCGCGTTGACGACGCTCGCCTGGTTGTAAACCTGGTCCGTTCCGCGGTCGACTACGGCGCACTTGCCGCTTCGCGCACCATGGTCACTGACATGTCCAAGGATGCAACCGGACGCGTCACTGGCGCCACCATCCGCGATCTGGAAAATGACAAGGAATACCAGGTTCGCGCCCGCACCATCATCAACGCTTCCGGCGTCTGGACCGAAAAGACCGAGGCAATGGGCGGCACCGAGGGCGGCCTGAAGGTACTGGCCTCCAAGGGCATTCACATCGTTGTTCCCAAGGAACGTATCAAGGGCAAGACCGGCATGTTCGTGCGTACTGAAAAGTCCGTGCTGTTCATCATCCCGTGGAAGCGCTACTGGATCATCGGCACCACCGACACCAAGTACGTCGAGGACCTGCGCAACCCGGTCGCCAACAAGACCGATATCGACTATGTACTGGACCAGGCGAACAAGGTTCTGAACGACCCGCTCACCCACGACGACATTATTGGCGTCTACGCAGGCCTGCGCCCGCTGCTGCAGCCGGGCACCAAGGACGGCGATTCTGCTAAGTCCACAAAGGTTTCGCGCGAGCACACCGTGACCGAGGCAGCCCCCGGCCTGGTTGTCATTGCCGGTGGCAAGCTGACCACCTACCGCCCGATGGCGGAGGATGCAGTTGACTTTGCCCTTGGCGATCGTGCCAAGTCGCTGAAGTCGCTGACGGCCACTACCCCGCTTCGTGGCGCCGAGGGCTACCACGCACTGTGGAACCGCAGGCGCGCATTGGCATCCGACTCTGGACTGTCGGTAGAGCACATCGAAGATATGCTGGACCGCTACGGCTCGGATATCGAGCTGGTTCTGGCTTCGATCAAGGAAGACGAATCGCTGGCTAAGGAACTGCAGGGCGCTCCTGAATATCTGCGCGCCGAAGTTGCTTTCGCAGTCACCCACGAGGGCGCCATGCACCTCGAGGACGTGCTGTGCCACCGCATCCGCCTCACCTATGAGCATAGGGATCACGGCTTGTCCGCCCTCGAGGAGATCGCCTCGATCATGGCGCAGCTGCTCGGCTGGGACGACAAGAAGAAGAAGTTCGAGATCGATTCCTACACCGCTCGGGTGCAGTCCGAAGAAAAGGCACGCACCGCCACCGACGATGCCTCCTCGCAGGCAATTCGCGACCACATTGGCGACGTGACTGACTTCTACCCGCTGAAGAGCGAAAACTAAACATTTTCCCCCGCCGCTTCGGGAACTGGTTGGTTCTCCCGGCGGGGGATCTTTATACTTCGGTCGGTTCAAAGACGAATCGGCCCAGATGGGCCGGCATGCCAGGGTACGATTGCCATTGAGATGCCGGCTGTATCTCGCATATTAATCTGGAGGACAATGATGACTGACAAAGATTATGTACTAGCTATCGACCAGGGGACTACCTCTTCGCGCGCTATTTTGTTCAACCATAGTGGCGACATTGTGGCTTCGGCACAGAAGGAACACGAACAGATCTTCCCGAAGCCAGGCTGGGTAGAGCACAATCCCATCGAGATTTGGGACAACGTGCGTTACTGCGTGGCATCTACTTTGCAACAGGCACAGATCAATAGGCACGCGATTGCAGCGGTAGGCATTACGAACCAGCGTGAAACCGTAGTCGTTTGGGATAAGAACACTGGCGAGCCCGTTTACAACGCAATCGTCTGGCAGGATACTCGTACCTCCAAGATTATTCGCGAGCTTGCCGGCGAGGACGGGCTGTCTAAGTACCGCAACATTTGCGGCCTCGACCTGTCCACTTACTATTCCGGCCCGGAGCTGAAGTGGATTTTGGACAATGTCGAGGGTGCCCGCGAGCGCGCGGAGGCCGGGGAGCTGCTGTTTGGTAACACGGACACTTGGGTGCTGTGGAATCTAACTGGTGGGGTCAACGGTGGCGTGCACAAGACTGACGTCACTAACGCTTCGCGTACGATGCTGATGGATATTAGGACGCTGAAGTGGCGCGAGGACGTGTGCAAGGATTTCGGCATTCCTATGAAGATGCTTCCCGAGATTTGCTCGTCTTCGGAAATTTACGGCTACGGTAGGAAGAATGGTCTGCTGATCGATACTCCTGTTGCGGGTATTTTGGGCGATCAGCAGGCGGCTACTTTCGGGCAGGCGTGTTTCAAGAAGGGCATGGCTAAGAATACTTACGGCACCGGCTGCTTCACCCTGATCAATACGGGTAAGGAGCCCGTCTTCTCCGAGAACGGTCTGCTGACCACCGTTGCTTACAAGATTGGCGACCAGGAGCCTTCTTACGCGCTCGAGGGTTCGATCGCGGTTACCGGATCGCTGATTCAGTGGCTGCGGGACAATTTGGGAATTATTTCTTCTTCTTCCGAGGTCGAAGAGCTGGCTTCCAGCGTCGAGGACAATGGGGGCGTCTACTTCGTTCCCGCTTTCTCGGGTCTGTTTGCCCCGTACTGGAAGGATGATGCTCGCGGCGTGATTGTGGGCCTGACTCGGTACAACACCAAGGCACACATTGCCCGGGCGGCATTGGAGGCTACGGCTTTCCAGACGCGCGAGGTGCTCGAGGCCATGAATGCTGATTCTGGCGTGGAGCTGACCGAGCTGCGTGTGGACGGCGGCATGACTAATGACAACCTGCTCATGCAGTTCCAGGCTGATCAGCTCGGATGCAAGATTGTGCGCCCGAAGGTCATGGAGACTACCGCGCTCGGTGCGGCCTATGCTGCGGGCATCGCGGTTGGTTTCTGGGAGGGCGAATCCGACGTGGAAGCCAACTGGGCCAAGAAGGACGAATGGAATCCTGGCGAGGATCGCGAAGAATACGATCGCACCTACAGGCTGTGGAAGAAGGCTGTAACGCGCACCTTCGAATGGGTTGACAAGGACGTAGCAACCGAGTAATCCCAGTTTGTTCCGGCTAGCCCAAGGTTTTGCCTTGGGCTAGCCTTTTGTTATGGCCAACCTGCTAAGCAAGTCGCTCCGTTCCGGCTTAGCCTACGCCCTCGTAAAAATTGGTCGGGTGCGGCTAGAAGAAGAGAGCCTTTCCCCGAAGAGCTTTTCTTCCCCAACTATCTTTTACGCGAACCACACTTCTCACCTAGATTTCTTGCTGATTTGGACGCTGTTGCCGCTTCGCGGGCAACTGCATCCCGTGGCGGCCAAAGACTACTGGCAGGTATTTCCCCGCTCGGCACCCGCTCGCTTTTTTCACGCCTACCTGGTCGATCGGGGCGGTCGGGGCAGAAGAAACCAGGTGAAGGGCATGAGTCAGGTGCTGGCAGCAGGCGATTCGATCCTCATTTTTCCCGAGGGCACCCGGGGCGATGGACGAACCCTAGGCCGATTCCACCGCGGGTTATATTTCTTGGCGAAGCAGAACCCGGACGTACCGGTGGTTCCTATCCGATTGCGCAATCTTGCTAGGATTCTGCCAAAGGGCCAGCATGTTCCGTCTTTGCACAGGGCAACAGTTGCTTTCCTGCCTCCGCTTGTCTTGCGGAGCACGGACTCGCCTGCTTCTTTCCTGTTGCGGGCCAGGAGTTTGCTTACCAACTAGCGCTGGCAGCCGGGGCACCAAAACAGCCTGCGCCCGCCCATCAGGGTTTCTTTTACGGTGGTCCCACACCTCGGGCAGGCCCGCCCAGTCCGGTGGTAGACGGCGAAGCGGGTATCTACCTCGTCGGCGCCCGCCCTCTTGTATTTGCTTTCTAAGGTGTCGATGATTCCGCTTTGTAGGCCTTGCCCCATTGCACAGGCCAGGTCATCCCACAACCTTTCTAGTCTGGGCACCGCCACGTTCTGGCCTTTTCGAAACGGCGAAATGCCCACGCGAAAGAGGCACTCGGCGCGATAGATGTTCCCCGGCCCGGACACCACCTTCTGATCCATGACCAGTTTGCCGATGGGCACCGCCTTCTTCTTGATCGCCAGGCAAAAACGCTCTTTGCCCTGCGGATCGGCGCGCAGCGGGTCGGGGCCGAGGCGGCCTATCACGGCACGCACGCCTGTTTCGTCTAATAATTCACAGGTGTTCGGACCAGACAGGTACGCGCTGTTGGATCCACTTGAAAGCGCCAGCCGCACATTCGGCCCGCCGCTGCTCCGCCAGTCCCCGTATAGCCCAAGGTGAACGTGCACGTAGAGGTCGCTGAAGTGCAGAAATAGATGTTTTCCCCAGGCGAAGGCCTCCTGCAGCACCTGCCCGTTGATCCGTGCTGCCTGGGAGACGAAGCGTCCTTGCGGCGAGGAGGCCGCTACCGGCCTCCCCCGGAATAGTTCCTCGAGCATCCGCGCCTGTCGATGAATCTTATGGCCTTCAGGCACCCTTTCCCCCTAAAGTCAACTATCCTAGTTTAGGCCAGTTCCCCTACCAGGAGGCTCCTTTGCAAGACGACGTAAGCACCGCCAAGATTCGGGACCTCATTGACCATCGCGACCTCACCTCGCTGGCGGCGCTGGTACGTGGGCTTTCTACTAACCGCACCGTTAGGGTGCTGTCCGAGCTTCCTTTGAAAGAGGCCGCGGTTGTCTTCCGGCTTCTAGAGAAGAACATGTCGCTGAAGGCCTTCGAGGAATTGGACCAGCCCACCCAGGCGGATTTGATCAGCCAACTCTCGCGTAGCCAAGTCCTCGACATCTTCCGCTCTTTGGATCCAGAAGATCAGACCTGGCTCCTTGACGAGGTGCCTTCTAAGGTTGCCAAGCAAATTGTTTCCAGCCTGGATCCGGCCGAAGTCGAAGACACTATGAATCTTCTGGGCTATAGGCGCGATTCTATTGGCCGGCGCATGTCGCCCCAGGAATTGCGGTCGAATCCTTCCGAAACTGCCGCGGGCCTGCTGGAGCGCATTGGCGCTCACGACGCAGACAACGACATTCTGTCTGAAATTCCGGTGCTCACTACCGACCGCAAACTGGTAGGCAAAGTGGAATTGAAATCGCTGCTGTCGGCTCCACCTGAGACCCAGGTGGGCGATCTGATGGTGATCGACCCGTTCTACTCTTTCACTTACGAGGACGAAGAAAAGGTGGCGCGCGAGATTTTGCGTCACGGTGAGCTGATCCACCCCATAGTGGATTCCGAGAAGCGACTGGTAGGTATCGTTCCCCTGTTGGACGCGGCCCGCATTGACTACCAGGCAGCCGAAGAGGACCACGCTCGCGCAGGTGCAGCTGAACCACTGCGCAGGCCTTACTTACTCACTTCTGTTTTTAAGGTGGCTCGCTCCCGTATCGTATGGCTACTGGTATTGGGCATTTCGGCCACTTTGACCGTGCAGGTACTAGAGGTATTCGAGGCGACCCTGTCTCAGAAGATCGCGCTATCTTTATTTATTCCCCTACTGATTGGCATTGGGGGCAATACCGGCTCGCAGGCCGCAACTACCGTCACTCGCGCCCTCGCCACCGGCGAGATCGGCATTCGCGACGTTGGCAAAGTGGCCTTCAAGGAAGTACGCACCGGACTACTGGTAGGCGCATTGTTAGCGGTAGTGGCACTAATAATTGCCTCCCTGGTTTACGGCATCGATATTGGCAGCGTAATTGGGCTAACCCTGATCTTGAATTGCCCAATTGCCGCTACCGTCGGTGGCGTAATTCCACTGGTTGCTAAAGCCTGCAAGGTTGATCCGGCAGTTTTTTCGACCCCGTTTATCTCTACGTTCTGCGACGCTACCGGCCTGCTGGTCTACTTCATGGTTGCCAAAACACTGCTCGGCCTTTAGTCCCGCCAGCGCGAGCTAGCACACATACCTTAGGACGCTTTAATCTGAAATGAGATCTTCGTCTCTAAACGGTCCGCACGGGGCTGCGAAAGTAAACAACACCTACATTAGGCACCTTATAGATAATTTCCTCTTAGCTTGGCGGGACTAAAGCCCCGTACGAAAACAAACCAGGCGGTGGGCCCCGGAAAACTTCTGCGCCATTAGGCACCACAGAGACCACTGTCACATGCAATAAAGCTGGAAAAATTAATAAACTACTCTCCCCCACCGTTAAGACCTACTATTATTTTGCGTTAGGCCACATATTGCCTTACTTTCTCTTTACTCATTTTTCTTTTACAAACTGCGATTTTTGTCAGATTCAAGGTACCCTCCATAGGTACGCTCACCTTCGGGTGAGCCTCGTAAGTTCCGTATCCGCCTAGCAAAGGACACCGATGTCCAATTCAAGAGTTGAGAAGAAACCGACTTCCGATCCCGGCTCCAGTAAGGATGTGCAGAAGCCTGGTACCGGCACCGATATCACTTGGGCAATTAGCCTCTTCGGCACCGCGGTGGGCGCAGGCATTTTGTTCCTCCCCATCAACGCTGGTGCAAACGGCCTCTGGCCCTTGCTGATCGTCACGATCCTGATTGGGCCAATGACCTATTTCGCTCACAGGGCCTTGTCCCACTTTGTTTGTGATTCTCCCCGCAAGGGCGAGGACATCACCAAGGTGGCAGAAGGCTACTTTGGGCTTGGCTGGGGCCGTTTCATTACTGCCCTATACTTCCTTGCAATTTTCCCCATCGTTTTGATTTACGGCGTCTCCATCACCAACGCGGTAGATTCGCTGATGGTAAACCAGCTGCACATGTCCCCGTGGCCGCGCTGGCTCCTTTCCGGCGTGCTAATTGGCGCCATGATGCTGGTTATGGTTTTGGGCCAAAAGCTGATGCTCATCGTCACTTCTGCCCTGGTTTACCCGCTGATCCTGTGCCTGTTCGGCATTTCGCTATACCTGATTCCGCACTGGAATTTCTCGGGTGGTCTAGGTGAGTTCCCTTCGTTCGGAAACCTTTTGAAGTACATCTGGATTTCGATCCCCGTACTGGTTTTCGCATTCAACCACTCCCCCGCCATTTCGCAGTTCTCGCTAGCTATGCAGCGTATTTACGGCGAGAAGGCAACAAAGAAGGCTTCGCGCGTACTGCTGTACACCACGTGTATGCTGGTGGTCTTCACCATGCTGTTCGTGTGGTCTTGCGTGCTCACTCTTGGCGAGGACGGCCTGTCAAAGGCTCGTTCCACCAACCTTCCGGTGCTGTCTTACTTGGCGAACGTGCTGCACACCCCAGTAATTGAATACCTCGGCCCAGCAATCGCTATTGCGGCAATTGTTTCTTCCTTCTTCGGCCACTACCTAGGCGCTGCTGAGGGCGCTGTCGGCATCGTCCGTCAGGTTGCTCCTTCCTACGTAGGCAGGGTCGGCGAACGCCGCATCTACGGTTACGTAGCCGTGTTCGTATTCCTGTTCACCTGGATCGTTGCGATCTTCAACCCATCCATCTTGGACCTCATCGAATCGCTGTCCGGCCCGGTCATCGCTTCGATCCTGTACCTGATGCCGATGGTTGCCTTCTACACGGTTCCCTCGCTCAAGAAGTATCGCCATCGCGCATCCAACATCTTTGTTATCGTGATGGGACTCCTTGCGGTAAGCGCGATTATCTTCAAGCTCGTCGCATAAGTTCCATCAAGGCCAACGGCAGAAAGTAGAATCATGACGGTTAGCGTTTTTGATCTGTTCAGCATCGGGATCGGCCCCTCCTCTTCCCACACCGTGGGTCCAATGGCGGCCGCTGCCGATTTCATTGACAAACTTCGCGAGGACGGCTATTTGCACAAGGTGGCGAATATCCAGGTCGACTTGTTTGGTTCACTTGCTGCCACCGGCCTTGGCCACGGCACTTTCGGTGCCGTGCTGCTAGGGCTAGAGGGCAACCGCCCTCAAAAGATTGGCCCCGACGAGGTCGACGGTCGCCTAGCCGAGATCGCGGACGGGTCCCCACTTCGTCTGGGTGGGGACGGCCCGTCGATCAAATACGGGATTGACGACCTGATCAAGCGGCCGTTGACCGTGCTTCCTAGGCACGCCAACGGCATGCGCTTCCAGGCCTTTGATGCCGCCGGAAACAACCTGTTCGACCGCTACTCGTATTCAATCGGCGGCGGGTTCGTAGTACACGATGGCGAGGATGCCACTGCCATTGTGCAAGATGGCGCCAAGCTGCCCTACGAATACACTTCGGGGGAAGATCTGGCTCGCCACTGCAAAGAGACGGGCATGCGCATCTCTGAGGTCGGCATGGCTAACGAGTCTGCGCGCTCTTCGAAGGAAGAGGTTGTCGAGCGTCTTCTAGAGATCGCGAGCGTCATGGACGAATGCGCCAAGCACTCCCTCACCCGTAAGGGCGTTCTGCCTGGCGGGCTAAAGACCCAACGGCGTGCCCCCAAGTGGTACGAGCGGCTGAAGCGCATCGACCCGAACCACGACGTGGGCCACTGGCTCGAATGGGTCAACTTGATTGCGCTTGCAGTCAACGAAGAAAACGCCTCGGGCGGACGCATTGTCACCGCTCCTACTAACGGTGCTGCGGGGATTATCCCAGCTGTACTGTTCTACGCCCTGCACTACACGGACCGGGCGAAAGAGGACACTGACGAGGCGCGTCGTTCCATCATCTGCGACTTCCTTCTTGCTGCTGGCGCGGTAGGTTCCGTGATCAAGGAACAGTCCTCCATCTCGGGTGCCGAGGTCGGCTGCCAAGGCGAGGTCGGATCTGCGTCTTCGATGGCTGCTGCCGGACTTGCCGAGGTGATGGGCGGAACCCCCACCCAGGTGATGAATGCGGGCGAAATCGCGATGGAACACCACTTGGGGCTCACCTGCGATCCCGTTGGTGGTCTGGTACAGGTTCCGTGCATCGAGCGCAACGCTATTGCAGCCGCCACGGCTGTGAATGCGGCCCGCATGGCCCTGTTCGATGATGGCGATTCGGCAATGGTTTCCTTGGACGCCGTTGTGAAGACCATGAAGGAAACGGGTGCCGACATGTCGAACAAGTACAAAGAGACTGCCCTTGGCGGTCTTGCTGTGACGGTAGTCGAATGTTAGGACGCTAGCTTTTAGATGTCCCCGGCCTGTGCCGGGGACATCTTCTTTTAATGGGAAATGCCCGGCTGCTTTTCCTTCGGTACGTGCGTGCCTATAAGCTATTGGCATGGAACACACTTGGACCGTCACAGCCGATACCGTCTTTCATGCGGACAATATGGACGTGCTGGGCCATCTGCCCTCCGAGTCTTTCCAACTCATCTACATAGATCCCCCATTCAATACTGGCAAGGTGCAAAAACGCCAGTCTCTAAAGACCGTCGCGGCAGAAGATGGTGGGCGCATCGGTTTCAAGGGGCAAAGCTATAAGGAAGTGCGCGGCAGGATCTATTCCTACAACGATTCCTTTGCGGACTACTGGGAGTTCCTCTACCCCAGGCTGCAGGAAGCCTGGCGGCTATTAAAACCCTCCGGCACCCTGTATCTTCACCTAGATTTTCGGGAAGTCCACTACGCAAAAGTGCTGTTGGATGCCCTCTTTGGGCGCTCCTGCTTCCTGAACGAAATTATTTGGGCTTACGACTACGGTGCCCGTGCTAAACGAAAGTGGCCGGCCAAGCACGACAACATTTTGGTGTACGTAAAAGACCCAACGGCCTACTATTTCAACAATGCCGAGGTCGACCGCGAACCTTACATGGCTCCCGGCCTGGTTACCCCGGAAAAGCGCGAGCGCGGCAAACTCCCCACCGACGTGTGGTGGCATACGATCGTGTCCCCTACTGGCAAAGAGAAAACTGGCTATGCCACCCAAAAGCCCTTGGGGGTACTTCGGCGGATAGTGGCGGCCTCTTCGGCAAAGGACGATTGGGTGCTGGATTTCTTCGCCGGCTCGGGTACAACAGGGGCTGCAGCCAGCGAACTGGGACGCCATTTCGTACTGGTCGACCAAAACCCGGCTGCCATAGAAACGATGCAGACCAGGTTTGCGGACCAGCAGGTAGATTTCCGCTAGCTGCGGGGAAGCACATCCCCCCAACGCCCGGTCAGGAATTCATCTGCCCAAAGGCCCATCTGCGTTGCGCCGGCTAGGTAGCTTCCCAACTGGTGCACCTTATCTGTGCTGGCAAACGCCTCAAAAGACATGGGATGGTTGAGCATCGTGCGGATTGACCGGTACTTAGAGAGCGCCTTGTCGGCTCCTACCAGCCGCATACCTGCCAATAGCCTAGCCTTTAGCGAGGCGTTCATTTGTGTGGACCTTGGGGCAAACAGCCCCATCTCTTTGCCCGTTATCTGATAGTAGATATCGGCAGTAAAACGCGCATACCACGCTCTGGTTGCAGTCAGTGCTTCGCTGCCAGCTAGCCACGCCTGCCACATGGGAAGGTCAAGCATCGGCAGCGCCCAGCTGTAGCCGAAGAACTCATAGCCACACATGGAATTGTTGATGTATTTTGCCTGCCGCTCGATCAGGTTGAACCATTCCAAATATGCCTGCAAATCCCGGTTGGCGTGGCCGAGGCCTACCTGGCTGGCGACTGCGCGGACAGATTCCAGCCAGAGCGGGTTCGCGCATACACTTCTAGCCCTCCCCTGCTGGGAGGCGTGATGGCTAGCCAAGATTAGATTCAGCTCCTGGCCGCTAGGACGATGCTCAAGGATCTGTTCATCGTGCATGTTTCCCACGATGGTATGCCCGGGCAAGAAGACGGCATCAGGGGCGACCAGTTCCTGCTCGCGCATCTGGGTCAGGGCAAAGAAGTCCTGCACGTGCGGCAGCGACGTTCCCTTCCACGTCTGCGCGACGAAGCGGTGTCCTTCTTCCGAATGCCATGCCTGCTGCACCTCTTCCACCGGCATGGGCACATATATCCATGGCAGCCCTAGATCATCGGCTACCGCCTTCGATATGCCACTTTCTGGGGAGTTTTCCTTACCATAGGTGAAGGTGAGGATATTGGCAGCACCAAGCTTTTTTAGCAACGCTGCCATAAGCCTAGAATCCAGCCCACCGGAAAGTGGCACCACCAACTGCCGGGAACCAGCCTGGTCCAATACTCGCTGCAGCGAGGTGGTCAGCGCCTCTTCAAAGAGTGCGTGGTATTCGCCCTCGTCAGTGATCGGTTCTGGATCGAAGGCGTAGGTGAAGTACGGGCTGACGCGACGCTCTCCGTTCTCTTCTAAGGTCACCTTGGTGCCCGCTTGCAAGGAATACACCCCGTCTAGCAAAGTGCGATCGGCGAGCACAAACGCCATGTGCGCAAACAGCTGCGCGTCCGCCCTACTCAGGTGCCACAGGTTTCGGCTCCGAAATAGCTCTACATCGTCAGTAATGATCCACTTGCGCCCATCCCAGGCGTATAGAAGCGGATGCGAACGCACTCTGTCGCTGGCCACCACGAGCTTGTCCGCACGCCGATCTACTACCATCCACTGCCCGGCAATAGCGGAAAGCGCCTCGTCCGTCAGGTCGCCGCGAAGGAGTTTAAGAGTTTCAGCCGAGGTCGATAGCGGAGTCCACAAATGTAATTTTCCACTTTCGTCACTAACCCAATTCCCGCTAGTTAACGCCAATTCATAGCCCATTTTCCCTCACTGGCTGCATTGTAGAAGTGATATCTGCGTGTATTCTATCCTTCGCCGCAGTGGGGGAATGAAAACTGGCTGGTATAAACTAGTCCAGAACTAGGCAGAAGGAAAGGGCGCCCCAATGAATTTCCGCGAGCGCACTGCAAAATGGGTACAGATTCAAAAAAAGAAGAGTCCCATTCTTGCCGCTATCCTTACTCTGATGTCCGGCACCATGTTGTCGCAGGTTGTAACCTTCATCTTCCAGATCTTTATTAACCGGATCTATACCGACTATGAAAAGGGCCTATTCGGAATCTACGGCACAATCACTACTTTTGTGATCGCCGTGGCTGCCTTGCGTTTCGATATCACCTTAATACTGCCGAAAGACAATGTTTCTGCAAGAGTGCTTAAGAAACTTGCTACGCGATCTATCGTAGTTAGTTCCTTACTTACTTCCCTATTCTGCATTGTCTTTTCGAAGGCGCTAACGGATCACTATCACCATTCCCCTGAGCTAGCTAAATGGCTTATGGTAAGTGGCATTACCGTGTTCTTGCTAGCCGAAATAACCAATATCCAATATTGGCTTACGCGCCAGGAGCGCTTCGGAGAGCTGGCCTCTAACAGGGTGCTACAGACCGTCTCTATCGTAGTTTTGCAGCTTGTCATGGGGTTGGTGCTACACGGGTCTTTGACCGGCTTGGTAATTGGCACAATGGCCGGCCAGCTTATTGCATTCATCGCCATCCACATTCGCACTCCGGAGCTGCGCCGCCCGCTTCCCGAAGACGCGCCCTCGATGCGCTCGATGTTAGTGCGCTACAAGAACATGCCTCTGCTAAACGGCCCGAACGTGCTTGTCGATTCGATTAGGAACATGGGCATCAACCTGCTCATCGGCTCCGTTGCGGTTGCCGCGTTGGGCCAGTTCCAGCTGGCCTGGGCAATCATGCAGGTGCCAATTGCGCTCATCGCTGGGTCAGTCTCGCAGGTCTTCCTGAAAAAGTTGGCGGTGACCGAACCCGGCAAGATGCGCACCCTAGTACGTTTTACGCTGGTCCGGGCCGCGATGGTGGCGGTAGTGCCTTTCGCCGCCCTCTTCGTGGTAGCCCCCTGGCTGTTCCCGTTCCTATTTGGCGCGCAGTGGGATCAGGCGGGCTACTTCGCCCAGGCGCTCACGCCTTGGCTCTACATGACGGTGCTGACTTCGCCCATTTCTAACATCTTTGTGGTCACCGAGAACCAGAAACAAATGCTGGTATTCGCCATTTTCTACTGCGTGGTGCCGCTAGCGTGGCTCTGGTTCTCACCGCTAGCTCTGCTGCCGTCTATATTTGTCTTGGGCGCCCTGATGGCATTCTTACTGGTCGTACAGCTGGTTATGGCCTGGTGCTGCGCCGCCCGCTACGACAAGCGCGCCTAGCCGAGCGCCTCTTTGTAGAGGGCGAGGTTCGCCCTGGTAAAAGCGGCTTCGCTGAAACGTTCGTGGGCGTGGGAGCGAATCTGCTGCCGGTCGAACCTGCCGGCCTCGGCCACTTGCACCATGGCGTGCGCGAGTGCCTCCGCGTTGTCGATAGGCACGGTTATCCCTGCCTCCGGTGGCACCATGAACTTGCCCGCCCAGGTGCGCGTGGCAATGCATGGCAGGCCGCAAGCTTGTGCCTCAGCCAGAACTGTGCCGCCGGCCTCCACAGCACTGGCAAGCACGAAGGCGTCAGCGCTACCCATCAGCGCAAATACCTGGTCGCGCTCTACGGCACCTAGGAACTCCACCGCGGCGTCCACGCCCAGGGTCCGGGCGTAATCCTGTAGCTGGTCGATTTCGCCGGGCTGCCCCTTGCCGCCAATCCGCAGGCGAAGTTCCGGCAGTTGCTCGCGCGCTTTCGCAAAGGTTGAAAGAAGCAGCTTGGGCCTTTTGTTTTCGCCCAAGTGGGAAACGTGCAAGAGGGTGAAGCCCTCCCCCGATTGCATGGGGGCATCAAAAGCTTCCTGCGGCACGGGCAGGGCAATGACCTGCCACGGAGCAGTGCGGTAGTACTCTGCCAACACGTCGGCAAAGGGCTGGGACACCGTCGCCCGCGCACCGGCCGCCCGCACCTCTTTGTAGATATGTTTGCCGCGCCCTACCCGCACATTCCGGTTGGTCGAGGACGGGCGATGCTCGGTGAGGCAGTAAGGAACCGCCCACTTGCGGGAGGCGCTAGCGGCAATGGTAATAGCCGGGTACACCGAGTGCGCATGGACTATGTCCGGCACGCCTTCCAATCGCTCATACTCACGCAATGCCCGCTGACACTGGACTTTGAACATCGCGGATTCTAGCGGCAGCCGCTCGTGAGGCATGCCTGCAACGGCTCCCCGGATGACCCGAATTCCGTCCTCGATAGTTGGCCGCAGCGTCAGGTCGACCTCCCACGGCTTAACCGCGTCCAGAGCCAGCACCCCAACCTTCATTCCGGCTGCCCGCAGCATGGCCACCTGTTCCCGGAAGAAAGAGCCGTTGAAGGGGCTCTTTTCGTTCGGATACCAAGAAGGAACCCACAATACGTGCAACCGTTTCTGCATGCTCTTGTCCTACCTTTGCTCGGCGAGCAGTACCTGCGCCACCTTTTCGGCAGCGGCGCCATCCCCATATGGGTGAGCCAATTCTGCCGGCGGTTCGGCAGGTAGTTCCCGCTGCGCTGCCCGCACTAGTTCTTCGCCCGGCTCTACCAGGACGTTCCATCCCAGCTTTACCGTCTCGACCCATTCCGTTTGGGGGCGAACAGTAGTACAGGGCACCCTGAGCATGAATGCTTCCTTCTGCAACCCACCCGAATCCGTGAGCACTCCCCTAGCGTGTAGCGCCGAAGCTATTAGCTCTGGGTAGGCAAGGGGCTTATGCAAGGCCAGGTTGCCTCCAATGCCATACAGGTCAATCCCGTGCTCCTCGCACTTTGCGACGAGTCGCGGATGAGCCAGCAGCACCACCTTGTGGGACACCTGGGACAGGGAAGTCAGAATGGCTCGCAACCTTGCCGGATCGTCCGTGTTTTCCGCACGATGAATAGTTGCGAGCGAATACGACTTTTCCGCTATTGCAAACTCCTGCATCACGGGCGAGGGCGAGCCTGCTACCTGGTCGCGCACTTGCAGGAGAATGTCGCCCATCACGTCGCCGACGATACGCGTCCTATCTGCCAGTCCTTCTTCCTTTAGGTGCGCGGCGCCCTCGGCGGTCGGGGTAAGCAGGAGGTCGGCCGCGTGGTCGGTCATTATCCGATTTATTTCCTCGGGCATAGCGCGGTTGTAAGAACGCAGCCCGGCCTCTAAGTGAGCAACCTTGTAGTGCAGTTTTACAGCACTTAGCGCACCAGCCAGGGTGGAATTTGTATCACCGTAAACTAGCACCCAATCCGGCTTCAGTCTTGCATATGCGTCATCCATTGCAGCAAGGATGCGCCCAGTTTGCACCCCATGAGAACCAGAACCAACTCCCAGATGAATATCCGGAGCCGGGATATTTAAATCGGCAAAGAATACGTCGGAAAGCATCGGATCATAATGCTGTCCTGTATGAATTATTTGATGTTCTATTCCCGCCTTAGCGAAGGCGTGAGCAATGGGCGCAAGCTTCACGAACTGCGGCCTTGCCCCTACAACTGAAACAACTCGCATAATCACATAATACAATGCTCCTCAGTACTTACTTATTGACTGTTTTTAACACCCAAATAGGTATAATTCACCTGTTGCAATTACTATATTAATTTTCCATTCAAAGAGGTTTATTTTGAGCGCATCGATGATATTCCACGCTCCATACCCCATGGAGCTTAACCCAACTTCAGCATCCAGATTGCGCCCTCTGCGAATGCGTGAAGCTTTCAAGCAAATAGGCTATGACGTGGTAGATCTTTCCGGCAGCACCCCACAACGGAAAGCCAGCATGAAGCACCTAAAGGAGCTATTGAGATCAGGAAAAAAGCCGGACTTTTTATATAGCGAAAATTCTACACAACCGAATGTTTTTTCCACAACGATTCGGGACGGCTTCGCCCCCACATTGGACACCCGCATAATGCGGATGGCCAATAACTCGAAAATCCCGGTCGGAATGTTTTATCGAGATATTTATTGGAAATTCTCATCAGAAAAAAACGGCCTGCTCGCCCGGCTATCCCCTACCTTCCACAAGCTAGACATGAAAGGGTACTTGAAAGCACACACGCATTTCTTCCTGCCCTCAGAGCAAATGGCGGAGTACCTGGATCTGCCGGAAAAAACTAGCTATTCCGCGCTGCCTCCGGCCGGGGACTCCAACCAAGTCTTACCGTTGCCAGACTCCGCTCTGACACTCTTCTATGTAGGCGGTATCGGCGCACACTACAAGCTGAATGCATTCATAGATGCGGCAAGGTCGATACCGCAAATTCGGGTAAATCTTGTCACCAGAAAGAAGCAATGGGACGAAGCCATAGCTTCCTACCCCACCTTCCAGTCGCCCCAAATTCATCCATATCACCTAAACGCCAACGAGCTAGATGATCTTTACGCACAAAGCCACATTGGAGTGTTGGCGGTTGAGCCTTCGGACTATCGCCGCTTCGCAGTGCCTCTAAAGCTCTTCGAGTACCTTTCCAGGGGCCGACCGATCCTGGTGACGGAGGGAACCGAAGCTGCCCGGATAGTTAGTAGTTTTAATGCCGGCTGGGTTGTCCCGTACACGGCGGAGGCTATTGCCGCTACTTTGCGGCGGTTGCAGGGTAATCGTGCCGAGGTTCAAGCCAAGGCAGCCAACGCGGTCTCGGCTGCGAAGGTAAATACCTGGGCTGACCGGGCTCGCACGGTAGCCGATACGCTAACCGGGAAGAGTAAGTAGATGCGCGTCGCCTACACCGTGGGCATCAGTAAGTGCCCTCCGACTTACTTCACTGTCCAGCACGCGGAGTTGATGGACAATGATGCTGCTCTATTTGGGTTGGTACTCGAAAAACACGACGCTTCGATTTCTATCCCATTCAAGGCGGCTGTTCCATCGATAGGTGGGCGTCTTCCTTTCCGAATGCGCGAATATTTAGAGCCCGCCTTTTTGCCTCATCTTTCCAACATGATTCGAAGGTGGCACCCAGATATCATCCACCAGCACTTCGGGGTGTGGTCTCGGCCTGCTGCCAGAGCCGCCCGGAAGTCTGGCATCCCTATGGTGGTAACCCTGCACGGTTTTGATGTTTTCCTGCGGTTAGCCCCACCTAGCACCCTTATGCAAAGGTGGCACCACCTGAACTTCGATACGGCCACTTCCACTGCCGCTAAGGTATTGCCGGTCAGTAAGTTCCTAGCTGACAAGGCTGCCCAGGCCGGCGTGAAAAAGAAGAAGATTCACGTCCACTACCAGGGCATCAACACGGATTTCTTCACCCCGCCCTCACAACCTGTTGAAAATGAAGTTCCCACTATTTTGCACGTGGGCGCCATCAGCGAGGCAAAAGGCATCCCCCGCCTACTTGCGGCATCGGCACTTATCGAGGACGAATTCCCCCACCAATTACAGCTGGTGGGGGCCGGCCCACTGGTTGGCTTCGTGAAGGACTTTGCCCGTTCTCACCCCCAAGTGCACTACCTGGGCAGCCAGAGTCGCCTCGGCGTGCGCGAGGCCATGCGGGCGGCAGATATTTTCGTCCTCGCAACCGAAAAGAATGGTAATCGGGAGGAAGCAGCAGGACTAGTGACGCTGGAGGCGCAAGCCTGCGCTACTCCCGTACTTGTGAACCGATCCGGGGGTGCCCCAGAGATGCTGGTAGATGGCGAAACAGGCCTCACCGCGCAACGGGGCAACGCTTCTGACATGGCAGCGCAGCTACGGGTGCTGCTGTCTATGAGCGCTGCCGAGCGG
Source organism: Winkia sp. UMB3158 (assembly GCF_030217145.1). Classification (NCBI taxonomy): domain Bacteria; kingdom Bacillati; phylum Actinomycetota; class Actinomycetes; order Actinomycetales; family Actinomycetaceae; genus Winkia; species Winkia sp. UMB3158. The sequence goes on along the minus strand of NZ_JASONH010000003.1, from coordinate 194,491 downwards.
GCAGACATGGGCACCCGAGGGCGGAACTTCGTAGTAAAAGAACGCAGCCTCGCCCGTTCGTGCGCGCAGCTCGAAGAGATCTACCAGGCCCTTACTGCAAACTAGAGAGTTGCCCCTGAAAGGTTCATCTGCAGCAGGTACACGTCATCACGCAAGGCATTTGCTATTTGGTCGGTGATGCGGCCTTCCTCGCGCAGCTCCCCGACGTAGCCCAGGCGCAGCCGCAGGGCCTCTGCTTCTAAAGCTTCCATCGAAGCCGACAGCTCCTGCTTTTGCTTTGTGCGGTCTCCGTCCATCGGCCGGCGCTGCGTACGCATCTGGTATGCCTCTAGGCGTTCCCTGAGCAGGTCTGCCAGTTCTTGATGTTCCCCTACCAGGTGGGCTGCGGCCTCGTCCCCGTTAGCTTTGCGCTCGGCCAGTTCAGCCAGAGTTTTCTTTTCCAGCAATACCCGGGCAGCCAGGATTTGATGCGGATCTATCTGCTCACTTCCGGCGCGGTTTCGCCGCTGGAAGCCAAGTAGCAAACGCTGGAACAGGCGCGGCAGCGTTTTTAGCAGCCTGCGTTTTGTTTTGCCCCGGCGAATTAGCCCTTCCTTCGTGCGCGACAGGATCATCTGCAACTGCCTAAATGTTGCTTCGGTGATCTTTTCTTCTTCCCGCAAGGCGGCGGCATGATTCAGCTGGCCAGTGACAACTTGGAGCCGGGCCTGGCGAATCTGCTCGGCGTAGGTGCCGGCCTCTTCCAATTCCCTAATTTCGCGATTGTACCGCCTGGTCAGCGCCGCAACAGCGAGGGGCGCAGAGGTGCCGTGCCTACTGCGCAACGCACTGATGGTGCGGCGAAGCACTTCCGCCTCTCCCCAGCGCATTCGCGATTCTTCTTTCGCATCCCCCTTCTTCGGGGACAGCACCGGTAGCAGAAAATTCGCTAGCAGCAAGGTAACCAGAATGATCCCAGAGGCTAGAAAGATTAGTTCGTCCCTAGCCGGAAACGGTTTGGCGTTAGAGGCCATTTGGGGCAGCGTGAACATGATCGACAGCGTCACGGCCCCCTTAGGGCCTGCAAGCGTTGTGGTGGCAGCCTTGCGCAGCGGAACGCGCCATGTTCGCCCTCGGAGTGCTTCCATCACGTAAATCCACACGAAACGCAGGACGATGAGGGCGAAGGACAACAAGAAGACGAGCCCCACCATGGTCAGGCCACTTCCTTCGCGGCGCCATGAACTACGCATGACCGAGGGGAATTGGGTGCCCAGCAAGACGAACACAACCCCGTTCAGCACGAAAGTGAGCACTTCCCACACCGAGGACGACACCAGCCTAACCCTGGCGGAGTAAGAGGTGCCTACCCGCGGGGTGAATAACGTGGTGGTAAGCCCTGCGGCAACTACCGCCAGGATGCCGCTCACGTGCAAAGATTCGGCCAGCAGGTAGATCACGAAGGGGCTGAGCAGTTCGAAGGTCACGTGGAAAACGGTAGATTCAAGCCCGATCAGACGGACTATCCCCAATAGGATCAGCGAGACAATTCCCAGCACTATGCCGATTCCCAACCCGCCTAGGAAAGTCTTCGCGAAGGCGCTAGAGGCGTCCGCCACCGAAAAGAGACCGGTTACCGCGGCGGCCACCGCGAATTGGAAAGACACGATTCCAGAGGCGTCGTTGATCAGTGCCTCGCCCGAAAGGAGCGCGTTCTGCCTTTCGTCCAGTGCCACTGAGGGAGACAGCGCCGAGGTGGCAACCGCATCGGTGGGCCCAAGCGCGGCCCCCAACGCGAAGGCTGCCGCCAAGGGGACCGAGGGCGAGGCCCAGTGCAGCAGGAATCCCACCGCCAGTACGGAGGCGAAGACCAGGGCGATCGCAAGTGACAAGATGCCGCCCATGTTCTTTGCTAAAGCCCTTTTCGAAACATGCTTCGATTCGTCGAATAGTAGCGGCGCAATAAACAGGACCAAGAACAGGTCGGGGTCCAGCCCCAAGCTAAGCGGTTGGGAAAGGAAAAGTGCCCCCACTGCGCCTAGGACGATCTGTACTAGCGGCAAAGCTAGTCGGGGCAGGAACTGATCGAACACGGACGATAGCAACACGATGGTTGCGAGCAGGATAACGAAATGGAGAGTCTGCACGTTGTTCCTTCCAGGTAGCCACCCAGATTCTACTCAGACAGGACGGCACATTCACTCTAGGATGGAATGGAGCAGCGTTAGGAGAATCATGGACAAGCTGATCACCGTCGAAGAACACATCACTTACGAGGACATCTTCGCCAAGGTACGCGAGTTGGATCCTGCCCGTCCCAAGCGGATGGACCCGGAACTGCAAGAATTCCTTGGCGGCTATTTCGAGGGTGTGCAAGGCTGGGATTCGCTGACCGGCCGCCGTCTAGAACTGATGGATGAAGAGGGCGTGGACGTCCAAGTCGTCTCGCACGGGCACGGCTCTCCCGGCCAGCTAGCCCACCCCGCCGCAGTGGACATGTGTAAGGAGGTAAACGACCGGCTTGCAAAGATGATCAGCGAGGTACCCGACCGGTTTGCAGGTTTTGCCACGCTGCCTCTTATCGATCCCGCGGCCGCAGTAGACGAATTGCACCGCTGCGTTAGCGAACTGGGATTCCACGGTTCCCTAGTATTAGGGCGCTACCAGGACCTGTTCTTAGATCACCCGCGATTTAGGCCCATCTTGAAGGCACACGCGGAGCTGAACGTCCCCCTGTACATTCACCCCGGCCCGATCATGGATTCGGTGGCGAACGCCTACTATTCGGGCGGCACCTGGCCCGCCAAGGTCGACTACATGCTTGCCTCTTCCGGCTTTGGCTGGCACGTGGACGCGGGGGTACAGGTACTGCGCCTTATCGCCGCCGGCGTGTTTGACGAACTGCCTAACCTCAGGATCCTCTCGGGGCACTGGGGCGAAACCCTTCCCGCCTACCTGGAGCGGTTCGACGACCAGATCGGGATTGCTGCCACCTACCTAGAGCGCCCCTTCTCGCAGACCTACCGCGAGCAAGTGTGGATTACGCCCTCGGGAATACTGACGCCTGCGCAACTAAATCTGGCTATTGCCCAAGTAGGTGCCGACCACATTCTGTGGAGCGAAGACATCCCCTACATCAAGTGCAAGAACATTCGCACTTTCCTCGATGAGGCGGACCTCAATGAGGGCGATCGGGAAAAGATTGCCCACCGCAACGCCGAGACGCTTTTGGGACTGTGACCTAGAAGCGGTCCGGGCATCTTGTTAGCGTTATAGACGAGCCTTAGAAAGGATCGACATGAGTGAACTGACTGGAAAGAAGATCGCCGTCATCGCTACTGACGGTTTTGAAGATTCCGAGCTGACCTCCCCCGCACAGGCCGTAAAAGAGGCCGGCGCCGAGGTTGTCGTTCTAGCTCCCGAAGCGGGCCAGATCGAAGGCAAGAAGGGCACCAAGGTAGACGTGGACGCCACCACCGCAGACTCGGTGGAAGCAAGCTTCGACGGCATTATTCTGCCCGGCGGCACCACTAACGCCGACCACATTCGCATGGACGAAGCCGCCGTCACAATTGTGAAGAAGCACGTCGAGGCCGGCATGCCGCTCGGAGCTATCTGCCACGGCGCGTGGATCCTGACCGATGCCGAAGTGCTAGAAGAGCGCACTCTCACCTCCTACCCGTCTCTAAAGACCGACCTGATCAACGCAGGTGCCATTTGGACTGACCAGGAGGTGGTCTGCGACCAGGGTCTAGTTTCCTCCAGGACTCCAGATGATCTGCCCGCTTTCAACGCCAAGCTGGTAGAAGAGTTTGCCGAGGGCAAGCACTGAGCAATCGTTTTTCCGGTGGCTGGGGAGAAATTCCCCAGCCACCTTTTTGTAATTTGCCCAGCGAAGGTCCAGGTAAGTATCGTGACAGGTGGAAGGGGGCAAATGCTCAACCTAACTCCAAGACGGCGACGAATCGTTTATTCGCTCAGTTACGAGGTCATAGCCGTCTTTGCAACTGCCGCCTTCCTTTTAGTTTTCAACTTCGGCGCCTCCGGCTCCTTACTGATGGGCGTCATTTCTTCGACCGTAGCAGTCATCTGGAATTTCCTGTGGAATCTGCTTTTAGAAACGTGGGAAGAGCGTACAGATGCCGGCCCGCGCACCCCCCTGCGCCGCGCGGTCCAGGCCATAGGTTTCGAGGGCGGACTGGCACTGTGGCTTACCCCCATCGAGGCCTGGATACTGAACGTTTCCCTGCTAACGGCTCTGGCCTTAGAGGCCGGACAACTAGTCTTCTTCCTGTTCTACACCTACGCCTTCTCTTGGGTATTCGACCACTACGTGTGTGCCCCGCCGGTGGAACAGAAAGCCTCCGCAAGTATTCACTGAACCCCTTAGCGCCACCGGCAGGCGGAAAAAGAGCGGCGCCCTCGGCAGCGCGGCGGCGTACAAATCTGCTCCCACTCAAAGGGGCCGGAACCAGGGCAGGTAGGCTTGAACCATGCCAATTGTCCTGTCTACCTGTGTTGCCCGCCCTCATGACAATCCCGCAAGGAAGGGTTCCCGCACCGGAATCGAGAAGCTACCGCGCCAGAGCATAGACGTGTTTGCGCCCGGCCCAAATTACGGGGATGGTTCCGGAGTTACCGGCGATTTTATTGGCGATGACAAGCATCATGGCGGCGCCGATAAAGCTGTCTACGCCTACGCGCGCGAAGAGTTGGACTTTTGGGGAAGGCGCCTCGGCCGGACGCTGCCCGACGGATACTTCGGGGAAAACCTGACCACCGAAGGCATCTGCTGGGCCCGCGCGATAATCAACCAAAAACTGCGGGTGGGATCCGCCCTTTTGCAGGTGTCGGTGCCGCGCACGCCCTGCCGCACTTTCGCGGTATGGCTCAACGAGCGCGGCTGGGTGAAAACCTTTACCGAACGCGGCGACTGTGGCTGCTACTTCCGTGTCCTAACGGCGGGCACAATCTGCCCCGGAGATCAGATCCATTTCGAGCCCTCCCCTACCCATGGCATTACAATGGGGCAAGCATTCGCAGCAAAAATGGGCAACAAAGAGGCCGCAGCGAAAGTGGTTGCCGCCGCCTGCCTGCCAGCACACCACCACAATAAGCTGGTAAAACTGCTGGGCTAGATAAACTTAGGGCGCGAGCAGGAAAAACTGCCCGCGCCCACCGGTAAAAAATCTTAGACGTTGAACTTGAAGTCTACGATGTCGCCATCCTGCATGACGTAGTCCTTGCCTTCCATGCGCACCTTGCCGTGTTCGCGCGCCTCGTGCATGGAACCGTATTCCATCAGTTCGTCGTAGCTGATGATCTCTGCCTTAATGAACCCGCGTTCAAAGTCGGTGTGAATTACGCCTGCCGCCTGCGGGGCAGTATCACCCTTGTGGATAGTCCACGCCCGCGACTCCTTCTCTCCGGCAGTAAGGAAGGTCTGCAGCCCAAGAGTGTCAAAGCCAACGCGGGCCAGCTTGTCCAGGCCGGATTCCTCCTGGCCTGCTTCCTGCAGCATCTCGCGGGCCTCGTCCTCGTCAAGCTCAACCAATTCGGCCTCGAACCCAGCGTCAAGGAACACTGCTTCAGCGGGGGCCACAATCTTGGCTAGCTCGGCCTGCTTGTCTTTATCCTCCATGCCGGCGCTGTCCATGTTGAACACATAGATGAACGGCTTGGAAGTCATCAGCTGGAAGGACTTCAGCACGTCCGGATCCAGGTCGCGATCGCCCGACACGGAAGAGATGGTCTTGCCGTCCTCGAGGATCTTCTGTGCTTCCAGCGCGGTGTCGAGCACTACCTGCTCGGTCTTCTTGCCGCGCACTTCCTTTTCCAGACGCGGAATCATCTTTTCCAGCGTCTGCAAGTCTGCCAACACCAATTCGGTGGTGATCGTATCGATGTCCGAGGCCGGATCGACCTTGCCGTCCACGTGCACCACGTCAGGGTCTTCGAATGCGCGGGTCACCTGGCAGATAGCATCGGCTTCGCGAATGTTCGCAAGGAACTGGTTGCCCAGCCCTTCTCCCTCGGAAGCGCCACGCACAATCCCCGCAATGTCCACGAAAGATACGGTGGCGGGCACGATCTTCTGAGAATCGTACAGCTTGGCCAGCTCGTTTAGCCGCGAATCTGGTAGGGGCACGACCCCCACGTTCGGTTCAATGGTGGCGAACGGGTAGTTCGCTGCCAGTACGGTCGCGCGGGTAAGTGCGTTGAACAGAGTCGATTTGCCTACGTTGGGCAGTCCTGCGATACCAATTGTCAAAGCCACGCATACAGTCTAGCTGCTTGGCAGTACTAACCAAATCTGTAGGGATGTTCTGTTAGCAGGTGTGATCTGGGCCCGGCCTGCGTTTGCGGTCTTTCGGGTCTAGCTTGCCCGCCTGCATCAGGTCGGCCCGAAGGTTCTTCGGCAGCGAGAAGGTAACGGATTCTTCTACCGTGCGCACCTTTTCTACCGTGTCGAAGCCGCGCTGGCCTAGCCACGTAATTACGTCTCGAACCAGGATGTCCGGCACAGATGCCCCGGAGGTAAGCCCCACTGTGGTGGCGCCCTCGAACCATTCTTCTTGCAGTTCATCCGCCTTGTCGATGCGATGGGCAGCCCCGGCGCCCGCTTCGAGGGCGACCTCTACTAAGCGCACTGAGTTTGAGGAGTTGGCAGACCCCACCACGATCATGACGTCAGCCTGCTTGCCAATCTGTTTTACCGCGCCCTGGCGGTTCTGGGTGGCATAGCAAATGTCGCCCGAGGGCGGGTCGATTAGATTCGGGAACTTTTCCCTCAGTTTTTCTACGGTCGCTTTAGTTTCGTCTACCGACAGGGTGGTCTGAGATAGCCACACGACCTTGTCGGGGTCGCGCACTTGCAACTGGTCAATCTCGTCTGGCCCGTCGATGACCTGGATGTGGTCGGGGGCCTCCCCCTGGGTACCTTCGACCTCTTCGTGGCCTTCGTGGCCTACGAGCACAATGTCGTAATCGTCCTTCGCGAAGCGGACCGCCTGCCGGTGCACCTTGGTAACTAGCGGACAGGTGGCATCGATGGTTTGCAACTGCCGTGCCTCGGCCGATGCGTGTACTGCAGGGGACACCCCGTGAGCAGAAAAGACCACGCGAGCGCCGGCAGGTACCTCGTCTGTTTCTGAAACGAAGATTGCTCCCCGCTTGCTTAGGGTTTCGACGACATACTTGTTGTGCACGATCTCTTTGCGAACGTATATGGGAGCCCCATAAAGTTCCAGAGCTTTTTCGACAGCGTCTACCGCCCGGTCTACCCCGGCGCAGTAGCCGCGAGGTGCGGCCAGCAGGATCTTCTTCTTTTCGCTCACGCCCCTAATGTACCTACTCTTTATTGTTCCCGCCCCGTTCGTGAGAAATATTTCGCTTTGGGCTAGCCTTGCGCCCCAAGCCGGCGGCAAAGCTGTGGATATAAAACAGCCTTCGCGCAAAATATGTAAAGCTTAGGGGGTGAACGCGAATTCGAACTTGGCTCCGCGAGCCTCTCTTACTACCCGCGATAACCCGTGGCCGCTGGCGTTACTGTCGACCAACATCAAGAAATATGTCGACCGCATGTCCGCCCTTTGGGTCGAGGGGCAGGTAGTCGAATACAAGCGCCGCCCCGGCACCCGCATGGCGTTCTTCACCATCCGCGATCTTCACCAGAACGTGTCGATGACAGTGAAGGCGTTCGCCGGAGTAGTAGACAAGGCAGGTCCCGGTTTTGACGAGGGCGCCCGCGTTGTAGTCAACGCGAAGCCGGATTACTACGAGGTCAATGGCTCGCTGTCACTATTCGCCCACGACATTCACACTTCCGGCTTGGGCGATCTACTGGCGCAGATTGAAATGCTGCGCAAACGACTAGCGGCAGAGGGATTATTTGCATCCGAACGCAAAAAGCCACTGCCATTCCTCCCCCGCGTCGTGGGGTTGATTTGCGGGCGCAATGCAAAAGCAAAACACGACGTGATAGTAAATGCGCAGGCCCGCTGGCCTTCCACGCGTTTCGAGATCCGCGAGGTAGCAGTCCAGGGCAAACGCTGCGTTCCCGAGGTGGCTGCCGCCCTCGCAGAATTGGATCAGCTTGCCCAAGTAGACGTGATAGTGATTGCACGCGGCGGCGGGTCGGTAGAAGACCTATTGCCGTTCAGCGACGAGGCAATAGTGCGAGCAGCAGCGGATGCTACTACCCCCTTGGTTTCAGCTATCGGCCACGAAACCGATGCTCCCCTACTGGATCTGGTTTCGGATTACCGCGCCTCCACCCCCACAGATGCTGCCCGCAAGATTGTGCCCGATGTGGCCGAGCAGGAAGTCTTGCTCACCGATGCGCGCACGCGGATGCAGCACCTGCTGCGCCAGCGCATCAACACTGAGCTCACCGGCCTTTCGAATCTGCGCGCCCGCCCCGTCATGTCTCGCCCCTCGGCCATGTTCGATGTCGAGGCCGAAAGGCTCAGTGGCGCCCGCGAGCGCCTGCGGCTGCGCACCCGCTCCCTAGTGGATATGGCGCAGGGTCAGGTAGATAGCGCCCGCCAAACTCTTAGGGCACTTTCGCCGCAGGGAATCTTGGAACGCGGCTTCAGCGTGTTGCGAGGTCCCAGCGGGCAAATTATTACCTCCGCCAGCCAGATTAAGAAGGGCGATCTACTTGAAGGCCTACTAGCAGAAGGCCGGATGGTAACCCAGGTTGTGGGCGCCACTTTGCCAACAAAGAAGGATGAAAATGACTGACAATCTACCCCCGGTTCAGGAACTAAGCTACGAACAGGCCCGCGATCAGCTGGTGGCCACTGTTCGTCAGCTTGAGGGCGGGCAGGTGCCGCTCGAGGACGCCCTCAAGATGTGGGAACGAGGCGAGGAGCTGGCAAAGCACTGCCAGGCCTTCTTGGATTCGGCCAAGCAGCGGCTAGACGCGGCTGCTCCGCAACAGCCGCAGGATTAGCGTCCCAGGCGCCGCTCGCGTTGGGAGTAATCGCGCAGGGCACGCAGGAAGTCGACGCGGCGAAAATCGGGCCAGTAAGCTTCGCAGAAATAGAATTCTGAATGGGCACTTTGCCACAGCAGAAAACCTGATAGCCGCTGTTCGCCTGAGGTGCGGATGACCAGGTCAGGATCCGGTTGTCCCTTGGTGTACAAGTGCTCGGTAATGTCGCGCACGGTGAGGCCGTCAGCTACCTCTTCTAAGCTCTTGCCTGCTTGGGCTTGTTCGCGGAGGATTGCCCGCACAGCGTCGGCTATCTCTTCGCGGCCCCCGTAGCCTATGGCAACATTTACCTGCATCCCTCTGCAGCTGGCGGTCTGTGCTTCGGTGGCACGTAGGCGGGCAGCAAATTTCTCTGGGAGTACGTCTTTCGCTCCTACTACGCGAATCTGCCATTTGCCGACCTGGGCAATGTGCTCCACCGCGTCAGCGATGATCTCGAAAAGAGCTGCCAGTTCTTCCGGGTCGCGTTTTAGGTTGTCAGTAGAAAGCATCCACAAGGTAACTACCTCAGTGCCTACTTCGTCCGCCCAACCAAGGAATTCTTCAATCTTCGAGGCGCCTCGCCTGTGACCGGCACTGGCTTCAATACCAACAGATTTTGCCCAACGCCGGTTGCCATCAAGAATGACACCTATGTGGCGGGGCATGTTGGCGGTATCGATCTCGCCGACTAGTCGCCGTTCGTATACCTCATATAAAACGTTGTAGGCCATGGCACCTCCTCTAAATAATGTAATGCACATGCCGGGCCTTGTCTGCAGTAAAACTTATCTGGCAGACATTTTGCGATTGGTAACAAATGTTGTTAGTGGCACGAGCCTTTTCATTCTGGCCAAAGCATTAAACCTACGCTAACATAAGTTACGGACACGTACGGTTAGGGGGCCCCTTGCACGCGAGCGAACGTTCTTCATGGCACCGGTTAGATCCGCGGCATCTAGAATCCGTGGTGAAAAAGCCTCTGCTGCGAGGTTGGTTCCACACGGTAGCCACCCCAGTTTCAATGGCTGCGCTACTGGTACTCATCGTCCTCACCCCCACAGTGGCAGGGCGCGCCGCAGCCTCGGTATTCCTGCTTACCTCGCTCATGCTGTTCGGTATATCCGGTTTCTACCACCGCCATTACTGGGGGCGCCTGGCAGATAAGTTCTTGCGGAACTGGGATCACTCAAACATCTTCCTGCTGATAGCAGGCACCTACACACCAATGGCGGTTGGGGTGCTGCCAACCCACGACATCCTAGTGCTGCTACTAGTTGTATGGATTGGAGCAGGGGCAGGTATTGCACTGCAATGGCTGTGGCCCTCTGCCCCTCGCTGGGTTTACACCCCTATCTACGTGGTGTTGGGCTGGGTGGCCGTCTGGTACCTACCAGAACTAGCCCACTTCGGCGGGCTAGCATTCACCTGGCTACTAGCAGCCGGTGGCATCTGTTACACGATCGGCGCAATCGTCTACGGCTTCAAGTGGCCCGACTTCTCGCCCCGCTACTTTGGCTTCCACGAACTATTCCACGCCTTCACCCTGGCCGGTTGGGTATGCCACTGCATTGCCGCCTATTTTGCGCTATTAGGTTAGTGACTTTGCCGCCCCTAACTGTAGCTGGGGTGGCGAAGCTGGTATTCTAGGCGGCATATGTGCCCGGGCCATCCCGGGCACCATGTTTTAGTAATGGAGGATGCTATGGCAGACACTACCTGGCTTACGAAGGAAGCTTATGACAAGCTCGTCGAGGAGCTGAACGATCGCCGCGACGTGCAGCGTCCAGATATCGTCAGGCGCATTGACCTGGCTCGCCAAGAGGGCGACCTGAAAGAAAACGGCGGATACCACGCAGCCCGCGAAGCGCAGTCAATGAACGAAACGCGCATCGCCCAACTTGAAGAACTGCTCGAAAACGCCGAAGTCGGAGAAACCCCTGCCGACGACGGGATCGTAGAACCCGGCATGATCGTGAACGTGAAGATGGCAGGACGCGACATCAAATTCCTGCTAGGTACCCGCGAAGCCTCTGAAGGCCTCGGAATCGAGGTATTCTCTCCTGATGCACCCATCGGCAAGGCCCTCATGGGGCACAAGAGCGGCGAAACCGTAACCTACACGGCTCCTAACGGCAAGGACATCAAAGTCCAGATTGGAGAAGTAAAGCCGTACACTGCCTAAGGCGTATATAAATTTGTGGGGGCGGCGATTGCTGCCCCCACAGATTTTAAGCTAATCGTCTAGCTGGCTGCGCACAGCCTGCTCAACCTGAGCGCGCTGGGTGATGCTAGCCTCATCGTCCTCGCCAACTGCCTTTTGGGCTTCCGCAGCGGCCACGACCTCTATATCTACGTCCTTGGGCGCACCTGGGCCGCCTTGGTACTTATTGCGCGCTTCGGCCGCCTGCTTCAAGTTATTAGCCTTCGGCTCTAGCGACCTGGCAATTTCCTCATCCAGCGTGCCGGGAGCTCCCCCAGGTCGCTTCGGGTCGTAGACCAACCGCAGGAACGGATCGTAGCCGTGCAGGTACATGACCACGGTGTTGACAAACGCCATGAGCGGAACCGAGAACATGGCTCCAGCGATCCCCATGGTGAACCCGCCTGCAGCAACAGCCAATAACACCGCGAGCGGGTGCAGCGAGACCGCGTTCGACATAAGCAGGGGCTGCAACAAGTTCGATTCGATCTGCTGCACTACCAAAATGGCGACCAACATAAGCAATGCAACTGTTAGGCCCTGGTCCACCAGCGCGACCAACACGGCAATGGCGCCCGTGGCAATAGCACCAACAATCGGAATGAACGCGCCCAAGAACACGAGCACCGCAATGGGCAGGGCAAGCGGAACCCCAAGCACCGCCGCCGAGATGCCGATGCCGACCGCGTCGATCGCAGCAACTTCCATCTGGGCACGGGCGTAAGAAGAAATAGTTACCCAACCGCGGATCGAGGCCTCGTTCGCGGGGTTACGAGCAGCCTTCGGCATGCACCGAACAAAGAACTGCCAGATCTTCCGGCCGTCCTTTAGGAAGAAGAACACGCAGAACAGCACCATTAAAGCCGAGGTAACAATATTGGTAATGGAAGAGGTGATAGCGAGCGCCCCGGAGGCAATACGCGAACCATTAGACTGCACAAACGAACCGATCTCGTTTTGCATCTTGCGCACATACTCTTCTATCTGCCCCTGATCCAGTTTCAGCGGGCCATTCGCAATCCAATCTACTGCGTCATCCAGGCCACCTCTAGCTTTAGCGGCGAGAGGACCGATATTGGCCACAATTTGGCTAGAAGATAGATAAAGCAGACCACCTACCAGGCCCAGTCCAACTAAGAGGGCTACTACCGTACCCACCGTGCGCCATAGCGGCGTCGCCGGGAACAGCCTCACAATCGGTTCGAGCAGTACCGTTAGCAGCAGCGCAATCAACAGCGGAATAACCACCACAGTCAGTTTCGATAGCAGCCAAAGCACAGCTGCAGTAGCGATGCCAACCAGCAGCAACCGCCAAGACCATGCGGCTACCACCCGCAACGTTGGCGACACAGCCTGGGCTGCGTCCTCGAGTTCGACGGGCGCCTCCGCCACATGCTTGCGCGGCTTCCACCTTGTTGTCTGCTTATCCTGGCGAGCATCCTTGATCTTGTCTAATGCTCGTCTAACCGCACCGGCAAAATCCGGGACACGTTTACTTTCCTCTGTAGCCATCATTCTTCCTTGTTCGAGTTCTGGATCAACCTTATCGGCTATAGAACATCTACCCTAAAATAGTGCCTGAATACTCTTTCATTACTGGAGGTATTATGGTTTTCTTCCCTACCGCTAACACAGTTCCCACTGTGGCCGGACGTCACCCTGTACTAGGTACCTCGCCAGACGGGCCATTCGACAAGAACGTCCGCACGATCTATCTAGCGATGGGATGTTTCTGGGGCGCCGAAAGGATCTTCTGGAATACTCCCGGAGTGCTCAACACCTCCGTTGGTTTTCAGGGAGGCACGGTTGCCAACCCGTCTTACAAACTGGTTTGCACTAACACCACTGGCCACGCCGAAACAGTCAAGGTGATCTACGATCCTACCGCCATCTCTGACGAGGGCGTACTAAAGGTTTTCTGGGAAAACCATGACCCGACCACGTTAAACCGCCAGGGTAACGATCGCGGTAGGCAATACCGAAGCGCGATTTTTACTACTACAGACGGGCAGTACAGCGCAGCTGTCGCTACCAAAGAAGCCTTCGGGAAAGTACTTGCCGAAGCCGGAAAAGGCCAGATTGTAACCGAGATTCACGAGCCCAGCGAGGACCTGGTGTTCTACCCTGCCGAGGAAGAACATCAGGCGTACCTATTCAAGAATCCGGATGGATATTGCATGCACGGACCTAACGGCTTCTCGTGTCCGACGGGAGTCCTGTAAATGTAAAAGTGGCCCGGCAGCGCCGGGCCACTTTTAGTTTGGGCTAAAGAATTCCAAGTACGTCAGTTACGAAGACTAGGGTGTCGCCACCCTTAATTCCTGCCTGCGGTACGCCTCGCTCGCCGTATCCCAGTTCCGGCGGGATGGACAGCAGCACGCGGGTACCGACCTTCAGCCCCACCAGTGCACTATCCCATCCCGCAATAACCTGGCCGACGCCCACTTGGAAGCTGAGCGCCTGGCCCCGGTCGTAGGAATTGTCGAAGACGTTGCCGTCCCAAACCTGACCTAGATAGTTACAGGCGATGTAGTCGCCTTCTTCAACGACTTGCCCATCGCCTTCCTTGATTACGGAAACTTCCAGCTCGGCAGGAGCCTGCTGGCCGGAAAAGACTAGCTTCGGCTTCTGGCCAAAGCTACCTTGCACCTGTGGCAGTTCTTGTTCACTCATGGTCTTAGGGTAATAGAAAACGCGCCCGAGGGCGCGTTTTCTATTAGCGTTTATGCTGTCCTGCTAGTCATTTCGCATGGATGCTAAAACGCGGAGCAGGTGAATGTATATGTACACAGTGTCGAGGACGATACCGAAAGCAATCCTCCAGGCTAGGGAGCGCTGCGCGCCAGTTTCTACTGCCTGACGGGCAACCTCAAAGTCCAGAATTAGGCAAATAGCGCCGACGATCACCGCGAACAGCCCTACCAGGACGCCCAACGGAATGCCCATGACCCTTACGGAGTCAAGGCCCACCGGGTTCGAAATGACCCCGAACATTGTGAGCAGCCAGGAGGCGATCGAATACACCAGGATGCCGATCAGCGAAATGAGGGCGAACTTCATCATCTTGGAGCTGCCGCGCACGTAGCCCGAACGGAACAGGACCAAGGTGACCCCAAAGATGGCGGCGGTACCCACTAGGGCCTGCATTACAACACCGGGGAACGAATACTCAAAGGAATATGAGATTCCACCTAGGGCCGCGCCCTCTAGCAGAGAGTAGGCGACGAAGAGCCCGGGGCTAACCGTGCGCTTGAAGATGCAGAACATGGACACAATTAAGGCGCCAATGGCACCAATGGAGGCTGCCATTCCCCCTAGTTGCGGGATGTACTGGCTGGCCACGGCCGTACCCAATCCTGCCAGGAACAGCAGCCCCAGCATGATGCCCGACTTGTTTATGACGTCCTCGTAAGTGATAGCGCGATCGGGTGCACCAACGTACTGGCCCTGGCCAGTGCCATAGGGAGCCTGCTGAGAAAAATGGCCCGATTGTGTGCCGTAGCCAGAGTGCTGCGTGAACTGGCCCTGCTGAGGCGGAACGTAGCCTTGTTGAGCGACGCGCCCCTTGCTCAGGTCCTGTTCAACGCCGTTGATTACAGGGTTTGCCATCAGTTTCTTCCTTAACGTATGAGTTGCGTTTCACCGCCATTGTATTGCCTGAGTCTAAGAATGCACTGTGGATACCAAGGTTTTCACGCAAAGCAATATCTACTCCGCTCCCTGAAGTAGCGTTCGCCTACGATAACTATAAGCTATATAAATCTAAAATCATTCTTTTGTAAATTAGTTTTACTTCTTCAAAAAATATTATTATCTAGTAGCAGAGAAAAACGAACAACGACGTCATCGTAGGAAAGCATGCTCCAACAGCAATAGCGCGCTCCTCACTACATGGAGAGGCTCCGGGAATTACATTCTCCACTTGACGCAACTTTTGCAGCGAAAGAAGGGACATGAGTTTACAAGCACAGAACAAGACGTTTTTCCCCGACGACAATCACAACCGGGAAGAAATGGAGAATAGCTATCGACATGTTGCCCGCACTGTCGAGAATTTTACTGGCAGATGCAAAGCTGAGCTGGTAGTAAACTCCGAAGTGGTAGACCTCCCTTCCCCTCTTGGAGAAATCCTCATAAATGCGGCGACAATACTAGCTACATGGCAACCAGTGACAATCTGCCCTCACGAAAAATTGATCTCTTTTCAGGACGCTGCTGATTTACTTGGCGTATCACGCTACACGGTGGCAGAGCTTTGCAAAAAAGGCGAATTGCCCTACCATGTCGTAAATAAATACCGTAAGCTATATTTAGCCGATGTGATCGACTATCTGAATAAATCCTTAAAAGAAGAGCATCGGCTCACAGCCCCCAAAGTGGATGCCATAAATTTAGTGCGAGCTTTTGAAGAAGATCCCCAGAAGGCTTCCGATCTAGTTCGGCAGAACAGACAGGACGACTAGCTTCACACCGTTTGCTGGCACCTTCTAAGAAGGTGCCAGTTTTTTATAGGCACGGCCGGTCCGCCCCACAGGCCGCTTAAACAATTGGGGGGAGGCTCCGAAGAGCCATCCCCCCAACTTGTTTATTGCCTAAAACTAGGCGCGCTTACGCGTAGCGAGGCATACGCCGCCGCCCGCTAGCAGCAGGGCAAGGGAAACTCCCCCGACCACTCCAGCGGTGGTACCGGTGTGAGCCAATGCGGTATCGCTCTTGGCCGAAACAGTCGCACCAGAAGCACCCTTCTTGGTGGCCTTATCAGCCACACCAGTCTTGGCGGTCTTCTTCACGACGACCTTCTTGACGACGACCTTCTTGCCGTCGGTCTTGGCAGTCTTCTTAGCGCCCGCCTTGTTAGCTGCAGTCAGATGAGCTGCTGGAGACTTCTGCTTCTCAGCCTTCTTAGCAGGTGCCGGCTTTGCGGGAGCCTCAGCAGGCTTCTCCAGCTGAGCCTTCTGGGAGTACTTCCACAGCTTCTTAGGCAGGTACTTAACCTTACCCTCGTTGTAGGCGACAACAAGCTTCATGTCGTCACGAGACAACTTTTCTGGACTTAGCGCGTCGCTGTATTCCTTCTTAGCCTTGGCACGAGCATCCTGAACATCCTTGCTCTTTGCCCACTCCTCATAACCAGCCGGAACCTTATCAGTAAGCGCGTTCTTGTAGTTTTCCAGCTTCTCACGAGTTTCCCGCATCTTCTTATCTACATTGCCAGTGTGGCCGTAGTCGTTTTCCTCAGCCTTCTCGGCAGGCTTAGTCTCGGCAGGGGTCGGAGTGGCAGCGTGATTGGCGTGGTCACCTTCGTGTCCGGTACCAGCATTGTGAGTAGCCGGCGCAGGCGCAGTGTGATTGTGGGCGGCGTCGGTGGCCGGAGCATCTGCTGCCATAGCTGGCAGCTGCACCATGCCGCCTAGCATCAGCGCTAGAACACCAGTTGCGCACACTTTAGTAGTTTTCCGCATTTTATCCTCTTTTCGAGATTTATATTGTTGAGAACTCACGCGCGTTGGATTTAATTTAGCACATTTTCCAAACTCCAGTAACTGCGAAAAATTATTTACTAGCGCCCACCGTCAATAATTTTTCGTCAAATTATTTTTACTAAATACGTAATTTGCCATTTATTGTCATCTACGTTCACAATTCAACAGCTTCGTTGCCCCAAAACCCACAATATGGCGCAGTTTTACCCACATTTTCCCCTCCAACCTCCCCAGCACGCTCCAACTCTCCAGCATGTCTTAGTTCTAGGAGTCAGCAATTTCTGTTTCACGCAACTAAAGCTCGCACATAAAAGCAATAGAGGAGCAATGTTAATTTTTTGCTATTTAAGCACATTAAATACGGCAAGGATTTTTTTATAGAAAGAATTTATTAGCTACTCGCCGGTATTTACTGCGCCTCACATCTTGTTTTCCCAGGCAGCGCTGCTCCTGCGTCCGCGCATCATCACTGGTAGATTGCAAGCTATTCGCAGTAGAAAAGGTGGTGTTTATGAGACTCTGGTCGCTCTCGCCCTCTCTACTGGACCGGAGGGCACTGGTAGCCTGCTGGAGAGAAGCATTATTAGCGCAAAAGTGCTTGCGGTAAGAACAAAGGGATATAGAAACCACCCACAATTACAGCGATTCCGCAACCGCTCCGCCCCACCTAGCGCAATTGCTGCTTTTCTTAACGGACTAGCGGAAGAGGCAACTAAGCGCGGTTACACCTTCAACACCACACTCATTCTGGCTCCCCCAACCGAAGAAACCATCCCACTCGCGTCGGGCAGCTAACCTTCGAGTTAGAACACTTGCGCGCCAAGGTTGCCGCCCGCGCTCCCGAAGAGATGTACAGGCTTAGCTTGACTCCTCCGATTGCTCCCTGCCACCCACTATTTGCTGCAGTCTCCGGCCCTGTTGCTAACTGGGAACAAACCAAGAAATAAGGCACACTCTTAGCCCATACGCGTTAGCATGAGCTAAGACAAAGCAGTCCCCCTTCTATTACCAAGGAAGAACAGAGCTCACATGAGTACCCTCGCCCTGACAGGTAGCCACCTAATTGACGGCACCGGATCCGTACTGGATGATGCCACCCTTCTTATTTCCGAAGGCAAAATCACCTACGCCGGCCCCGCCACAGATATCCCCGACGGCTATCCGGTGGTCGATTGCTCCGGGAAGACCGTCATGCCCGGATTGGTAGATTCGCACCTCCACTTCACCGGCAACGAATCTGATGACGATACACAGTGGGTTCTAGACGATCCCATCTACAAGACGGTGGTAGCAGTTCAGCAAGCTCGCGACGCACTCGAATCAGGGCTAACGACCGTTGCAGAAATATCGCGTGCGGGGGTGCAGATTCGCAACGCTATCAATGCGGGCATTATGCAGGGGCCGCGCATGGTGTGCACCGGCATGGGCTTTTGCCGCACTGGCGGCCATGGCGATTCCCACAAGCTGCCGCTGGAATACAACAACTGTTCCCATCCCTGGGCACAGCGCGTCGACGGGCCGTGGCCGCTCCGAAAGGCTGTTCGAACTAGGTTGCGTGAAGACGTCGATGCAATCAAGATCTGGGCCACTGGGGGCGGCATCTGGCGTCACGACGACAAGCTGCTGCAGCACTACACGGACGAGGAAATCCAGGCCGTAGTGGATGAAGGCAACATGGTGCACGTGCCGGTATGGGCTCACTGCGAGGGATACGAAGGGGCACTAGCCGCTGCTAAAGCCGGGGTACACCTGATCATCCATGGGCAGACTTTGAACGAGGAAACTTTGGACATAATGGCAGAAAAAGGCATCTACTTCTGCCCCACTATTCAGTTCCTAGAGCAGTGGTTTAAGACCTACCCGCCGGAATACAATCCGCAGCAGGACAACTATCCGGGGCAGACCCGTACCGAACGGGAACTAGCCCGCGTCTACGACAATCTTCGAAAGGCCCGCGACAAGGGCATCGTGCTTACCACTGGTTCGGACTCATTTTGCTCTTCCCTTACCCCGTACGGCACTACGCTGATCGGCGAGGTCTATTCCTTTGTAGAGAAAGTGGGATTCGATCCGCTCTTCGCCCTCACCTGCGCCACGAAAAATGGCGCCCAAATGCTGGGAGTTGACGATGTGACCGGCACACTCGAGGCCGGCAAGAGTGCCGATCTGCTAGTACTTACTGCCGATCCACTGCAAGACATTCGCAACTTGAACGTTGCCAACATGGAACTGATCATGAAAGAGGGCGAGGTAGTAACCCAAAAATAGAAAGGTCTGGGCGCTGCCGCGAGTGGTGCCCCCAGTGGGACTCGAACCCACAACACATCGATTTTAAGTCGATTGCCTCTGCCAATTGGGCTATGGGGGCAGCTAGTACAGATTAGCCTATCTGGGCGCATTCTCTAAATCATCCGCGCATTGTCACAAAGTTCCAACGTGGATGTTTCCCGTTCTTATGGTTACACTGACCGGGACAGACAACTAGGAATGTTCGCGCCACCTACAAAGTGGCACATGGCAAACCGCGAGCGCAACGATTTACCAAAGGACAGGATGTCCGTGCAAAAGACGAACTCTAATCTTTCCCGACTACGAACAATCGCCCACAAACTGCAAAATGATTCCGCAGCTGGGTTACTCTTGATGGCTGCTGCCGCATTGGCACTGGCCTGGGCTAATTCCCCTCTTCGGCACCTATATGAGGCGATAAGTGAGGCCCATCTGGGGCCAGCTAACCTCGGGCTAAACATGTCGGTGACGCATTGGGCCCAAGATGGTCTGCTAACTGTTTTCTTCTTTGTGGTTGGCCTGGAACTAAAGCAGGAATTTGTAACAGGTTCACTGCGTGAGCCTAAACAGGCCGCGCTGCCAATGCTGGCTGCCATCTTTGGGATGGTTGGGCCTGCTGCGCTTTACACTACGCTGGTATTCCTGCAGGGAGCCCCCACCGCTGCCAGTGGGTGGGCAATACCGGCAGCTACTGATATCGCTTTCGCCATGGCTATTCTGGCGATATTCGGGAAGGGGCTACCGCCTGCCGCCCGCACCTTTCTACTGACTTTGGCAGTCGTTGACGATCTGCTGGGAATACTAGTCATTGCCATTTTCTATCCGCAGGGCGCCCTAAGCTTTGTCGACCTCGGTCTGTGTTTGCTGGCAATCGCGGCCTTCGGGGCCTTGGCCCAGCTGCGGCTCGGCAGATGGTATTTGCTGCTTCCGCTCGCAGTCTTAGCCTGGTATTTCATGTATCGCTCCGGCATCCACGCCACCATCGCTGGGGTTGGCCTGGGCATGGTAGTGCCCGCAAAACGTCGGGCAGGTGAGGAAGAATCGCTCACGCACAGCATGGAAAAGAAGGTCACTCCTTATTCAGCTGGAGTGGCCGTACCCATCTTTGCGTTCTTCGCCGCGGGGGTAAACATTGTGGATACTGAGGGCGGGGCTGCAGCCATGCTTACCCACCCTGTAGCAGTCGCCGTGATGATTGCGCTCCCGCTGGGCAAATGCCTCGGAATTTTCGGGTCCGTGCTTGCCCTTACGAAGCTGACGCCGCTGCGCCTGGGAGGCGGCGTGGATTATGCGGACATACTGCCCATCGCCTTTGTGGCGGGCATCGGCTTCACCGTGGCTCTACTGATTGCGTCGCTAGCATTCTCCGCCAGCGGGGAATTCACCGAGGCCGGCCGGTTGGGCGTAGTACTGGGCACTGCCATATCCGCGCTGATCGGGGCCCTGTTACTGCGGCGCCGGGTTTCTAATCCGACCCGCGGCTCACAGAAGGCTTAGCGCGATCCCATCCAAAATGTCGCGGCTGGAGCAACGCACCTGGCTAATGCCTGAAGCGTCCGCTACGGCCGCGACAATTTCTTTCCAGATGAGGGCGCCCGCACCAATTACGTCCTCGCGCCCACTGGGCATGTAGGGCAATCGGGCCCGCTCCGCGACCGTCATGGTGGCCATCTTTTCGCATGCTGCGATCATCTCCTCGCAGCTAAGGACGGCGCTGTCTAAGGCCTGCTGGTTGTCATAGCTGAGTCCCAAGGCCATAGCCATTACCGTGTTCGAGGTGCCGGCAACCCCCACCAGAGCCTTTGTATTCTTCAAGCTGACGGCGGCATCAGCCTGAGCAATCAGCTTCCGCGCCTGTTCGCTAGCGCGCGCGTTCGCCGGCGATGCAAGGTCGATCCCGTCCTCGCCCGGAAAATACCTTTCAGTAAAACGTACCGAGCCCATAGGGGTCGAGAGGCATTTCTGCTCTTGTTCATCACCCAAAATAAATTCGGTGGAGCCACCGCCAATGTCGACGATCAGCGCGGGCAAAGGTGGCACATTGCCACTGAGGGCGCCCTGGAAGGACAGGCTCGCCTCTACACTTCCCGGAATCACCTGCGGGCTCTGGCCCAGAATCTGCTTAATGCCGCCCACAAAAACTTCCGCGTTCTTTGCATCGCGCGAGGCCGACGTGGCCACAAAACGAACTTTCTCGGCTCCGAAATCCGCTATTTTTTTCGCATATTCTTGTGTTGCCGCGAAGGCCCGTTGCAGGGCAGCCTCACTGATTTGGCCAGTCGCATCCAGATTCTCGCCTAGCCGGATCACCTTCATGGTCTTCGTAGAACGGAAGATCTTGCCGTCCTCGCCCTCGGCTAATATCAGGCGGATGGAATTGGTCCCACAATCAATTCCCGCAACTTTACGCATTGCAGTAGCACTTCTTAGCGTCCCACTCGCCGCTCTGGGCTATCTGCTCCAATGCCAAATCCCCCACCGGATTCACGCCCGGCCCGGAAGCCAAGGAATGCCCGATCAAGGCATGCAAGCACTTGACCCTGGTAGGTAGTCCCCCAGCGGCCACTTTCGCGATGGCCTCTGGCACCTCGACGCCAGCTTGAAGCGCCACCTGTTCGCGCTGGCGCAAGTAAGTTTCATAAGCCTTCTTGTAGCGGGCAGCGAAGTCTAGATCAGCCAGCATGTCCTGGTAGGTTTCCATCTGCTTGTCTGCCTCGAGCCTGGAAGCAGCTTTCACAATTGCCGGGTGGGACAGGTAGAAGACAGTGGGAAACGGTTCCCCGTTCTCTAGTACTGGCGCGGTAGCAACCACCAGCGGCTTCGAGCACACACAACGTGCCGCAATTCCCACCACGCCTCGGGGAATGCGCCCTAGCTGCCGTTCCAGTTCTTCCAGATCTGCCTCAGTTGCCTTGGTAATGTTCAATTGTCCTGTTCCTCTTTTTCCTTTGGCACTTGCGTGGCGCCCTCTTGCGGACTTCCCTTACTGCTTTGCTTTCCGGCCTTAGCTTTAGAGGCCTTCCCTGCAGTTTTCGTGGTCTGAGACATGATCATAAACCACGGTTCCTTCGGCCCCTTATGGGACTCGATCTGTGCCTTCTGCTGGTACTTCTTGCCCGGATCCATTACCACGTACTGGGTTTCGCCCTTCTTCACATAACCCAGGCGTTCGCGGGCCTGCGAAGCCATAAAAGCCGGATCAGACCACCTTTTCACCTGCCGCCGCAGGTCTACATTTTCATCCTTTGCCTGCTCTAGTTTCGAATGCAACGCCCGAGCCTGCCCAATCTGATCCAACAGGTTAAACACGGGCGGGACAATAAAAGCCCCCACCAGTGCAATGATTCCAAGGAGGGCCACCACCGACACGCGCAGACGCGGTCCGCGCTTGAATCCTAGCGAGAGGACGTGGGCGTTCCTTGCCTTTTTTGCCCCTGTCTGCTTCGCTTCTTCTACCGCCGAGGACGAGGTCCGCCGAAATCTTGAGGGCGACTTTCCCGGGCGTTTAACTGCTGACGGCTTAGCAGCAACCTTGCTTCCCCTACCGCTTTCAGCCTGCCGGGAGGTCGACCTGCCAGCGCGCCCGCTCTTTGCCGGTTTCGCTGCCGCAGCGCTCCTGCGCACGAACTTTGGCGGCCTCGGCTGTGGTTTTCCGCTACGCACAGTTTTAGAAGATGCTGCCGCAGCAGTTGGGCTATGCGGTTCGCGGGTAGGCGCAGCTGAAGAGCGCCTTTGCGCTCGTTGCGGCGGCCGTCTAGTTCCCATGGTTCAATCATGCCAGCAAAGTGACAAACTTTCGTTCTTCACTGCGGGCCTGCCGCCCAGTTGAGACAAAAATAAAACTGGGCTTACCTATTTCGGGTAAGCCCAGTCTTCAGTTAGCCCTTAGGCCTGGAAACGCGGGAAAGCGTTGCGGCCTGCATATACGGCTGCGTCGCCCAGCTGCGACTCGATGCGCAGCAGCTGATTGTACTTGGCAACGCGCTCAGAACGAGCCGGTGCACCAGTCTTGATCTGACCGGAGTTGGTAGCAACTGCCAGATCAGCAATAGTGGTGTCTTCCGTCTCGCCACTGCGGTGCGAAGTCATGGTGGCGTAGCCGCTGCGGTGAGCGTTCTCTACAGCATCCAGGGTCTCGGTTAGAGTACCGATCTGGTTTACCTTCACCAGCAGTGCGTTAGCAACGCCCTGCTTGATGCCCCTGGCCAGACGCTCGGGGTTGGTGACGAACAGGTCATCGCCAACCAGCTGCACCTTGTCACCGACATGCTTGGTCAGCTTCGCCCAGTCTTCCCATTCGTCCTCGGAAAGTGGATCCTCGATGGACACGAGCGGGTACTTGTCGATCAGCTGATCGTAGTAGTTGACCATGTACTCGGTGTCGCGTGCTTCGCCTTCGAAGTTGTACTTGCCGTTCTCGAAGAACTCAGAGGAAGCAACGTCCAGTGCCAGAGCAATATCCTGGCCGGGCTTGAAGCCAGCCTTCTCGATTGCCTCGACAATTAGATCCAGCGCAGCAGCGTTGGATTCCAGGTTCGGTGCGAAGCCGCCCTCGTCACCAAGACCGGTGGAAAGACCGCGGTCCTTGATGACCTTCTTCAGGGTGTGGTAAGTCTCGGCGCCCCAACGCAGTGCTTCAGCGAAGGAAGAAGCCCCAATAGGAGCAATCATGAATTCCTGAATGTCGACGTTGGAATCCGCGTGGGAACCACCGTTCAGGATGTTCATCATGGGGACGGGCAGAACGTGCGCGTTCGGCCCACCAATGTAACGGTACAGGGGCAACATTGCGGATTCGGCAGCAGCCTTCGCAACGGCTAGGGAAACACCCAGGATGGCGTTGGCGCCCAGCTTACCCTTGTTGTCAGTGCCGTCCAGATCCAGCATGATCTGGTCAATACGGCGCTGGTCCTCAGCATCCTCGCCACGGATCTCGGGGCCAATCACATCTACAACGGCCTCGACGGCATCCTGCACGCCCTTGCCCTGGTAGCGCTTCTCGTCGTCATCGCGACGCTCCACGGCTTCGAAAGCGCCGGTAGAAGCTCCGGATGGAACCGCTGCACGGGCAGAAACCCCGTCCTCGAGAAGAACGTCTACCTCGACGGTGGGATTGCCGCGCGAATCCAAGATCTCGCGTGCGCTTACGTTAATGATGCTTGCCACGTGATACTCCAATCATTCTGTTGGCCGCTAATACACCTCTAGCCTAGTCTGGAAGTGAGCCAAGTTGCATTAACGATCCCACAAAAAAGATCGCTGGGAGCTTACAGGGCGCCAACATGGTAGAAGGCGCTGACATAAGTCCCAGCGAAATTGTGGTCTACGCTACTGAGCCGCCCCCATGTTAGGCGCGGTAACCACGTTGGCCGGCAGGGCATTTCCCGGCCTGCCGTCAGAGCGCATCTTCCCGTAGCGGGGGCTGAGCGAGACATCGTGCTTGGCATTGCTGTCAAAAACCAGCCCCGACTTCTGCCCCAGCCCATTCATCACCGTCATGGTTTGCAAGAACCGCACGGACAGGTCAGAAACATCCATCTTCTTCAGCTGGCCAGCCTGCTGCTGTTTAGCGATCTGCGAGCGAATCTGCGAATCCGTAGCGGGCAGCTTCTGCTGCTTGACTACATCTTGCACGCCGGGCGAGATGGACAGGAACTGAGCTACGTAAAGATTGTTCAGCTTCTGCCCGGTCAGCTCTGACAGCTGCTGCGCAGTCTGCGAGATCTGCGCGTCAGAGTACTGCTTGCCATCAATGGTTAGGGCTGCTCCTGGGTGAGCCGAGCAGGCGGACAGTGCCAGGGCGGCACCGGCTCCCAGGGCTAAAAACTTCGATAACTTCACTGCTAGTTTCTACCTTCCTCGCGTAATCTACTTCAGTGTATCTAAATGTGCCTTCACCGGGCTCCCTGGGCGAGGGCGACGTTTCGGGCAATCTGTTCCGGCCCCACCGCGCCGATTGGGGTGGCAACCAGTTTCCCCTGCGCATCAATAACGAAATGCGCGGGGATTCCCGAGACCCTGTAGCTGGCCGATAGCTGTGTATCCTCGTCCGCAATCACCGGGTAGGCCAGGCCCAGCTTCTTCGCGTAGTCACTGGCATCTTTTGCGCTTTCAGCATTGATGGAAACGAAATTGACTTTATTGCCGTAGCGTTTGGCGGCCTCGTTTATATCGGGAGCTTCCGCCCTGCAGGCAGCACACCAGCTGGCACCAAATACCAGCCATACGGGTTTGCCACGCAGTTCAGCCAAGGAAATGTCCTTGCCGTCCAGATCTTTAGCTTGGAACTTCGGAGCTTGTTCGTTCAGCTTGGGTGCGGGACCGAGAGGCTTTTTCTTTGCCTGCACCTGGGCCATGTTGGAGCCTGCCTTATTTTCCTGGGCCTTGTCGCTGCCGAATCCGGTAGCGAAGAACACTACCGCCCCCACAATGGCAACGGCCGCTATTGCAATAACCACAAGGTTGCCCATGGAAGAGTTGCGAATCCGATCAATTGGATGTTCAGACGCCATAGGAATGTAGCCCCCCAAAGAAGTGGTTGCCGAAGTAGGCAATAAGGATCGTAATGAATCATATAACCAGCAGCCAGGCGGCGCGCTTTCCGCGCCACTTAGCTACGACTCGCGCGTGTAGGTTTGCTCCGTAGGCCAACCAAGTTACCAGGGCTGCGGTTTCCTTCGGATCCCAGCTCCAGTACCTGCCCCAGGCCACGTTCGCCCACATTGCGCCCAGCAAAATCATCAGGGTTAGTAGTGGGATGACGCCAGCCTTGTAGCCCAGTTCGTCCAGCACGCGTGCCGACGGGTAGGCGCGGATGCGGTCGCCTAGCAGAGGGCGAAGCAGGTACAGCACGGCGACAGCAAAAGAGACGCAGGCGGCGCCGTAGACAAGAATTGCGAAGGTGACGTGAAGAGGCAGTAGCAGATTGTTCTGCAACGCCGGGATAAGTGGTTCAATACCCGATTGCTGGCTCATGGCGTACAGCAGCATTGTCAGCGAAAAAAGCAGCACGACCAGGGTAAGCATGCGTACCGAGAAGCGCCATTCGAAGACTAGGTAAGCCAGCAGGGCTCCCCACACGAACGAGACTGCGATCTCATGTTGGTTTTCGAAGGGACCGTGCCCGGACAGGTATCAGCGCATTGCCAAGTACAAGGTAGTAAGAACGAAGGCAGTTAGGGTGAGGGCGGTTCCGTAGAGGGCCATCCGCTTCTGCTATGGTCCTTTGGATTCCAATGCCACGGTCGACACCTTCACCGCAGAGTGGTCAGCTTCGTGCTTCCTGGCACGCTCGTTTACGGGCACACCCCGCTTTCGCGCAGTCACAACCACAACGTAGCAGATAAGTGCCAGTGCGAGCACCACAATGGCACCAATCAGAATGTATTCAAGCGTTTGCAGCATCAGTCTGCCTTTCTAACGTCATTGTTGGGGTCGTTGTACAGCGCCCTAGCCATCTTCGCGAAGGGCGCAGTGGACAAGCTGGAAGTTTTATCGGCGAAGGCAACGCGATTCCTGGTGCCCTCTTCGGTTTCATCCACTCGCCCCCACATCCGCCGATGTATGTAGGCAAAGGTCATGATTAGTCCCACCATGATTAGAGCGGTCCCGATCCAGATGAGCACGGCCCCCGGGTCTTTGCGAACGCTCACGCCGGCGTATTGCATCTCGCGACCAAAAAGTACGGTGAGCCCTTCTGCCTTACCGCTCTTGCCGGGATCGAGCATGAAGACTTGGGAAGGTTGGTCCTACCCGTTGGCATAGACTTCCACCTGCACGCTGCCGGCGGGAATTTCTGATTGCGCGCCCGAGGCGGGAGCCACGATCAAGTTTTCTTTGCCTGTCTTTGGCGGGGTAATTTTACCAATACTGTTGGTTTCGTCGGCAGATTTCCACCGCAGTGGTACTGCCCCGGCAAAGAGTGCTTTTCCGCTCTGGTAAGTGACTTTGATCCGCGCGGCGATTCCGAATGACATTTGGTGGAAGCGATAGCCGTCATACCGCAGCAGTTCGTTGACGCGCCCGCTTTGTCCCCTACCCCAATGTTCACGTTTTGCTCGAAAGAGGTGTAAGTGCTCACTACTAACGCCATCAATATGAGCACAAATGCGAGGTGGGCAATCACGGTGCCGAAGGGGCCCCATGCGAAATGGCCCGCATAAAAACTGTGCGGAGCGGCCTCATCATTGAGTACGCGATAGCGGCGCCGAACAAACACGCCTTTCGCGGACTTGTGCGCCTCTTCGACTCCGGCATAGGTAGTCATTTCGAAGCGGCGAGGAGAACATATTGAACACGCCCAGCGCCGAGAATACTGAGACCCAGCCGCCATAGGTTTGCCGCGCGCTGGCAAGAAACTGTTCTTTGCTGGCAGGGTCCGCCATTGCTCCCGGAGGAGCCTACTCAATCAGTGTTCCCATCATGGTGAGCGCTGCCATCACCATGATGGGGACCAGCCCAAAGGACTTGTTGTAGAACAGGCGGTAGATCCTGGCGAGGAAATCTTTCAGCCCCACCTCTACCGGTTCTTCTTGGGATGCCGTTGAGCCCGACTGCGTCATAATCCACCAACTAACTCAGGAAATAATCCACCTATGCGTGCAAAAAGATTCATGATCATCAAGAATCCGACAATGACCAGGCCCCCGCCTGCTACCCCGGTGGTAAGGCGGTAATGATTCTTAAACCAGTCGATCTGCCGACTGATCATGGCGGAGCCAACGGCTACCAGCACGATTGGCGTGCCCAGTCCGATACAGAAGATGACCATCAGTAAGATTCCCCTGGCGAGGGTTCCAGAAAATGAAGCCAGCCCTATAACTGCCCCTAGGATCGGCCCAATGCAGGGGGTCCACCCAGCTCCAAAGGCCAGTCCCAATACAGCTGACCGGCGATAAGAGGGGGCCTGCGAAACATCTGCGTCTACCCGCATGCGGATGGTCCGTTCCAGGACCGGGATTCTAATTAGCCCCGCTACCTGCAGCCCCAAGAAGATCAGGATTGCCCCTCCGGCAATCCGGACAATGTTGCGGTAGTCAGCAACTACATACCCCAGGGTTCCTATGAGCACCCACACCAAAATGAATACCGCTGAAAAGCAGCTTACGAACACCACTGCATGAGAGGCGGCCCTAATCCGTTGGCGGCGGCCTCGTTCTACTTCCATGCCAGTCATGTAAGCGGCGAACACCGGCACTATCGGCAAAAAACAAGGGGATACAAAGGCGAGCATGCCAGCTAGCAATGCGGCGGGAATTGATACGTCCATGTAAGGCTTAGTTTTCTTTAATAGATTGCGAACCATTTTGCCCCAGGTATTTCCTGTGCATCTTGATGGTAGCCGCCATGTCAAAATCCGGCGCCTTCTGGATTACCTTTTGCCACATCTGCTCTGCCTTGATAGTCTGCGGCGGAGTTTGCAACATGTAATAGAAGCCCAAATTATAGAAAGCCTCGACCCGGTTCGGGTCTATCTTCAACACCTTCTTCCATGCTTCTCGGGCCCCATCGGGGTCGTTCAATCCGAGCTGCAGCACTCCGAGTTCCAGCAGTGCGTCCGCGTCATTCGGCTTGTCGAGTAGGCCCACCTTTAGCTGCTGTACTCGATCCAGGTCGGCCTTCTTTTGCGCTTCGCTCTTGCCTTGGCTTTGCGCATGAACATTCGACATGCCGGCGTGCGGGGTCTGCGTGGAAGAGCCTGGATGGCCTATCCAGTACACTCCCGTTACTATCCCTGCTACAAGGATCAGGGAAAGAAGCACCTTGGGTACAGCACCCACCTTGCGGGTAGCGCTCTTGGGCTTGTTCTTCCGCCGCAGCACCGGCTTATCTATATCTTCGCCAAGCTCCGCGGCCGCAAAATCCTCGGGAGCTTGCTCAACCTTCCTAGGGGCCGGGTTCAGATACTGCCTCCTCTGCTGGCGTACCCACCCTTCCAACGAGGGCGGGGCCTACTCCATCAGTTCCTGTAAATCCTGTCTTTGTTCAGGATCGAGTTTCAAAGATGCTCGCGACGCGTCGTCCTGACTGTTCATTTACGATTAGCTATTTCCTTGCTATGGCGTTGAGCAACCTCGGAAGCTGCTAGGTGGGATTCGCTTGCCCTATTCAGTGCCAGCTGCCCCTTCCCGGATGCATCCAAGGACTTATTCAAGATTTCTTGGGCATAGTAAGGAGCGTGAGCACCGTGCGAGTTCTCGGAATAGATGTAGTACAAGTAGATGCTGGCTTTGCGCTGATACTTTCCAGCAAGGGCCAGCTGAGGCGACTCCGGATCCTCTGCCTTCAACTTCTCCATACCGTGAATCAAAGTCACCAACGAATCCATTGCTCGAATACATGGTTACGAGCCAAGTGTCTGCCCGACCACACAGTAGAACCGGGATTTATGCCCTACACTTTCAGCTTCTTCAGAGCGGGCAATTTTTTTGAGACATATTGTCACAAAAATTGTGTTTCGGGCATAGTGAACCCGAAAAATTCGCCCTCGTAATTTCGCAAAAGAACCAAAACAGCATAGATGCACGCCCTAATCACAAAAGGATCGTGTACCTAATTTCCGTCAGTCTTTTGCTCCCGTGTTCGGGTCAGCATTCAGCGTCGAGACCTTGGTCGATACCAACACCAGCACCTGCTCAATCCATTCGAGCAACTGCAAGCCCACGATCTTGGAACCGCCAATCTTGCCGTCGGTCGGAGCGGGCACTAACACCTGCCGGACAGCGGGCTTCATGACCGTCCCCGGATGGATTCGGCGAAGCCGCATCATCTGCGAATCTGCCAGCTCTACCGGGGCGAACCGCACGTACTTGCCCTGCATGGCAATATCGCTGACGCCCGCCTGGCGTGCCTTCTCGCGAAGCTGCGCCACGGCAAACAGCCGAAGTACGGGAGCCGGCAGCGGACCATAGCGGTCTTCCAATTCGGCCCGCACGCTCTGCCGCTCCTCCGCGTTCTGCGCAGAGGCAAGCTTGGCATAGATCTCCATGCGCAGCCGCTCGCCCTGCACGTAATCCTCGGGCACGTGAGCGTCGATCGGCACCTCGATCTTGACCTCTTCCTTCGGAGCGCTCTCCTCTCCGCGGAATTCCGCAACAGCCTCGGAAACCATCCGCACGTACAGGTCAAAACCAATGCCGGCAATATGGCCAGACTGCTCCCCACCCAACAGGTTGCCCGCACCTCGGATCTCCAAATCCTTCATTGCCACTGCCGTACCGGCACCCAGGTCCGTGTTAGCCGCAATAGTAGAAAGCCGCTGATGCGCCGTCTCTGTAAGCGGCTTATCCCCCGGATACAAGAAGTAGGCGTAAGCGCGTTCCCGCCCTCGTCCTACGCGGCCGCGCAGCTGGTGCAATTGCGACAGTCCCATCCGGTCAGCACGGTCCACAATCAGCGTGTTGGCGTTAGAAATATCCAGCCCGGTTTCGACAATCGTAGTGCAAACCAGCACATCCAAATCGCGATTCCAAAAGTCCATGATGACCGATTCCAGCTGGCTCTCTGACATCTTGCCGTGGGCAATGCCAACCCGTGCCTCAGGCACCAACTCGGCAATATCGGCAGCCACCTTAGAAATGGAATCCACTCGATTATGCACAAAGAAAGTCTGCCCGTCACGCAACATCTCGCGTCTAATCGCGGCCTTCACCTGGCTATTGGTATACCGCCCAACATAGGTAAGCACCGGGTGGCGTTCCTCGGGAGGAGTAGCAAGGGTAGACATCTCGCGGATCCCGGTGACCGCCATTTCTAGCGTGCGCGGAATCGGAGTTGCCGACATAGACAGCACATCCACGTTAGTGCGCAGCTGCTTCAGAGTCTCTTTGTGTTCGACACCAAAGCGCTGTTCCTCGTCGATGATCACCAGCCCCAGGTCCTTGAAACGCACCTGGCCGGTAACCAGCGAATGCGTGCCGATCACCACGTCAATCTTGCCCGCAAGCAGGTCATCCTTAATATGTTCGGCCTCTTTCTTCGACGTAAACCGCGACAGCGCAGCCACCTTCACCGGGAAGCCCGCATAGCGTTCTGAAAAAGTCTCGAAATGCTGCTGCACCAGTAAGGTGGTGGGCACCAGCACCGCCACCTGCTTCGAATCCTGTACCGCCTTGAAAGCCGCCCTAATAGCAATCTCAGTTTTGCCGTAGCCCACGTCTCCGGACAGCAACCTGTCCATCGGCGCAGGCTTTTCCATGTCGGCCTTTATCTCGTCAATCACCGTCAGCTGATCAGGGGTTTCAACATATTCGAAAGAATCTTCGAGCTGATGCTGCCACGGCGTATCCGGAGCAAATGCGTGCCCCTTCGTAGCCTGCCTAGCAGCGTAGAGACGAATCAGCTCCGCAGCAATCTTGCGCGTTGCCTTCCGCGCCTTCGCCTTGGTCTTGGCCCAATCAGAGCCGCCCATCTTGGACAGCTGCGGGGTCTCGCCTCCGGTGTACTTACTAACCAGATCCAGCGAATCAGTAGGCACCCACAGGCGGTCTGTGGGCCTTCCCTTTTTCGAGGGCGCATACTCGACTACCAGGTATTCGCGCGTAACCTGATCCTTGCCCCGGCCCATTGTGCGCGTTGCCAATTCGATGAAGCGGCCCACTCCGTGCTGCTCGTGCACAATGTAGTCGCCTGCCTGCAGCGCAAGCGGATCCACACCCTTCTTTCGGCGGGCCGGAACCTTGTTCTTTACCCCTACATTCGCCCGGGACTTACCCGTGATGTCGGCCTCGGAAAGCAGCACGAAATGGGCTTTTTCCGAAACGAAACCATTTTGCACCGCGGCGGGGATCACCCGAACCACAGGTTCGGTAAACGGCTCGGCATCAATCTGCTCTACCATGCGCGCCGGGATCTGGATCTCGGCAAGGCGCGCCTGCAACCTAGCGGCACCGCCAGCGCCCGGAGTGGCACACACTACCTGCCACCCACTAGAGATCCATTCCTTCAAATCCTTACCCAGCTTGCGCGCATCGCCCCGATACGCAGCTGGTTCTGTAGCTGCGACCTCGGCGGTAGGGATCCCATCGTCTCCGGAAGCGCGCAGCGAAGTGAGCTCCCACCAGCGCATGCCTCGCTGCAGGATCAATTCCTTCGTGTCCTCGATATTTTCGAATGGAAGCTCGCGAACCGAAAACGGCACCTTGCCGCCCGCCGCCGCCGAGGACCAGGCTGCCTCCATGAATTCGGCAGTCATCTTCAGCAGGTCCGTACTACGCGCCTCAATGCGCTCCGGATCGTCCGCAATAAATAGTGCATCTTCTGGCAACAACTTGGCCAGCGGCGTCATGTCATCCTTCAACACGGGCATAAGTACTTCCATGCCCTCAGTTGCGGTGCCCTGGCTCAGCCGCTCCAACATCTCGGCGAAACCCGGCAGCGAATTCTGCAGCGATGCCGCCCGCTCCCGTACCGATTCAGTCAACAGCAATTCGCGGCACGGCGGTGCCCATAACCCTGATGCAGCCTTCTCGATAGTGCGCTGATCCGACACCGCGAAAGTGCGGATCTCGTCTACGTCGTCGCCAAAAAACTCCAGTCGCAGCGGATGTGATTCGGTAGGAGGAAAAACGTCTACCAAACCGCCGCGCACGGCCACCTCGCCGCGACGTTCCACCAGATCAGTGCGGGTATAGCCCAGCTCCAGCAGCCGTGCCACCAAAGCTGCCGGGGAAACGCTATCGCCCTCGTGCACCACAACCGGTTCCACCTCGGCAAGGCTCTTAGTGAGCGGCTGCAGCAGCGCCCGCACCGGCAGCAACAAAATCTTCACCGGCGGGGTGTGCGGGTCGCCCTGGATCGGGTGCAGCAGCCGCCGCAACACCTGCGCCCTCTTGGCCATAGTGTCAGATCTAGGAGAGAGCTGTTCGTGTGGCAAAGTCTCCCAGGATGGAAACACCGCCACCCCATCGGTGTAGTTGCCCAGCTGTGCCTCAAGTACCTCGGCATCCCTGCCCGAAGCGGTAACCACCACGGTCAAAGACTCATTGCGCCGCGCTAACAAATCCACCAACGGAGGACGGACCCCCTTAGGCGCGGTTAGCACAAAATGCGGGTAGTTAGTATCCAACTCCGGAACAAGCCCGGCTACCTGCTGACGAACCCCTGCAAGACGCGACTTAGAAATACTCATAAAACCTAGCCATTAGAGTGAAGACGCATCTGCGCCCCCAAAAAATCAGTGGTCACAATATCTTCTATTACATCAACAGCCCGAGCGACCGTCACCTCGAGCTCCGTAAGAGCCTTCCCCGCTACGGGAGCCAACACGTAGTCGGCAGGATCTTGCCTGCCCTGCGGCCGGCCAATACCAACGCGCAACCTGGCATAGTGCTTCGTTCCCAAAGATTTCGAAATAGAACGCAGGCCGTTGTGGCCGCCCTCGCCACCGCCAACCTTCAGACGCAACTGCCCATCCGGCAAGTCCAGATCGTCATGTACCACAAGCAGCTTGTCCGCCGGCACATCGTAGTACTTGCATAGCTGAGCCACCGGCCCGCCCGACACGTTCATGAAACAGGTAAGGGTAGCCAGCATCGTCTTCGGACCGGGCGCGCCCCCGGGCATAGTGCCCACGCGCGGCTCAGCCAAGAATGCGCCGGCGCGATGCTTCTTCAAAGTGCCGCCAAACTTTTCAGCTGCCGCATTTATCACCATGTGGCCAACAGAATGGCGCGTCCGCTCATACTTTTGCCCGGGATTGCCAAGCCCAACAACCAACCAAGTCATAATTCTTTCCCTCCCAGGGCAACAAAAATCCGGGGCAGTCCCCCGCCCCGGATTCTATCGCGATTCTTATTCTTCGGATTCGCCCTCAGCTTCGCCTTCGGACTCGCCCTCAGCTTCGCCTTCGGACTCCTCGCCGGCCTCGGGCTCGGGAATGTCAACTTCCTCGGGCTCGCGAACGGTCAGGATCTCGGCATCAGGTTCAATGTCAAGCTCGACGCCCTCGGGCAGCTTGATGTCTTCTGCGCGAACAGTGACGTCGGCTTCCAGGCCCTCGATGTTGACAACCAAGTACTCCGGAATTGCGATAGCCGGAGCAATGACGGGCAGTTCGAAGGTTTCCTGCACGTGGGTGAGGCCGGGAGCCGGCTCGCCCTCGACTTCGAGCGGAACCTCAACGTTAACCTTCTCGTCGCGGGTAACGGCGAGCAGATCCAGGTGAAGGATATCCCAGCGAACCGGGTGACGCTGAATGTCCTTAACCAGTGCCAGCTGCTCGGTGCCATCGATATCGAGTTCGACCAGAGCGTTGGCGTTGTCCTTCACGATCAGGAAGGTCTCGTGTGCCGGCAGGCTCACGTGAGTGGTCTTCTTATCCTTGCCACCGTAGATGACGGCGGGAATACGGCCGGCTGCACGGGCGCGGCGGGCGTAGCCCTTACCAAAGTCAGAGCGAACGGTAGCTTCAAGCTTGTTTTCAGCCATGATGTCCTTTCGGGTAGTAGTGGCCCCGGAGGACGCAGGGTTTCCTGCGGCCGCGTCGATAACGGAGTGTCAACTGACCTCCCTCGCCGAGGCAACTCACATAGTCTAACTTGCTGGTGGCCACCGAAGCAACGAGCGCGGGCAGTCTCACATTAAACGCCGCTGCCCTCCCCTTGGCGGGGAGGGCAGCAACCTAAAACTAAGCTACGGGGCCGTCGAACAACGAGGTGACCGAACCGTCGTCGAAAACTTCCTTGATCGCACGCGCCAGCAACGGGGCAATCGACAGGACAGTGAGCTTGTCGAAACGCTTGGAGCCCTCGATCGGCAGGGTGTTGGTAACTACCACTTCGCGGGCGCCGCACTCAGATAGCCGCTGCGTAGCCGGATCCGACAGGATGCCGTGCGTAGCAGCAACGATCACATCTGCTGCACCGGAGGCCAGCAGCACCTTGACCGCCTCGGCGATGGTGCCGCCGGTATCGATCATGTCGTCGACCAGCACGCAGTGCTTGCCTTCGACCTCGCCTACAACTCGGTTAGCTACTGCATGATTCGGCTTGGTGGTGTCGCGAGTCTTGTGCACGAACGCCAACGAGCAACCGCCCAGGCGATTTGCCCACTTCTCGGCAACGCGAACGCGGCCGGCATCCGGGGACACAACGGTGATCTTATCCTTGTCGGCGCCAACGCGAGTCTTCACGTAGTCGACCAGTACGGGCATGGCATAGAGGTGGTCCAGCGGGCCGTTGAAGAAGCCCTGCGACTGCGAGGCGTGCAGATCCACCGACATGATGCGGTCGGCGCCTGCCGTCTTGAACAGGTCAGCGACCAGGCGGGCGGAAATAGGTTCGCGGCCCTGATGCTTCTTGTCCTGGCGGGCATAGGGGTAAGAGGGCGCCACCACGGTAATGCGCTTCGCGGAAGCACGCTTAAGGGCGTCAACCATGATCAGCTGCTCAACCAGCCACTTGTTCAAATCCTGGGTGTAGGACTGAATTACGAACGCGTCCGCACCGCGCACCGATTCGTTGAAACGAACGTAAATTTCCCCGTTCGCGAAGTCGTATGCCGTGGTGGGAAGCAGTTCAGTTTTCAGCTCCTTTGCCACTGCCTCCGCCAATTCCGGGTAAGCCCGTCCTGAAACAACTACTAGTCGTTTCTCGCCGGAGGAGATGATGCCTGTCATCGACTGGTCCCTTCTAAAGTTTTGTTGCCTTGCCCTGCCTAGCGGCGCGAACGCCGCTCCGCATAAATCTTAGCCAAAGCACCCAGCTGTTCGGGTGTATTGACGCCTTCTGCTTGGACCGAATCTGCAAGGATGTGGGCCGCCGCCCCCAATCCGTCTTTCACGGCGATTGCGACGGTATCCGTCAAGTAAACCTCGCCCTGGTCGTTATCCGTGTCCAAGTTCTGTAATGCGGCCTGAAGGAATTCGGCATCAAAAGCGTATATTCCCGCATTTATCTCGTTTATTACCAGCTGCGCGGAGCTGGCATCGCGGTGTTCTACGATTCCCTTCACATTGCCGTCTGCATCGCGCAGGATGCGTCCGTATCCGGTGGGGTCTGCGACTTTTGTGGAAAGCAGGGTAACCGCTGCGCCGGCCTCTTCATGGGCGGCAACCAAAGCGGAAAGCGTCTGCGATTCTAAGAGGGGCACGTCCCCCGAGGTGACCACGCAGGTACCGGTGACAGGTTTGGTTTCAGCAAGTTTTTCGAGGGCGCAGGCCACGGCTCGACCGGTGCCTGGGATTTCGTCTTGGTCGGCTACTACGGCCTCGGGTGCAATCTGGTTGATGTGTGCGACTACCTGGTCGCGCTCGTGGCGTACCACCACACAAAGTCGATCTGGATTGATTCCCTGGGCTGCGGCTACGGCATGTCCCAGCAGTGTTTTGTCACCCATTTCGTGGAGAACTTTTGGTAGGGCTGAGCGCATTCGTTTGCCCTGGCCGGCGGCCAAAATGATTACCGTGCGTTCCACGTTGTCCCCCGATTTTTTGCTTTGCAGCACCAGCATTTGCTGGCAGCTCCGCCCCCAGGACTCGAACCCGGACTGTAGGTACCAAAAACCCGCGTGCTGCCATTACACTAGGGCGGAATGGTTCAAGCATGCCATGTTTTTCTCTATAGTAAAAACTGCTGGACTAAAGTCACACTCTTGGGAGGGCGGAATTTTGGTGTCGAAGGCGCGCATGACCGGTCTGGAAAGGCGCGAACAACTTATCTCTATCGCCCGCCCCATTTTCGCCTCGCGCGGCTTTCAGGCCACCTCGGTAGAAGAGGTCGCTGCCGCGGCTAAGGTCTCCAAACCAGTTATCTACGAGCACTTCGGCGGCAAAGAAGGGCTGTACGCGGTGATCGTTGACCGCGAGGTCTCCTCTTTAACCAAAGCAATCATTGGGGCGCTAGAGTCTGCTACCTCGCCGCGGGCCATGGTCGAATCTTCCACCATCGCCCTACTCACCTACATTGAAGACAACGAGGACGGATTCCGCCTGCTGATGCGCGACTCACCAGTGTCGCAGTCGACCGGACCCTATTCTTCGATCATGGGAGACGTTGCGGTAAAGGCCGAGTACCTGCTGGCGCAAACCCTAGAGGCGGTGGGACTAGACCCCACACCCTCGCCAATGTACGCGCAAATGCTGGTCGGAATCGTCTCGCAGGTCGGCCAGTGGTGGTTAGAAGAGCGCAGCGCCGACAAACAGACCGTCGCCGCGCACGTCATCAACCTGGCCTGGTATGGGTTGCGCGGGATGCGCCCCGACCCGAAGCTGGTGACGGTAACTGAAACGGACTAGTTACCTTCGGCCTTCTCGGCAGCCTCCAACCACTCTTCTTCCAGCTGATCCTGGCCCGCCTGCATCTGCTGCAACTTCTTGTTGAGCTCGGCTAGCTTTGCCACGTCCTGCGGGGACAGAGAGGCCGACAAGGCAGCCATTTCCTGCTCCACCTTGGCTATTTGTGCGCGGGACTTATCCAGTTTTCGCTCTAGCGAACGCGCCTGTTTGCGTGCCGCGTACTGGGCTGCCGCATCCGTATTCTGCTTCTTCGGCGCGGGCGCCTGCTTTTCCACCTGCCCCTCGCGCATCGCCAAATACTGTTCCACTCCCCCTGGCAGATCCGCGAGCGCTCCCGAAGGTAGGAGTGCCATCTGGTGGTCGGTGGCTCGCTCGAGCAGGTAGCGATCGTGGGAAACCACTACTAGGGTGCCCGGGAAGGAGTCCAGCAGGTCCTCCATCTGGGCGAGCGTGTCAGTATCCAAGTCGTTAGTGGGCTCGTCCAGTAGCAGCACATTCGGTTCGGCCATCAGTAGTCGCATCAGCTGCAGGCGGCGGCGCTCCCCACCTGAAATTTCTGCGATGCGCGTCCAAGCCCGTTCCCTGGTAAAGCCCAGTCGCTCTACTAGCTGGGTGGCGGTTACTTCCTTGCCTGCCACTTGAATGGACTGTTTTACATCCGCTACTGCTTCGACCACGCGCCGCTCCGCCAACGCATCCAGTTCGTGGGTGGCCTGCGACAACGTGGCAAGCTGGACTGTTTTCCCGCGGCGAATGTGCCCACTGGTAGGTTCCAATTCGCCTCTAAGTAGCCGCAGCAAAGTGGTCTTCCCGGCGCCGTTCACGCCAACGATCCCTACGCGCTCCCCTGGAGCCAGCCGCCAGGTGACATCTTTGATGATCGGTTCGGAATCCGGGTAGGCGAACGACACGTCCTCTAGATCGATGACCCGCTTGCCCAGGCGGGAGGTGGCCATGGATACCAGCTCCACCTTGTCGCGGGGCGGCGGGACGTTCGCGATCAGTGCCTCGGCAGCCTCAATGCGAAATTTCGGTTTGGAAGTGCGGGCCGGGGCTCCTCGGCGCAACCATGCCAGCTCCTTGCGCAAGGCGTTCTGCCTCTTTTCAGCGGCAACCTGCGCCGAGTGAGCACGTTCCTCCCTGGCCAAAATGTAGGCGGCATAGGAGCCCTCGTAGATTTCTACGTGCCCGGGGATCTGCGGTTTACCGTAGCCCGGATCGACGCCGGGAACGACCTCCCAAATGTAGGAGCAGACAGCGTCTAGGAACCACCTATCGTGGGTGACTACCACCAGTGCTCCGGTATTGGAACGATGGTTGCGCAAGTACTGGGCCAGCCAAGCTACGCCCTCGACATCCAAATGGTTGGTCGGCTCGTCCAGCAGCAAAATCGTAGGCTTCGCTACGAGGGCGGCCGCTAGGCATACCCGGCGCCTTTGCCCGCCAGAAAGCTCCCCGGTGCGGGCCTGCAGCGAAATCCCAGAAAGTAGCCCCTCATGGATCGAGCGCACATCGGGATCAGAAGCCCACTTATATTCCGGGCTATCGCCATGCAATACCTCACGAACGCTCGCCTGCGGGTCGGGCTGGTCGACCTGGCCTACTAGGCGCAAGTCGACGCCCTCGGTAACGGTGCGCAGCCCCTGCTCCAGTTCCTGGGTTCCGGCAAGCAAGCGCAGCAGCGTAGATTTTCCAGCGCCGTTCGGGCCCAGCACGCCGATGCGGTCCCCATCGGCAATTCCAGCCGTAAAATCGGCGAGGATCTTGCGGGACCCCGCTAGCGTTCCTGCGTCTTGCACTCCTAATAAGTGAGCCATCTACTCCCTTTCAATCCTTGCGCCGCCAGCCGGACCAGTAATCACGACCACGCGTCCCACCTGGGGCAAAGATTCTAAAGCTGAACCAATCTTGCGGGCTTGCTCCCCATTTTCTGCCAGGGCCACTACTGTTGGGCCGGAACCGGATACCTGCGCCCCCAGTGCGCCGCTATCGCGGGCTACCTCAATCACCTGAGCCAGCGCGGGCCGTTCCGCCAATGCGGCCGGCTGTAGATCGTTGAACATCAGCTGCCCGAGTGGGCGGGGATCCGGATCCGCTAGCGCGCTCGCCAACTGTTCTTCGAGGGGACCTGCCGCGGTTCCCGGCAGCGCCCACGGCGGGGTGTGCGGCTGGCCCATCATGTCAAAACGGCGGAACACCGTGGGCGTGGACAGCCCCTGCCCCGCCGCGGACGCAAACACCCAATGTCGCGCGGCCGCCTGCCCAATCGGTTGTAGCCGATCCCCATAGCCGGTGCCGAGGGCGACATTCCCAGCCAGCGCAAAGGGCACATCGGCTCCCAGCTGCCGGGCTAGGTCCGAGTAATCCTGGTCAATGGCAAAGGTAGCTGCCGTTGCCACGAGCGCGGCGGCAGCATCGGCTGAACCGCCGGCCATTCCCCCGGCGACTGGCACTCGTTTGGTGATCCGCAGCTGTGCCGCCCCACGGATGCCCGCTTTTTGCAAGAGGGCCGAAGCAGCCCTGACAGCAAGGTTTTCCTGCGGGGCGAGGGCGGATAGTTCCGCGGGCAGCGGCATTTCATTTCCAGCACTGTCCACCATGGTGGTCTGCAGGCTCCACCTATCTGCAGGAATAACCTCAACTTCCTCGCGAAGGCCCACTGCCATGAACACTGTGCGCAGCGGATGGTAGCCCCGCTCGTCGGGGCTGGAGCAGGCAAGGGTGACGTTTAGTTTTCCGGGTGCGGAAGCCTTCACGAATCCGCCTCTTGCGAGATCTTCACAAAATCGGCAACGGTCAGGGTCTCTCCGCGCCGGGACGGGTCTATGCCCGTCTTCTCTAATACCTCTGCCGCCTTAGCTGCCGATCCGAAGTAGTTTTTGAGCGCTTGGCGCAGTGTCTTGCGCCGCTGGTTGAAGGCGGCATCTACCAGTGCAAACACTGCCGAGCGATCCGCCTTTGGACTGGGCTTGCGGCTGATCCGCACAAGGGCAGAATCCACGTTCGGCACGGGCCAAAATACGCCGCGGCCGACTGTTCCGGCACGCTCCACGTCCCCATACCAGGCAGCCTTCACCGAGGGCACCCCGTAGGTGCGGCTTCCCGGCCCGGCAGCGAGTCTATCTGCAACCTCTGCCTGGACCATTACCAACACGGTCTGCACCGTCGGCAACGCTTCAAGCAGCGTGAGCAGTACAGGCACCGCCACGTTATAGGGCAGGTTCGCCACGATGTACGTGGGCGGCTCATCAAATATTTCCGAGGGCGCATCCCCCACCGGCACAGCCGCCGACAGTTTCTGTGGCTCGGTTACTTCCATGGCATCCGAGCGCAGGATGCGCAGCCTGTCAGCCGCCTCCTTTTGCCGGGCCAAGACCGTCTGCGGCAACGCGGTAGCAAGGCGGGCATCGATTTCCACTGCTGTAACCGCGGCTCCGGCCTCGAGCAGCGCCAGTGTCAAGGAGCCCAGGCCCGGACCAACCTCGAGCACGTGCATCCCAGCTACGTCACCTGCCGCACGCACGATCTTACGTACGGTGGAGGCATCGTGAACAAAATTTTGTCCCAACACTTTGGTTGGTTGCACGCCCAAGGCGGCACAGATGTCACGTACTTCTGCGGGCCCCAGCAGGCCGGCTTCTAGGGAAGAGTTGTTCACATGCATAAGGTTACACGCCGCCTTACCAGCAAAGAAAAGTCACGGTTAACGCAAGGCGGCACCCTGCCAAAGCAGGGTGCCAACCAGAACGCTTGCAGTTTTTAGGAAAACTACTTCAGGGTGACGGTGCCGCCAGCCTCTTCCAGAGCAGCCTTGAGCTCTTCAGCCTTGTCCTTCGGGGCGCCTTCCAGGATGGCCTTAGGAGCGGAGTCAACCAGGTCCTTGGCTTCCTTCAGGCCGAGCGAAGTAGCGGCGCGAACAGCCTTGATGACGGCGATCTTCTTGTCGCCAGCGGATTCGAGGACGACGTCGAATTCGGTCTTCTCTTCGGCTGCGGGGGCATCGCCTGCACCCGGAGCAGCAACGGCAACGGCGGCCGGAGCAGCAGCTTCAACATCGAATTCTTCTTCGAACTTCTTGACGAATTCGGAGATTTCGATGAGGGTCATTTCCTTGAAAGCATCGAGTAGCTCGTCGGTAGTGAGCTTAGCCATTTTGGCATCCTTTCGGTTTGTCCTGCTTCGCGAGCAGAGGTTTTCTTTTTTGACCTATTCAGGTCGGGGTGTAGCAGACTAGGCTGCCTTTTCCTGCTTCTCGCGCAGGGCATCGATGGTGCGCACCGTCTTGAGGGCGGGCGCGTTGAAGACTTGCGCAGCCTTGGCGATAGGAGCCTTGAGGACCCCGGCAGCCTTGGCCAGCAGAACCTCGCGAGACTCGAGGTCAGCGAGCTTCTTGACGTCTTCAACAGTAAGAGCAGCGCCATCCATGACACCGTTCTTGATTACGAGTGCTTCGTTTTCCTTCGCGAAGTCACGCAGTGCCTTTGCCGCATCTACGGCTTCACCGCTGACGAAAGCAATAGCGGTCGGACCAACCAGATCCTCGCTAAGGCCTTCCACGCCAGCATTCTTGGCTGCGATACGGGCAAGCGTGTTCTTCACGACGGAGTAGGTAGCAATACCAGTAAGCGAGCGGCGCAGCGTCTTGAGCTGCTCCACGGAAAGCCCACGGTATTCCGTCAGCAGCACCGCGTTAGAGGAACGGAACAGTTCCTCTAGTTCGGCGATTGCCGCAGACTTTTCAGGCCTTGCCATAGGCCCTCCTTCCGATCGTGCCACAGGCCGGAGTTCGGGGGTAAAAGAAAAACCCCGGGCATAGGCGCCGGGGGCAAATAACTGCAGTAAGCTATGTTGCTTCTAGGTCACCTACGCCGGCTCCATCCGGATTTGAGTCCACGCTTTGCGGACACCTGCGGTCTTGGGCAGTTATTAGGGTAGCAGCTTGACCTACCTCTTCCAAGGAGTAGGGCTTCTTTGTGCGCAAGGCTACATTAGCCACTGTTGGTAGCCGAGATAGCAGGACATGACTATGACCATGGTTAGCAGCGCAAAACGGATCAGCCTGGTGCCGCCTTTCACTACCGTGCGCGCGCCAATTTGGGCGCCGATGACGTTGGCCACGGCCAAGGTGAGCCCCAGCGTCCACCAGATGTGCCCGGCGAGGGCAAAAACGATTAGTCCCCCGATGTTGGTGCAGGTGTTTACAACCTTAGCTAGCGCGGCAGACTTCAGGAAGCTCTGGCTGAGCAGAGCGGTGAAACCCATGATTAGGAACATGCCGGTTCCGGGACCAAAAAGCCCGTCGTAGGCGCCTACTACGCCTACCAGCACTAGGGCGAGGACGCGACCTTTCTTGCTCGCCTTCCTAGCGCCTTCTATCTCTTTTCCGAAGGAGGGCTTCAGTGCCACGAAAGTGCCTGAAGCCAGCAATAGCACAATAACTATGGGCCGCATGTAGTCGGAGTTGATAGCGGAAGCTGCGGCCGCCCCAATCCCAGAGCAAATCAGGGCAATCGGCACGTATTTGATCAACTGCTGCCTGGAAACCCCCACGTTGCGCGTCAGGGACACCGCCGCCGAGGCGGTGCCGCACACGGCCGCCAGCTTATTCGACGCCAATGCCACCGCCGGTGCCAGCTGCGGCATGGCAGACATGATCAGCGGTATCAGCACCAGCCCACCGCCACCGATTAGCGCGTCTATCCAACCGGCTACAGCCGATCCTGCCAACATAAGGGCCCACAGCGAAATACTCAC
The DNA here is from genome assembly GCF_030217145.1 of Winkia sp. UMB3158. Classification (NCBI taxonomy): domain Bacteria; kingdom Bacillati; phylum Actinomycetota; class Actinomycetes; order Actinomycetales; family Actinomycetaceae; genus Winkia; species Winkia sp. UMB3158. The sequence goes on along the minus strand of NZ_JASONH010000003.1, from coordinate 151,574 downwards.
GGCCACACATCATACGGCAGTACCTAACTTAGGGGAAACCCTACCCGGTAAGAGCTCTCGGCAGATTCGATAGATAGAAGAACCCATAGATATACGAATGCCCCGGAGGCTAGCTCCGGGGCATTCTTCAGCTAGTTAGGCTCAGTGAGCGTCGCCTAGCAGGTCGCGAGTTAGCGAAGCATCAAGCGGGATACCGGGGCCCATGGTGGTGGACACGGTGGCCTTGATGATGTAACGGCCCTTGGAGGAGGCCGGCTTCGCGCGCAGGATTTCATCCAGCACGGTCGCGTAGTTCTCGGTCAGCTGCTCGGCGGTGAAGGAGACCTTGCCGATTGCGAATGCCAGGTTGGAGTGCTTGTCAACGCGGTATTCGATACGGCCAGCCTTAATTTCCTTGACAGCCTTCTCGACATTCATGGTGACAGTGCCGGTCTTCGGGTTAGGCATGAGCCCACGCGGACCAAGCACGCGGCCTAGGCGGCCGACCTTGCCCATCATGTCGGGAGTGGCAACAGCGACGTCAAAATCGGTGTAGCCCTTCTGAACCTTTTCGATAAGTTCTTCTGCGCCAACTTCGTCGGCGCCGGCATCGATAGCCTGCTGCGCACGCTCGCCAGCAGCAAAGACCAGGACCCGCTGGGTCTTGCCAGTGCCGTGCGGCAGGGACACAGTGCCGCGAACCGCCTGGTCAGCCTTGCGCGGGTCAACACCTAAACGCATGACAACTTCGACGGTCGCATCGAACTTAGTGGTGGACGTTTCTTTAGCCAGCTTCATGGCCTCGAGGGGGGCGTACAGCTCTCCCTTGTGGACCTTCTCAGCTGCGGAACGGTAGCTCTTAGAGCGTTTCATTCTGCTTCTCCTTGCAGTTGTGGTGAACGAGGTGCTCTACCTCTTCCACTCCCCTTTACGGGATCTTTCAGTGGGGCTACTTACCTTCGACGGTGATGCCCATGGAACGAGCGGTGCCAGCAATGATCTTGCATGCGGCATCCAGATCGTTTGCGTTCAGGTCTTCCTTCTTGGTCTGGGCAATTTCCCGGATCTGATCCATGGTGACCTTGCCCACCTTGACAGTGTTCGGGGTGCCCGAACCCTTGTCGAGGCCCGCAGCCTTCTTGATCATCTGGGAAGCCGGCGGGGTCTTGGTGATGAACGTGAACGAGCGATCCTCGTAAACGGTGATTTCGACGGGAACGATGTTGCCACGGAGAGATTCAGTAGCGGCGTTATAGGCCTTGCAGAATTCCATGATGTTCACGCCGTGCTGGCCTAGGGCCGGGCCGACGGGAGGAGCCGGGTTTGCGGCGCCTGCCTGGATCTGCAGTTTGATCAGGCCGACAACCTTCTTCTTAGGTGCCATTTTGGGTCCTTCTCAATCTGATTGCGTAAAGCGGGTTGCCCCGCTTCATGTGATTACAATTCGTGCCCTGGCGATGGGCACAAACACCGATCTTAGCGCCCGAGGGCGCCAAAATGCGACTTGCGTGAGTGAGTTCACGCAAAGACTTGGGTTAGGCCGACTTCATTACCTGGTTGAAGCCAAGCTCGACAGGGGTCTCGCGTTCGAAGATTACAACGAGCACCTTGAGCTTCTGGTTTTCGGGCATGATCTCGGAAATAGTGCCCTGCATGGTGGCGAATGGCCCGTCGATAACGGTGACGGATTCGCCAACTTCGTAGTCGACCTTGATGGGAAGGGGTTCTTCCTTCTTAGGCTTGGCCTGGCCGGCCTCGAATTCGGCGGCAGCCTGGGACTCGGGTGTAGGCGCGAGCAGGTTCACGGCCTCGTCAAGCATGAGCGGCACCGGAGCCTGGCGATCCCCCACGAATCCAGTAACGGCCGGAGTGTCTTTAACTACGCGCCATGCGTCGGGGTTTTCCTCGACCAATTCCATACGCACGAGGGCGTAGCCCGGGATACGAACCCGGTCAACCACCTTGCGGTTGGTGTTCTTGATCTCGATGACCTTCTCCATGGGTACTTCCACCTGGTAGATGAAATCTTCCATGTTGAAAGTCTGGATACGCTGCTCCAGGTTTGCCTTCACGCGGCGTTCGTAACCGGAGTAGGTGTGCAGCACGTACCAGTAACCGGGCAGGAATTCGAGCTCTTCACGCAGCTGCTTGGCAGCCTCGGCTGCATCCTGGCTGGCGTCGGCAGGAGCCTGCTCTTCAGCCTGAGCAGGAGCCTCTTCGACCTCTTCCGAAACCGGAGCCTCTTCTTCGCCCTCTGCGGCAGGAGCTGGCGCGTCCTCTTCGGCCTGGACCGGAGCTTCCACCTGAGCTTCTTCTGCCGGGGCCTGCTCGACCTGGTCTACCTGCGAAACGGTCTCCTCTTCGGGAACTTCGTTTTCTACTGACACGAAATTACACTCCTAGACGCTAAAAGATAAGCTTTACGAGGGCGGAAAATCCGAAGTCTACCAGGGCAATGAACGCCATAATCGAGACGACGAAGATGATTACTACCAGGAAGTACGTCCACAGCTCCTCGCGAGAGGGGTAGACAACCTTCTTGAGTTCTGCAATAACCTGGCGAAGGAACAGCGCAATACGGGCGAAGATTCCCGTCTTCTGCTGCTCGGTCCCCTTAGCTGTTTCGGCCACGTTCACCTCACTGGTATCGACTCCGCTATACAGGTGGGAGCCGGATTTTCACTTTCCAACTGCTCCCAGCTTACCCGGGAACCTGCCTGAGTGGCAGGGCAGGAGGGACTCGAACCCACAACCGCCGGTTTTGGAGACCGGTGCGCTACCAATTGCGCCACTGCCCTATTAGTCAGCCTTACGTAACTAACTAGCTCGTTTACTCTAGCTGAGTGGTAGCCTCTATTCAAAATCCCTACGGTAAACTGTGACCTTTCCCCTACCAGGCGGCAGCGCAAAAGTAAATTTTGCCCAAAATATTCTCACTGAGAACGCAAAGACCAATATTGCGCACCAGGTGGACAGATTAGATTCGTGGCAGAATGAGGGACATGGCAAACGTAACCTCCCGCGTCTCCAAACGGATTGGCGCCATCGCCACCTCTGCCACCTTGGCAGTATCTAACAAGGCGAAAGAACTAAAGGCCCAGGGCAAGCCCGTCATCGGCTTCGGCGCTGGCGAACCAGATTTCCCCACCCCCGACTACATTGTCGAAGCGGCTGTGGCTGCCGCTAAGGATCCCGAAAACCACAAGTACTCGCCCGGCCGCGGCCTTCCAGAGCTCAGGGAAGCTATTGCGAAAAAGACCTTGCGCGACTCTGGATACGAGGTGGACCCGGCAAACGTTCTAGTCACCAACGGCGCCAAACAGGCCGTCACCCAAACCTTCGCCACCCTGCTGGACCCGGGCGACGAAGTGCTAATGCCCACTCCCTACTGGACGACCTACCCCGAAGTAATCAGTCTTTCCGGGGGCGTCACTGTTCCCGTGTTCGCAGATGCTGAGCAGAACTTCAAGATCACCGTTGCCCAGCTGGAAGAAAAGCGGACAGACAAAACCAAAGCCGTACTGATATGTAGCCCAACCAACCCGACCGGCGCTGTCTACACTCCTGCCGAACTGCGTAAAATCGGCCAGTGGGCGCTCGAAAAGGGAGTATGGGTAATCGCAGACGAGATCTACGAACACCTGCTCTACGACGGCGCCGAACCGGCACACATCGTAAAAGAGGTGCCCGAGCTCGCCGACCAAACGGTAGTGATCAACGGCGTCGCCAAGACCTACGCGATGACCGGATGGCGCGTCGGCTGGATGATTGGCCCCAAGGATGTAATCACCGCCGCAGCCAACCTGCAGTCGCACCTGACCTCAAACGTGTGCAACGTGGCTCAGCGCGCCGCCCTCGAAGCGGTTTCTGGACCACTTACCGCGGTCGAAGAGATGCGGGAGGCATTTGATAGGCGCCGGCGCACCATGGTGAAGATGCTGAACCAGATCGACGGCTTCACCGTGCCCACCCCGCAGGGAGCCTTCTACGTCTACGCCTCCGTTAAAGACGTGTTGGGTCGCGAGATTGCTGGCCAGGTGGCCCACACCTCCGCCGAACTCGCCCAGATTATTTTGCACGAGGCTGAAGTAGCCGCCGTTCCCGGCGAAGCCTTTGGCCCCTCCGGCTACCTGCGCTTCTCCTACGCCCTCGGCGACGAGGACCTGGTAGAAGGCATTTCTAGAGTGCAAAAGCTGATCGGCACTAAGTAAGGAAACTCTTGAGGGTACGCACTGCAGCGGCGATCGCCACCATCCTGGTGACGGTCGCGCTGTGCGTACTCGGATTCACCTACGCAGATATTCGCAACCCTGACCCGCGCGACGAGGGCCAGATCATCGTCATCGACCGGGCGGAATAGTAAGTGAGCCACAAGCCCCGCACGCTGCGCCCTCCCCGCCCTCTAAGTAACTTCCGCTCCCGCATCACCACCCTGACCGTGTCAGTGGCAACGGTGTGCGTGGCATTTCTTGGGCTAACCCTGATGCTTTCGGCTATGGCCACCGCGTCCTCGCGGGAATTCCAAAACGCCGACACCTTCAGCGAATCAGTCCACACCTTCCTAGACGACGCCAAATTCCCGGGCACTTCCAATGCCGTCTACGGCTACCTCTCTAGGCGAAACCCCTTCGACTACTCTGCCTACTTGGGCTTTTACAACGGCGCCTTGGACGCTCACCAAGGCAAATGGGGTATCCCCGCCTACACCGACAAACAGTTGCTGGCAGCTCTTCACGACTACCTGCCCGCCCGGCGCGGCACCACGCAAGTCGTAAAGACCACTCGCACCCAGTACCTAGTTACCGTGCTGCCGCTGCAGGTAAAAGGCGACCAGCCCGGCGCCCTCGTGCTGGTCCAAGACCGCAACGCTCGCCTGTGGGAATCCCTCAAATTCCTCTGGTTGTACTGTGGCTTCGCAGCTCTTTCGATCATCCTGCTCTATATCGGCACCAGAATCATGGCCGGGGTCATGCTGGGTTCGCTGGAACAGATGGTGAAGGTCTCGCAGGCAACAGACAAGGACGACCTGACCCAGCGCATGCCCGTCTCTTCAACCACCGAACTGTCCATCGTGGCCTCCTCGTTCAACCAGATGCTTGACCGACTCGAGACCTCGCTGGAATCGCAGCGCAACCTGATGGACGACGTGGGCCATGAATTGCGTACCCCCATCACCGTTGTTTCGGGACACCTGCAAGTTATGAATTCGCACGACCCGGCGCAGATCGAGCGGGTGAAGGAGCTCGCCCTCGAAGAACTATCCCGCATGGAGCGCCTGACTAACGACGTGACCACCATGGCCGCAGCCGGGCGGACGGGCTATTTCAAATCCGAACCAATAGACATGTTCGACCTGGCTATGAACGTCTATCAGGGCGCCAAAGTGCTCGGAAAACGCAAGTGGAAGCTTGGCGAAATCACCCCCTTGGTCTACATCGGCGACGGGCAACGCATCCAGCAGGCATGGATGGCTCTGGTATCGAACGCGGTGAAGTACTCCGAAGACAGCTCCACCATAGAAATCGGTCTCACCACTTCCTCTTGCCCCCCACTTTTGGATGAATCAGGCCAGGAAATCTCCACTAAGGTCATAAGGCGTTCGAATTCCAAGAACGGGGCAAACCCCACCTGGCCGACACATGTGCACGAAAATTGTGGAATAATGCGACTTTGGGTCCGTGATAATGGCATCGGCATCCCAGAAGACTCGCAGAGCCGCGTTTTCGAACGCTACATGCGAGCCGATTCGTCGAGGCCAGGATCTGGGCTCGGGCTAGCCGTCGTAACTGCTATTGCTACTGCACACGGGGGCTTCCTTGAGCTTCGCTCCAGGGAAGGGGCCGGGTCAGTCTTTGCAATCGCATTGCCTACCGACACGTCAACCGCCGACATTGAAGGGAACGAGGACGAGTGAGCAAAATACTCGTTGTAGAAGATGAAGCAGGCATTTCTTCCTTCATCGCCCAGGGCCTTGCCGAAGAGGGCATGGAGGCCGTAGTCGCCGCAACCGGCAGCGCTGCCGTGGAGCAGGTACTGGAATCTGAATTCGACCTGGTCATCCTCGACATCGGCCTGCCCGATATGGACGGCTTCGAGGTACTCAAACAGATCCGCGGGCAGGGTGCCTCTATGCCCGTAATCATTCTGACCGCCCGTTCCTCGGTAGAAGATACGGTTGCTGGGCTCGAGGGCGGGGCAGACGACTACATGCCGAAGCCTTTCCGCTTCGAGGAGCTGGTGGCCCGCATCAAACTGCGCATCAAGCAGTCCGGGGGCGGTTCGGATAAGCCTTCCCACATTATTCAGGTGGGCAACCTGGAATTGGATACCAGGCGGCGGCAGGCTGTGGTCGATTCCAAGCCGGTGGAGCTCTCCTCACGCGAATTCACCATGCTGCGCGCATTCATGGAACACCCCGACCAGGTGCTTTCGCGCAGTCAACTCTTAGAAATGGTGTGGGGCTACGGGTTTGACCCGGGTTCCAACGTGATTGACGTCTACGTTCGCTATCTGCGCCGCAAGATCGGTGCGAAGCGCATTGTTACCGTCCGCGGGATGGGCTACCGACTCGCGACTATCTAAGAAGTTAGCTACAGCCTGCATTAGTTGGGTAGGCTGGAAAAATGATAAGCAAGCGTCGCCATAAAGTAGTACTTGATTCGTGGGTAGTAGACCATGCCAACGAGCAGGCGGGCACCTCTATGGTTTCTGTGCGCCGCATCGACGGAGTATTCGTCCGCTACCACCTAATTGCTGCTAAGGAACGCAAGGTGGGATTGCCTACCTTCGTGCTTATTCACGGAATTGGCGTGTCTGCCAGGTATTTTGTGCCGCTTGCACATGAGCTGTCCAAGTATGGGGACGCGATCCTGTTTGATCTTCCCGGATTTGGTGGTCTGCCCAAGCCGAACGAACCTATGAATATCAAGGCGTTCGCGCGCACGGTCGCGCGGACGCTTACGACTCTGGCTAAAGAGGGCCGCTTGTCCGGGCAGGTCATTGTGCTGGGCCATTCGATGGGCGCGCAGGTGGCTATGGAACTGGCGCACATCGAACCGACACTGATCGATGGGGTCATGCTTCAGGGGGCTCCGGTCAATGCGCGCGAACGGTCTCTGCACGAGGCGGCACTGCGCTTCCTTCAGTCCAGCGCTCACGAGCCAATCAAACTGGGCCTCATTGCTGCCCGCGCCTACCTGCTCAGCGGGGTGGCCTGGTTCTTAGAGACCCTGCCGGCCATGATGCACTTCGCCATAGAGGACCGAATCGAAGAATATAGGGGCGACCTGGTCATCTCTAGAGGCGAATACGATTCCATTGCCCCGCGCAGGTGGCTCGCAGAACTGTGTACTTCCCGGGGGCAGGACGGACGCACTCGGTTGGTAGAGGTCTCCGGTGGAGCCCACTCTGTCATCTACAAGTATGCGGACGTAGTTGCCGACGAGCTTGCCCAACTGGGAAAGGTCAAGAAGAGGGCGGACAAGTGGGCCACAGATTCGCCCTCGCCCTGGATCCAGCTGCGCGTAGGTGAATACGAGATTACCGAGGACGGGGAACTACCACCCCTGCACCGGCTCCGCCAGGCAATCGAGATGATCACCGACTACACGCTGGGAGCCTTCATTGCCGTGCCAAGGGCCATTGCAGCCGATTTTTCGGATGATGACGAGGTAGCCAAAACCACCTCCAAGATCCCTTTGCGCGGACCCTTGTCAGGGCTGGAATGCTGGACGATTCCGGGCGTGTGGGAACAGCCCATGGCCATGTCCGCAATTGCGGAAGACATTGTGGCCCGCGGCGGCGGAGTGAGGATGCTACCCAGACTGGGAAACATGATGGGGCCCGTACCAGAGCTCGCCAAAATCGTCGAGGACCGGTTAGAGGAGCGGGATGCTAAAGACGTGGTGCTGGTTGCTCACTCTAAAGGTGGCCTGGTAGGTAGGCGGGTCATGGCAGGCCCGCAGGGGCACCGCGTAAAAGCCATGGTCACCCTTGGGACACCTTTCGAAGGCAGTCCCCTGGCAAACGGGATACTTGGGAGGGCTTCCCACACCTCCGACCTGCGGCCAAGCGCTGCCGAAGCAGAATGGCAAAGCCAGCGACTCCCCCAGGTAGATGAACGCATCACTACCATCAGCGCCCGGTGGGACGAACACGTGCCCCGCACGAAGCTGGCTGGCGCCCACAACCTCGTCTCAAAAGCTGTGGGACATATGCGCCTGCTAACATCCGAGGATTCGAGGGCGATGCTCATGAAAGTGCTCACCGGCATCGCTACCCCGCGCAGCTGAAACTACAGGTCTACTCCAACAGCAACCGGTTCCGGCACCAAGTTAACGCCGTAGGTCTTGCGGACCTGGTCGCGCACGTACTCGCTGAGACGGGCAATATCTGCTCCCGTCGCGCCCCCGCGGTTAGTTAGGGCCAATACGTGTTTGCTAGAGATAGCTGCCCTGCCATTAGAACCGGGGGCTACACTTCCCTTCGCCACTCCAGCGTGGTCAATGAGCCAAGCCGCCGAGGACTTGACCAGCCCTTCCACAGTTGGCCCCTGCCCGCTGACAGGGCTAATCAAAGAATGGTCCTGCACAGCAAAACGCGGCGCTTCTTCTGGCAGCGTCTTCGCCTGCTCGGCAGACATAATCGGGTTGGTAAAGAACGACCCTGCACTTACGGAATCCGGGTCCGCAGGATCTAGCACCATCCCCTTGGAACGGCGCAACTCCAGCACTGCTTCCCGCAAGCGAATCGCCGGCACCCGGTCTCCGACCTCGACCCCCAGGTGTCCAGCAAGCTGGCCATAGCGGATCGGCGCGGAACGGGTGGCATGCTGCATCTGGAATTGCACCTCTAAGACCACGTACCGGCCAGTGGGGCCCCAGGTGCGCCCTCCTCCGGCCTCAGGATCGGTTAGGGAACGCTTCAGCACCGAAGTACGGTAGCCCAACTTTAGGTCAGCTAGCGGCAGCACCCGGCGGACACTGCGGGCACGATCCCACACGGTTACCAAGGCCAGGATGTCCGCTGCCTCTGCCCCGTAGGCGCCAATATTTTGCACTGGAGCTGCTCCTACTGAGCCGGGGATGCCCGACATGGCTTCTGCGCCAGCCCAACCCCGCGAAACGGCCTCGCAGACAAAGTCGTCCCACGGGTGACCGCCGACCACCGAAACGGTGGCACCACCGCAAGCAGATTCGTCCGGCACGGTAATGCCACGGCGATCATCAATCAGGACAACTCCCTCAAAGGGCTCATCGCCGGCAACAATATTCGAACCGCCCCCAACAACGAGCAACGGCTGTTCGGCAGCGTCAGCCGCCTGCACAGTGTCTATTATCTGTTCTTCGGTGTCCGCGACCACCAGTTCGGCGATAGGCCCGCCAACGCCCATTGTCGTTAGGTCTGCTAGGGCAGCACTGCCCGCCTCAACCGCCTTCTGCCTACCAGCTGCGCACCATGGCACAGGAGCAGGGCGCTCCGTTTCTTGAACAGATGGGATGGGGCCACACGAATCAACAAATTCCATGCTTCAACCTTACAGGGATAAACCGGCAGCATCGCACCCCATGGGCGCCTGCTCACCAATGCAAAAACTCCTCGCCGAATCGGCGAGGAGTTTCTGAAAAGCTTTTTACTTAGCGCGTTTCGCGGTGCGTAGTGGCCTTGCGGCAACGCGGGCAGAACTTGGAAAGTTCTAGGCGATCCGGCGTGTTACGACGGTTCTTCTTGGTGATGTAGTTGCGCTCTTTACACTCCGTGCAGGCCAGAGTGATCTTAGGGCGCACGTCCGATGACTTGCTTGCCACGATTCATTCCTCTTTTCGCTTGACCGCCGGAGCGGATGGCTAACTTTTATAGTAGCGAGGGGGAGACTCGAACTCCCGACCTCACGATTATGAGTCGTGCGCTCTGACCGGCTGAGCTACCTCGCCACTGGTTCTAAAAAGAACCTGAGCCCCGAACGAGATTTGAACTCGTGACCTCATCCTTACCAAGGATGCGCTCTACCGCCTGAGCTATCGGGGCAACAGTGAACAAGCTTAGCCTGCCAACCTTGCAAGAGCAAGACCGGGCCTTGCGAGGCTCGTCACACAAATCAGCAGCTAGCTACTGACCGTGGCGGGTGAGGGATTCGAACCCCCGAAGGCGAAAGCCATCTGATTTACAGTCAGGTCCATTTGGCCGCTTTGGTAACCCGCCGAAGCGATTTTCACGCTTGCGCCGTAACGAACGGTGCCCCGAAAGAATAGCAAAGTTAAACCCCTAAACGCTAATCTCCAGGACGTGACAGTTGCCACTGTCGAAATAAAAGGGTAATTTGCAGTTCAAAACTAGGCTTATCTTACAGCTAGATTAGGAGGAAGTTATGGCTGGTCAGTCCTCATTTGATGTGGTCTCAAAGGTAGACCGACAGGAAGTAGATAACGCGGTCAACCAGTGCGCAAAAGAGGTGGCAAACCGCTACGACTTTAGGGGCGTGGACGCCCTCGTGAAGCTGAATGGGGACACGATCACCCTGGAAGCAAATACCGCCGAGCGAGTAGCTGCGATCATCGACATTCTAGAGTCGAAGCTGTTCCGCCGCGGCGTCTCGCTCAAGGCAGTCGACTTTGGCGACAAGGAAGCAAAACCGTCCGGAAAGATCTACCGGCTCACCGGCTCACTTCGCGAAGGCATCCCCCAGGACGTTGCTAAGAAGCTGTCAAAGCTAATCCGCGACGAGGGCCCCAAATCCGTAAAGGCCCAGATCCAAAGTGACGAGCTTCGCGTTTCCTCGAAGTCTCGTGACGACCTCCAGGCAACCATCGCGCTCCTAAAAGGAGCCGACGTTGAAGTTGCACTGCAGTTCGTGAACTACCGATAAAACAGAACAGGCCCGGGTCACTGCCCAGGCCTGTTCTTTACGCTATCTGGTGTTACTTGTCGATATCGCCGATCAGATCTAGCACCTCGTCCTTCGAGAGCTCATCGCGCGAAATGCGGGTCATAGCTTCCCTAGAGACGACCTTGACGCGTTCACGCGCTCCCCTGCCGCCCTCGACTTCGCCAAAGTCCTTGCCTAGCTGCTCCTCGTAAGCGTTCAGCAGCTCCCAGCCCTGCCAGGTGGTGAAGCGGACATTGCGGTCCTCGAGCAGGTGCACCATGGCGTCATGGCCAACCGCCTTCTCGTCTCCGGCATGCAGCTTGCCCTCGTTGAAATCTTCCACAAGATGCGAGATGGTCTGTTGCGCATCCGACTTGGTGGAACCGATCAGCCCAACCGGGCCACGCTTTACCCAACCGGTAGCGTAAATGCCCGGCAGCGCCTGCCCGTCGGCTCCAATGACGCGCCCTTCCACGTTCGGAATAATCCCGCGCACCTGATCGAAGGGCAGCCCCTCGATCGGGGAAGAGAAGTAGCCCACTGCCCGGTATACGGCCTGGACCGGCCAGTCGGTGAATTCGCCAGTGCCCGACACCGTGCCGTCGCCGTTCAACTTGGTACGTTCGGTACGGAACGCCTTCACGTTGCCGTCCTCGTCCGCCAGAATCTCGGAGGGGGCTTCGAACAGGTGAATGTGGATGCGCCTGGAAGCGGTATGCTCCGATGGATCCGTCATCGCGTAGTTAGTAAGGGTCTTTACCACCTGGCGGGCCTGGTTAGAGGCCTTCAACTGCTGCTGCGAGCCCTCGTCGAAGTCAAAGTCCTTCTCGTCAACAATCACGTCCACGTCAGGCTGCTTGCCCAGCTCGCGCAGCTCCAAAGGAGTGAACTTCACCTGCGCGGGACCGCGCCGCCCAAACACGTGCACAGTCTTGACCGGGTTCTTCTTCAGCCCCTCATAAACATTTTCGGGGATCTCGGTTACCAGCATGTCCTCGGCATGCTTGGCAAGCACGCGAGCCACGTCGAGGGCGACGTTGCCAACACCGATGACCGCGATCTCTTCGGCCTCAAGCGGCCACTGGCGCGGGTAATCCGGATTGCCGTCATACCAGGACACAAAATCTGCGGCACCATAGGACTGCGGCAGATCCACGCCGGGAATATCCAGCGGGCGATCGCGGTCAGAACCGGTAGCCATGATCACCGCGTCGTAGTGTTCCTGCAGGTCCTGCACGGTTACGTCCTCGCCAATGTTGACGTTGGCGAACATGCGAATGTCTCCCCGCTGCAGAATCCGGAACAGAGCCAGGATGATCTGCTTGATGCGCGGGTGGTCAGGAGCCACCCCGTAGCGAACCAGCCCGTAGGGGGCGGGAAGGCGTTCAAACAAGTCGATCTGTACGTCTAACCCGGACTTGGCCAGGATGTCAGAGGCATAGATGCCGGCCGGGCCGGCGCCAATTACAGCAACGCTTAGCGGACGCTCACTCATACGAGCCTTTCGATAGATATGTCTTGCTTATTTCACTAATTCGTCAGTTTAGTGCACTAATGGGGCCGAATGTACCAATAGTGGGCTTAGCCACGACGTGACCACCACAGTTGATCTGGATCGGTGGGAGGTCTCCAGAAGATCGCCATGAGCAACCCTGCCACGGCAGCAACGAGGGCGGCGACGCCACAAACAACTGCCAGGGTGTGATTGATGTAAGCCTGGCTGATTTTGGCGAGTAGGAACAGCCCTATCGCTACGCAAAATAGTATGAATGCCGGCCTGCGCCCAAAACTACCCATTTTTCCTCCCGCGCTCTACCCTACCGGTCAGTGCGCCAGATTGCCCTTCCCACCTTTAGTGTCCGGAGCGGTTCCCCGCGTGGCTGCTGCCAGCATCCGGTTGGTGCGGCGGGAAGCCACCATCATGTCTGCAGTTAGGAAGATCAGGGCAATCCAGACGATTCCAGTACCGATCCACCTGGCCAGCGGCATGTGCTCATGGAAGATGAACACGCCAATGATCAGCTGCATGACGGGCGAGAAATATTGGATCATCCCCAGCACGCCTAAGGGCAGGCGGGTAGATACCCACGCGAACATGGTTTGCGGCACGATGGTGACGATGCCGCTACCGGCCAGGAGGGCGATCATGATCCACACTTCGGTCGCTCCCCCGCCAGCGGCGTGAATCTTTGCGAATACGTCTTTGCTCTGCGCTGCCAGGTACCACACGTACAGTCCCAGTGGCGGCACTATTGCGGCTGTCTCTATAACCATGCCTGCTACCGGCGGGGCGGAGGTAGCTACCTGTTTCTTGGCCAGCGAATAGAAGGCAAAGCAGAGTGGCAGGGCAATGGCGATCCACGGTAGGTAGCCCATGCCCACGACCATCACGATGATGGACAGCATGCCGCAGGCGATAGCCGCACCCTGCAGTTTCGAGACCTTTTCCTGCAGCACAATAATTCCCAGAGCCACGGTCATGATGGGGTTGATGAAGTAGCCGAGGGCGGCATCTACGGTTCTACCGGAATTCACCGCGTAGACGTAGATGGTCCAGTTTCCTGCTACCAGCAGACCGGCAATTGCAAGGGTGAGCACCGTCCTCTTATTTCGCAAGGTCCTCCGCAAATCCCCCATCTTGCGGGTAACTGCTAGGAATGCCATCACCGCAACCAGGCCCCAGACCGCCCTGTAGAATACGACCTCTACAGCATCGGCCTGCGCCAGCCAGATAAAATACAAGGGGAACATTCCCCAAATTATGTAGGCGGCTATTCCTACCAGGTAGCCTGTTTTGTCGATTTGCCGAACTTGCTCGGACATTTACCTTTTCTTCCGGTTAGAGAACGTTTTTTGCATCTGGGATGCCTCGCGCCCATGTTAGGTACAAGGCAAGGCCAACGAGGGCGAGGAAGCCAGCAACTGAGAAAGTCAGGTGGTATCCCAGTATGCTAACCAGGCCACCGATTATAAAGGGGCCGACGCCCGTAGCCAGGTCGACCAGCAGGTAATAGCTAGACACTGCCATGCCCGCCCGCCGCTGGGCGGTCTTTGCCACCGCGGTGGCTTGGCATGCCGAGATGCCGGTGCCGTAGCCCAGCCCCAGCAGCCCGGCTCCTATCAGCAACGTCAGCCCGCTGGTAGCGTTGGCAGATAGCAGGTAGCCGCAGGTAAAGCACACCAGGGTGGGGATGATTACCACGTCGTCGCCACGGCAGTCTTGCATTACTCCGCCTATAGGACGCGACAGCAGGATCACGATCGCATAGACCACGAAATACCAGCGGGCCGGCCCTTCCAGGCCGCGCTGCTCGGAATACGGCTGCAGGAAGGAAAGCAGGAAACCGTACGGAGCGGAGCAACAGGAAATCACCAGTGCGATCGGCAGCGCCTTCGGTGCTACCCACTTGTTGATCCCGTGCTCTGTAGAAACCTTGTTGCGCGGCTCAGCTACAGAAAGGTGTTTCCAGCAGCCCAGCGCCAAGATAGTCGCGGCTGCAGCGATCCCCGTGGATACGGCGAATTGGATCTGGTACCCGTTCTTCATACTAGCTAGCAGCATCCCTACGAACGGGGCGACACCTGTGGCAAGGGAGGTTCCCGTAGAAAACCAGCCCGAACCTTCGCCGCGTCTTGCTGCCGGGACAGTGCGCATGGCAGCGCCGGCAAGTATCGTAGCGGTGACGCCGAAGCAAACACCGTGGATCAGCCTAATTATCAGCAAAGACATTAGCGAGGACGCCAAAAAATATGCCCCGGCGCTCAGCACGAACAGGGCAAAGGAGACGGCTGCAGGGCCGCGCTCGCCGAATCTCTCCAGGGCTCGACCCGCAATGATGCGGCCGAAGCAGCCTCCAAAAATAAAAATGCCGGACGTTAGTCCAGCAGCCGAGGAACCTGCCCCAAATTCGGCGGCAGCGTAGCCCACCATCGTAGCCATTAGGAAGTACATGGTCGACATTACACAGAATGACGAAAAGGTAAGGGCTATGAACGATGGGGTAAATAGTCTGGGGGAAAGATTCGATTTACTCATACCCTGCCCAGTATAGGGATTCACATATGAATTCCAAGGCGAGGAAGCTATTTGAGGCTTAACAGACAGAGGCACCGTTGCCGGCGCCTCTGTCTAACGGGTTTAGCTATCCTGCTACGACATGCGATCTACTAGCAGATCGGCAAACTCGCACAGCGCTGCATGCGCATCAGATTTGGGAAGCGCGTCCAGGATCTGTTTTGCTTCGGCCGCCCATTCCCTGGCCATCTGCCGAGTCTGTTCCAGCACGGGGTGCTCACGCAGCGCGGACACCACTTCAGCGAGGGCGGCGTCGTCGCTCAGATCCTGCTCCAGCAGGTGCAGAATGCGCTCTCCGGCCTCGTCAATCTCACCGTTGGCAGCCTGGGCCTTCAACAGCAGAGTGGGCAGCGTGTCCACGCCCTCGCGCAAATCGGTACCGGGCGTCTTTCCAGAGGTCTTCGGGTCAGAGGCCAAATCAATCACGTCATCGGCTATCTGGAAGGCTACGCCCACCTTTTCGCCGTACTCGGCAACATAGTTGGCAACCTCGGGTCCTGCCCCACTCATTTCCGCACCGTAGCGGGCAGACTGGGCCACTAGTGACCCGGTCTTATCGGCAAGAACTTGCAGATAGAACGCAACCGCGTCCTCGTCCTCGGCGGGACCGAAGGTTTCGTTCAACTGGCCCATGCACAGTCTCTCAAAGGTAGTGGCGTGTTGTGCCACTGCCTCGGGGCCGAGCTTCGCTACTCGCCGCGATGCCCTGGAGAAGAGCACGTCTCCGGCCAGGATGGCGCGGTTGTTGCCCCAGATGCGCTGTGCCGCAGGCGCTCCCCTTCTTGAGGGCGCCGAGTCCATCACATCGTCGTGGTACAGCGTTGCCAGGTGGGTCAGCTCTACCACTACTGCTGCGTCTAGCACGTCGTTCGCGCTGCGGCGCGAAGGCGACCCTAGTTGGGCGCAGAGGAGTACCAGCATCGGGCGCATGCGCTTGCCCCCGGCTGCCATCAGATGTGCGGTCAGGTCGTCAACTAGGCCGCGTGCCCCCACGACAGAATCGCGGAGGCGACGCTCGACCTCTTCCAGAGCTTCTTCTAATTCGCTCTGCAAGTCAGCTGATTTTAGTGTTACTGCAGTTTGGCTCACGGAACGAAGATAGTCGCATTTGTCAGGAAATTCAGGACCGGCGCGGGGAGAACGCCAAGTAGCACGGTCAAAATGGCACAGATGACCACTACTGGCATGGTAATACCCTGCGATTTCACTGCCTTCGAAGTGCTGGCTGGCTCGTCCATGAACATGGTGCGGGCCAGGTTGAAGTAGTAGAAGGCGGTGATTGCGGATGCTGCAACTGCGATTACCACGAGTGGCCACAGCCCGGCCCTCAAGCCGGTTGCAAACAGGACGAACTTACCGATGAATCCGGCAGTTAGCGGGATGCCTGCGAACGAAAGCAGGAACACCAACATGCACCCTGCCAGTAGCGGAGACTTGCGTCCCAGCCCGGCCCACGCGTCGATCTGGTTAGCTTCGCCAAGGATGTTGCCCTCGGCATCCGTCTGGCGAACGAGCGTGATGGCGGCAAAGGCACCAACGGTCGCGATCGCGTAGGACAGCAGGTAGAACATGATGGCCGAGGTGGACTGGTTATCCATTGCAATCACGGCGATCAAAATAAAGCCTGCGTGAGCGATGGACGAGAAGGCAAGCATCCGCTTGATGTCTTCCTGTACCAGGCCCCAGAAGGTGCCGACGAACATGGTCAGGATTGCCACAATCCACATGAAGATCACGAGGTTCCATCCCAGCTGCCCTGCCACAGTGAAGTAGAAGCGTGCCATTGCCAGGAACGCCGCTGCCTTCACTCCGGCAGCCATGAATCCCGAGATTGGGGTTGGCGCGCCCTGGTAGACGTCTGGGGTCCAGGCGTGGAACGGAGCCGCTCCGACCTTGAATAGGAGGCCTACCGTCATCAGCACTACGCCGGCAAGAAGTAGCCAGTCAAGGTTGCCTCCCTTAGAGGAGACCGCCTTGGCAATGTCGCTCAGTGTCAAGGTGCCGGAGTAGCCGAAGAGCATTGCTTCGCCCATCAGGAAGAAGCCTGAAGAGAAGGCTCCCAAGACGAAGTACTTGATAGCCGATTCCTGGCTGATACGCCTCCTGCGCCTTGCGGTGGCACAAAGGATGTAGAACGGCAGCGAGAATGCCTCAAGAGCAATGAACAGGGTGAGCAGCGAGTTCGCTGCCGGGAACACCATTAGGCCAATGAGGCTGAACAGTGCTAGCGGGAACATCTCGGAACGCTGGTAGCCAAGGTGCTGGGTCATCTCTTCTGCCCTGGAACCGGGTACATCCGCGGGCTGGCCCGCGAACGAGCCGTCCCCGTGCTCTGTTTGATCGGCCATCACCAAGATGGAAAGCAGGCCGATAATCAGCATGATGGCCTGGGCGCCGAAGGTGAGCCCGTCCGCGTTGTATTCGCCCGCGCCAACCGTCTGGGGCATCTTGCCGTAGGTTTCGATGCCGACGATGGTTAGGGCTACTGCAGCCGCTAGGACCGAGATCACGGACCACACCACCTGCACCTTGCGCCTTGCGCCGGCGGGAACGAATGCTTCAATAAGCACACCAACAATGGCCCCTGCCAACAGCACCATTAGCGGGGACAAGATTAGCCACTGACTGAACTGGGTTGCTTGCATGTTACTTCCCTTCCGTATCTGCCCCGGCGCCTACCTGCACTGGAGCAGGCACAACCTGGGAGGCAGTGGGTTCGACCATGGTGGTAACGCCCTTGGGGAAGAACCCAAGTACGAGCATGGCGGCAATCAAAACACCGACTACGCACTTTTGCGATCCGGTCAGATCGACCATGGATTTGCGTTCCGGGTTCGGCGGGCCGGTGAAGATTCGCTGGTATGGAATCAGCGCGTAAAGCACTGCCAAGATCACGCCGAATACTGCGAAGAAGGCAATCACCGGCTGCACCTTGTAGGTGCCTACGAAGACCATGAATTCTGCGGGGAAGCCCGATAGGCCGGGCAACGCGATGGCGGCCAAGGCCGAGATCAGCCACGTGCCTGCGAGCACGGGGGTGATCCGCTGCAACCCACCAAATTCGGCGATCTTCTGGGTGTGTGCCTGCTGGGTCATGAAGCCCGAGATCAGGAACATGCCCGCGATAGATAGGCCGTGGGCGACCATGTACACCATGGCGCCGATTAAGGCGGTCTGGTTACCAATGAAGATGGCCATAACCATCAGCCCGAAGTGGGACACCGAGGTGAAGGAAATCAGTCGCATCAGGTCCTTTTGCCCGATCGCGGCAATTCCGCCCCACAGCACCGAGATGACCGCAACGATTACGATCGGTAGCGCTGCTCTGTGAGAAGCTCCCGGGAAGATTGCCAGACACATGGTGATCATTCCGAAGGTACCGATCTTGTCCAGGACGCCAACTAGCAGTGTCGAGGTGCCCGGGCGGGCCACTTCTGCTGCATCGGGTAGCCAGGTGTGGACGGGAACCATTGGAGCCTTCACAGCAAACGCGGCGAAGAAGCTCAAGAATAGTGCCATCTCGACACCCGCACTAGTGTGCAGCTGTCCGGCCAGGTTCTCGATAAGGAAGGTACCGCGCCCATTCGGAGCCACCACGTACAGGCCGATTACGCCGGCTAGCATGACCAATCCGCCTGCCAACGAGTACAGCAGGAACTTCAGGGCTGCGGCCCGTCCGCCCCGACCATACCTACCAATCATGAAGTAGACCGGGATCAGCATGGCCTCGAATGCCAGGTAGAACAGGAACACGTCGCGAGCGCTGAATATCAGCACCATGAAAGCTTCCGTAGCCAGGATGAGGGCGATGTATCCGCCCTCGGAGGATTCGGAGGAGTTGTAGAAGCCTCCTTCGTTGCCGGAAGCGAGGATCACCAGCAGGGTGAGCAGGGCCGACAGCAGGACCATTACCAGGCCGAGCCCATTTACGCCCAGTGCCCAAGAAACGCCCAGCTGTTGAATCCAGGAGTAGGTTTCTGCCCACTGGTATGCGCCCGACTTGCCAAAGTCGAAACTGGCGGCTGCGGCTATGGCACCGATAAGTACTACACCGGAGGTGAGCACACCAATCAGTCTGCCGCTCTTTCGCAAGGAGGGCACCAGCCACAGCAGCAGGGCTGCGAGCGCGGGGATTGCTACTAACAGAGTAAGTAGCGGGAACGTTGCGTTTATAACTTGCATATCTTACCTACCGCCTCAGAGCCTGGTTCCGAACACAGCGACAAGCGCGAGCAGCACACCGAAGGCGATGTAAGCCGCGTAAGAGCGGATGTGGCCGTTTTGGATTCTGCGGATGAAATTGCCAAGCCCGAGCGAGCCCTTGCCGAGTCCGCCCACGATGCCGTCGATGCCACCCTTGTCGGCAAGAGTGACGCCCTTGGTGAGGGCGATGCCCGGGTGCATGAACAGCGATTCGTTGATCGAGTCTTGGTACAGATCGTTGCGGGCAGCCACCACCATCGGGTTGGCGGCCGGAGCAATCTTGGGAACGGAGTTGCGCCCGTACCTGACCCAGGCCAGAACAGCTCCGATTAGTACTACTGCCAGTGTGCAGATGGTAATTGCCAGCGCCGGAATTACCGGTTCACCGTGCGCGTGGTGCCCGGTAACCGGTTCCAGCCACTTGGCGAAGAATCCGGTCGGAGCAACCGCTATACCAAATCCGATTGCGAAAATTGCCAGGATGATCATCGGCACAGTCATGAGCGGACCGGATTCGTGCGGGTGCACCTGGCCACCGTCGTTGACGGTAGTCCACCGGGCCTTGCCGTGGAATGTCATGAAGAACAGCCTGGACATGTAGAAGGCGGTGATTCCCGCGCCAATCAACGCAATGAGGCCGAAGATCCAGGCGCCAGTGGTGCCGAATGCTTCCGGCACGAAGGCGGATTCGATAATCGGATCCTTGGTGAAGAAACCGGTGAATGGCGGGATGCCGAGGATCGCCAGCCACCCCATCATGAAGGTCAGCCAGGTTACCTTCATGACCTTAGACAGGGCACCAAAGCGCCTCATGTTCACCTGTTCGTTCATTGCGTGCATGATCGAGCCGGCTCCCAGGAACATCAGCGCCTTGAAGAAGCCGTGACCAACCAGGTGCAAGATTGCGAAGGCCCAGCCAATCGGGCCGAGCCCGGCGGCCAGCATCATGTAACCGATCTGGGACATGGTAGATGCGGCCAGCACCTTCTTCATGTCGTCCTTGGCACAACCGACGATGGCGCCGAACAGCAACGTGATTGCCCCGACGATTGCCACCAGCAGCTGCGCTGTAGGAGCTGCAGAGTAAATACCGCCCGAGCGTACCATCAGGTAGACGCCCGCGGTCACCATGGTGGCGGCGTGGATCAGTGCAGACACCGGTGTCGGACCGGCCATTGCGTCGCCAAGCCATGCTTGCAACGGGAACTGCGCGGATTTACCACAGGCAGCTACCAATAGGAAGATTCCGATAATGGTTGCCCAGTGCCGCCCCATCGAGCCGTCGGCCGCA
This sequence comes from Winkia sp. UMB3158, assembly GCF_030217145.1. Lineage (NCBI taxonomy): Bacteria > Bacillati > Actinomycetota > Actinomycetes > Actinomycetales > Actinomycetaceae > Winkia > Winkia sp. UMB3158. The sequence continues at coordinate 131,162 of NZ_JASONH010000003.1, read as the reverse complement.
GCCCCCAGCACGTCGGAGTAGGCAAAGGAGTTGGTTACCTTGAACATCGCCATCATTGCCAGCAGCAGGCCCATGTCGCCAACACGGTTCATGACGAATGCCTTCTTCGCAGCAGTGGCGTTTTCCGGCACGTGGTTCCAGAAGCCGATCAGCAAGTAGGAGGCAAGGCCTACGCCTTCCCAACCGAAGAACAGCAGCAGGTAGGAATCGGCCAGCACCAGGGTGAGCATGGCCGCGATGAAGAAGTTCAAGTAGGCGAAGAACCGGCGCCTGTCAGCATCGTGTTCCATGTACGCCACTGCGTAGACATGGATAAGCGAGCCGACGAAAGTCACCAGCATTACGAAGGTCATCGAGAGCGGATCGAGAAGCAGTCCCAGATCGATCGCGTGGTCGGAGCCGAGGCCCGCCCATTCAAACAGGTGCGTGCGCAACGCCCTCGAACCAGGTTCCATGCCGTACAGCTGCAAGATGACGAGCAATCCGACGACGAAAGAAGCCCAGGAGGCAACTACGCCAATCCAGTGCCCCCAGCGGTCGCTTGCCCGTCCTAGGAGCAGCAGGACTCCGGCGCTCACTAGCGGGAGCGCGATCATCAGCCACGCGTAGGCGGCCGCACCGGTGGCTACCCCAGGTGCCATAGCATTCATTTGAGCTAGCCTCCTAGTTCTTCATCAAGTTCAGCGCATCAACGGAAGTGGTGCGCCTGGTCTTGAAGATCGATACGACAATGGACAACCCGACCACTACTTCGGCAGCAGCAACAACCATCACGAAGAACGCCATTGTCTGGCCTTCGATGTTGTTGTGCATGCGCGCAAAAGTGACGAGCATAAGATTCACCGAATTGAGCATCAGTTCGACCCCCATGAGGGCGATCAGTGCGGTGCGTCGAGTAAGCACGGTGACAGCGCCAATGGCAAATAGGACTATCGCCAGGACGATGTAGTTGGTGAGACTCACTTGTCTTCACCTTCCTTTCCCTCGACGGTTTGCGAGTGGGCCTTTTCGACCTCGCGCTTACCGGGCTGCATAAGACCTGTGGGAGCTGACTGCCCAGGCATCCCCCAGGCTCCAGAGCGACCCACGGCCTGAGTGGCTTCGCGTCCGTGCAGACCCTTTGCCTTGTCGCCGTGCCGCTGTTCGCGCAGCGCGGTCGAGGCGGAAGGTTCAACAGTTGAAAGGGTCCTAGCTTCCCCACGGGCACGCAGCACGCGCGATACCGACGCCTCAATGGGCTCGCCGGTTTCACCGGAGATCGCAGGTACGTCCACCGCGTTAGTGGAGGCGTAAACGCCAGGCGCGGGCAACTGACCGATGTGGGTGCCGCGGGTACGCCATGCGTTCCAGCGTGCTGCCAACGTGTGCCGCTGGTCTGCCTTGGGAGCCAGTCGATCTGCGTGGTTCAGCAACATCGAACCAACCACCGCGGTAATCAGCAGCACGTCGGCGAGTACCAACGTGTGAGTGTGCTGGGTAAAGATTGAGATGCCAACCGCGACCGGATTATCGGCTCCGTTAGCATCGGCAAGATGGCCCACCGCCGGAAGTTTCGAGGCGACGATCGCGCAAGTGAGTAGCGCAATTAGGACTGCACCGGCCAAGTATGCGAACCACCTCAATGAAGCCGTAGACTTTCGGTAGTTATCGGAGGCCGACACGCCCACCATCATGACCACGAACAAGATCATCATCATGATTGCGCCCGTGTAGACAACTACTTGGACGACACCCAGGAAGAGTCCGCCCTGCTCGATGTAGAGCAAAGCCAGAATCAGCATTGCTGCCACCATACAAATTGCCGAGTGGACTGCCTTGCGACATAGGGCCACCCCTAGGGCCGCAAGCACCAGCAGTGGTGCAGCAACCCAAAACATCACCGTCTCGCCGGTGCTGATGGACTGCGCCGCTAGCGGTAAGAGCGTGTTCACAGTGCTTCCTCCTTTACCGCCTTAGCAGTCTTGAGTGTGGGATCGTCAGGGCGCTTCTGCTCTACCCACTGGATCTGTGCCTGAGTCGGACCGGAGACGGCTCCCTTGTAGTAGTCCGAGTCGGTAGTACCTTCGACCATCGGGTGCGGAGCAGCGAGCATGCCTTCCTGCATCGGAGCCAGCAGCTGATCCTTTTCGTAGATCAACCGATCGCGGTGCTGTTCTGCCAGCTCGAAGTCATTACTCATGGTGAGTGCTCGAGTGGGGCATGCCTCTATGCAGTAGCCGCAGAAAATGCACCTGAGGTAGTTCACCTGGTAAACGCGCCCATAGCGTTCCCCGGGCGAATACTGCGCGTCGGGCCGGTTTACCGCGGCTTCGACCAAGATGGCGTCGGCTGGGCATGCCCATGCACACAATTCACAACCGATGCACTTTTCTAGGCCGTCGGCATACCTATTTAGGCGGTGCCTGCCGTGGAAACGAGGTTGCACATAAGGTCCCTCGAATGGGTACTGTTCCGTTACCGTGGGGCGGAAGAACGAGGAGATGGTTACTCCGAATCCTGCCCATGGCGAAAACAGCTTCCCTAGTGGGCCCTTAGGATCATGCTCGTAACGCATGTCCTCGCGGGTTGGATTTCGTTTACTCACTGGGTTCATCTTCCTTCCCTGCGGTAGCAAGGGCTACTTCTGCGCGACCGGCACGCGGGCTGACAGGCATTTGTTGGCCTAGGCGCGGCGGCACCGGATAGCCTCCTGCCATCGGATCAAATGGCTTCTCGGGACCGGTATCCGCCCTCTTTTCGCGCCCGGTAAATCCGATGATGACCAGCGCGATCAGGAATATTACGGCGATACCGATGAGCAGCTGGGTAAGGGTGACGTTCGCGTACAAGCTGATTCCGCGCATCAGCGCCACGATTACTAGCCAACCAAGCGAAATGGGCAGAAGCACCTTCCAACCCAGATTCATCAGCTGGTCGTAGCGCACACGCACCAAAGTTGCGCGAACCCAAATGATGCAGAAGGCCACGGCCCACATCTTGGTGATGAACCAGATCATTGGGAAGAAGCCGGTGTTTAGTACGCCGCCAAGAATGTGGTCGCCGAACGGGAATCGCCAACCGCCCAGGAACAGGGTGGTAAACACGCACGAGACGTTGAACATATTGATGTATTCGGCCAGGTAGTACCAGGCGAACTTCATCGAGGAATATTCCGTTTCGTGGCCGGCTACCAGCTCGCCCTCACATTCGGGAAGGTCGAACGGCAGACGGTTGATCTCGGCAACCGAGGAGATGAAATAGATGCATGCTGCCGGAATGAGGGCGAAGATCCACCACACTGGCGATTGGGCCGCCACGATCTGCGAGGTGCGCATGGAACCAGAGACGATGAATACCGTCACCATCGCCATGCCCATGCCTAGTTCGTAGCTGATGACCTGAGCCGACGAACGCATTGCGCCTAGCAGTGGCAGGGTGCCCTTAGAAGACCAGCCGCCCAGAATAATGCCGTACACCCCCAATGAGGCAATGGCCAGAATGTAAAGGCCGCCGATCGACGGATCCATCAGCTGCAACGGAGTGGAGTGGCCAAGAATATTCACGTTGGGGCCGAACGGGATTACCGCTAGCACCATGAAGGCGCTAAATGCCGCAACCAACGGACCAACCAGATACAGGATTCGATCCACGCCCTGCTTATTGAAGTCTTCCTTGACTAGCAGTTTCACCGCGTCTGCCACTGCCTGGAGCAAGCCCAGCGGACCGTGGACGTTTGGGCCAGGACGAGTCTGCATGCGAGCAAGACCACGCCTTTCCACCCACAGCGCCATAATGACTGTGATCAGCAAGAACACAATGATGAAGACCGCTTTGATAAGAGTCAGCCACCATGTCTCTTGGCTAAAATCTGCCGGCTGGACCTCATGGCCTGCCGTCGAGAACATTGTTAGAGCGTTCACCGGGTCACCTCCGAGGCAGTAACGCTTACTACAGCGCCGCTTCCGACGCCTAAGGTTTCGTATACGTGGGAGCGGTCAGAGCACTGCGGCAACCAGACCACGCGATCAACCATGTCGCACACGTGCGCTGGCAGGGTGATGGTTCCCGCTTCGGTAGAGATGTCTACCCGTGCGCCCTCGGCAATGCCGAACGACTTCGGTACCCATGCCACAGAGCGGCGGGCGCTTCCTGCCAAGGCAGGGTTGCCGGTTAGCAGCACACCGTGGTCGAGCAGCGGCTTGTGCGTTGCCAGCACGGCCTGACCAGCACCGGGAGCCGCCAGCGCCGCTGGCGCCTGATGCGGGCGCAGCGCCCTCTTGCCTTCCCAGTTCATCAACTGGTTAGCTTCGGCGTGCACGTCGCGCAGGGAAGCAAAAGCAATTGGCCGTTCCAGCTCGGTGGCCAACTGGTCTAGCACTTCCCTATCGCTCATCGCAGGGGTGGACAGTGCCTGTCCGAACGGCCGCAGTCGACCTTCCCAGTTGATGAACGTGCCAGCCTTCTCGGCAACCGGTGCCACGGGCAAAACCACGTCGGCAATCTGGGTAACAGGAGTCTGCAGCACCTCGAGGCTTACGACGAAGCCGGCATTCTTGATGGCTGCCAAAGCATCGCCGGGCAGGTCGCGGGTATCTACCCCGCCCACTACGAGGGCGTCGACCTCGCCGGTCGATGCGCCCTGCAAGATTCCGGCCAAATCAAGGCCTTCACCTGCCGGTACCTCATCCCACAGCTGCTCTAGCGAAGCGCGCGCTGCCGGATCGGCGACTGCGCGTCCGAAGGGAAGCATCGAAGGCACGAGTCCAGCCTCCAAAGCGCCCCTTTCCCCGGCTCGGCGAGGTACCCACGCAAGCTTTGCGCCGGTACGTTCGGCCAATTTGACGGTTTCGGTTAGCAATCCGGGAACCTGGGCGGCGCGTTCGCCTACGAAGATGACGCCATTAGTAAGACCTTCCGCGATATGCGACTGGTCACCTTCCGCGTCCTTCTGTATAGAAGCAAGCACTTCCGGTTCCGTGCCAGGAGCGGCAGGAACGTGCACAGCCCCCATCTTGGCCGAGCCATTGGTAAAGATCGGCGCCACGGTTGCGACCTTCAGTCCCTTGCGGGATGCCTTGCGCAAGCGCAGGAACAAGGTGGCGCACTCATCTTCGGGCTCCAGCCCTACAAGAAGCACCTGTTCGGACTTGTCGATGTCGGCGTAAGTTACGTCCAGGCCGCTGCCCGCAATGCTGGAAGCCAAGAATGCTTCTTCTTCGGCCCCGGTAGTGCGGAATCGGGCATCAACGTTGTTAGTGCGCAGTGCGACGCGGGCGAATTTGCTCCACGCGAAGGCATCCTCGAAGGTCAGGCGGCCACCTGGCAGCAATGCCGGGTTCTTTGCCTTAGCCAAACCTTGGGCGGCCCTGTCGAAAGCATCTGCCCACGAGGTCGGAACTAGCTTTCCGTCCTCGCGCACTAGCGGCATGGACAGGCGGTTCTCGCCAAACTGCCACTGGTAGGCAAAACGGTCCTTGTCAGAAATCCATTCCTCGTTTACGTCCATATCGCGCCCCGCCAAGCGGCGGACGATGTTGCCGCGCCTTACGTCGTTGCGGATGACCGCACCGGAAGCGTCGTGCTCGGTAACAGCTGGCGTGGAAACCAGGTCGAAGGGGCGAGCCCTGAACCGGTAGGTGGCAGAAGTCAGCGCACCCACCGGGCAAATCTGGATGACGTTGCCGGCGAAGTAACTAGAGAAACGGCGACCCGACTGATCTTCGTCAGCCGGTACGATCTGACCCGTGTGGAAGCCCTGGGCGGCACCAGCCTGCCCGCTAGGACCAGAAATCTTGGAAGCATTCGCAGCAGTGGAACCACAGCAATCCTCGGAAGCGATGCCGAGGCTCTTGGTATCAAAGCGGCCGATCTGCTCCCCCATGAACACATGGTGATCGCGCGGGGAGGAACCGCCGCCGCGCCCCTGCAAGTCAATAAACGGGTCGCCCGCAATCTGCTTCTGGAACCGGACGCAGCGCTGGCACAGAATACAGCGGTCGCGGTCTAGCAACACAGTAGACGACAGCGACACCGGCTTGGGGAAGGTTCGCTTAGCTTCGCCGAAACGCGATTCTCCTTGCCCATGCGACATTGCCTGGTTCTGCAATGGGCACTCGCCGCCCTTATCGCAGATTGGACAGTCCAAGGGGTGGTTGATCAGCAGGAACTCCATAATTCCGTGCTGGGCCTTCTTGGCCACGTCAGAAGTGCGCTGGGTGAAAACCTCCATTTTTGGAGCCACCGTCATGGTGCAAGCCGGCTGCGGCTTAGGCATCTTTGAAACTTCGCCAGACCGGTTCGGCATTGCCACCTCTACAAGACACTGCCGGCAGGCACCAGCCGGGTCTAGCAGCGGATGGTCACAGAAACGAGGAATGTGAATCCCAAGTTTTTCAGCAGCCCTGATAATCAGCGTCCCCTTGGGGACTTCGACGCTCTGCCCGTCGATCTGGATAGTGATCAACTCGCTCGCTTCACTCATCGGGCGCCTCCTTCACTGAACTTGGTGGATGCTTCGTAGGGGAAAAGCTCCCAGGCGGGAGTGCGGTAGCCGGCCTCGAATTCTTCCCGGAAGTACTTGAGGGACTTCGGGATTGGGGTAGCGGCCGCATCACCGAGGGCGCAGAAAGACCTACCGCCGATGTTTGAACAGATGTCTTCCATCAGCTCGATATCGCCGGGGCGCCCCTTGCCTTCCAACAGGCGGTGCATAATCTGCTTCAGCCAGTAAGTGCCCTCGCGACACGGCGTGCACTTACCGCAAGATTCATGCTGGTAGAAATCGATCCACTGCGCGATTACGCGAACCACAGATACCGTCTCGTCAAAGACCTGAATTGCACGGGTTGCCAGCATCGAACCAGCAGCCGCCACATCTTGGTAGGTCAACGGCACGTCTAGCTGTTCAGGCGTGAAAATTGGAGCCGAAGAACCGCCAACGGCCCAGAACTTCAGTTCGTGGCCCTCGCGTACTCCCCCGCACATCTCTAGCATCTCGCGCATGGTGATACCCAGCGGAGCCTCAAACTGGCCCGGGTTCTTCACGTGCCCGGAGATCGAGAAGATGCCATGCCCACGGGACTTTTCGGTGCCCATGCAGGCGTACCAGTCAACCGAGTTCTTGAAGACGCCGGGAACCTGCGAGATGGTCTCGACATTGTTCACCACAGTCGGGCGCGAGTAGAGGCCCGAAACGGCCGGGAAGGGCGGCTTCAGCCTTGGGTGACCGCGTCTTCCTTCCAAAGAATCCAACAGCGCAGTTTCCTCGCCGCAGATGTAAGCGCCCGCACCGGCGTGCGCCACGATCTTCAGCTCCCCAAGAATGCCGGCAGCTTCAGCCTCGGCAATCGCCGACAGGATGCGCCGGTACACATGGGCTACCTCGCCACGCAAGTACAAGAAGGCCTGCTTACACCCAATAGCATGGGAAGTAATGGCCATGCCCTCTACCAGACAGTGCGGATTGGCCATGATCTGCGGCATGTCCTTGCAAGTGCCCGGCTCCGATTCGTCGCCGTTTACTACTAGGTACCGCGGGCCGCCGTCGTCAGGAGGCAAGAAGGACCACTTCATGCCCGCCGGGAAGCCTGCGCCGCCACGGCCGGCCAGACCGGAGGACTTTACCGCGCTCACCACGTCCTCGGGCTTCATTGTCCGGGCCTTCTTCAGCCCCTCATAACCCCCGTGAGCCAGGTAGTGCTCAAGGGTCCACGACCGGTCCTCGCCCCAATGTTCGGTGAGGATAGGCGTCAGAGTGTCAGTGGTTATGCCGTTCACTTGTCCTCTTCCCCTTCTTTTTCAGCCTTGGCTCGCTCCGCCTCAGCAGCGGCAATTGCCTGCTGATTGTCCGGCGCCTTCCAGCCCTTCTGCCGGGCAATGCGAAGGCCCAACGTGGAAGGTTCCCCAGCCGAAGGACCTTCGTGCTGGTGGCCATCCAAGAACCCCGCCAACAGGTGTTCGTTCTCTTTGAAAGTCGGGCACACCTCCGGGCCGCGAGTGGGATGAAGCGGTCGATCTGCCTTGATGTCTTCAACCAGGTCCAATGCGGACTGCGGTGTCTGGTTGTCGAAGAACTCCCAATTGACCATGACCACCGGAGCATAATCGCAAGCAGCATTACACTCGATTGCTTCCAACGTGATCTTTCCATCTTCAGTAGTCTCGTCAGTGCCGATTCCCAGCTGCGACGAGACCGCCTCGTAAATGGCATCCCCGCCCAGCACCGCGCACAGAGCGTTAGTGCAAATGCCAACGTTATATTTGCCGGCAGGGTGACGCTTGAACTGCGTGTAGAAGGTGGCAACCGCCGAAACCTCGCTGCGCGAGAGCTCTAGCATCTGCGCGCAAAAAGCAATGCCATCGGCACTAACAAACCCGTCCTCGGACTGAACCAAGTGCAGCATCGGGATCAACGCCGACTGCTGGTGCCCCTTTGGGTAACGGTCCATGATCTGCTGGGCCTCACGCCGCAGCCTTTCTTCGACCTCGGATGAATACTTACTCATTAGCGGTCAACCCCTCCCAATACCGGATCTAGCGATGCCAGCGAAACGATGAGGTCGGAAATCATGCCGCCCTCGGCAAGCAACGAAAGTGACTGCAGATTCGAGAAGGAGGGTTCGCGGAAGTGGACTCTATACGGGCGAGTGCCGCCATTCGAAACCACGTGGCAACCCATGATGCCCTTCGCGTGTTCAATGATCTGGGTGGCCTGTCCAGCCGGGACTTTGAAGCCCTCAGTAACCAGCTTGAAGTGATGGATTAGAGCCTCCATGGAGGTTCCCATGATGTGTCGGATGTGCTCGAGCGAGTTGCCCTGCCCATCGGCTGCCACCGAGAGCTGCGACGGCCAAGCAATTGCTTTGTCCTCTACCATCACGCGCTCGCCCTCGCACTGATCCAGCCGATCGAGCACCTGCTCAATGATGCGGAAGGACTGGTAGCACTCGTCGAAACGCACGCGCACACGACCGTAGGCATCAGAGGTTTCCTGCGTGCACACATCAAAATCGAGCGTTTCATAGCCGCTGTAAGGCATCATTTTGCGCACGTCATAGGCAAAACCTGCGGCGCGCAAGGACGGACCGGTAAGGCCCATAGCGAAGATTGCCTCCGGGGAGATGTAAGAAACGCCCTGGAAACGCGACTTGAAAATCGGGTTATCCATGATTAAGTCTTCCAGCTCGCCAAGATCGCGGCGCACCTTCGGAAGCTGATCGCGCACATATTCTGTAGTACCAGCGGGCAGGTCCTGGGCCACCCCGCCTACGCGCAGATACGCGTTGTTCATACGCAACCCGGTGACGCGTTCGAAGATGCGGAAGATCTCTTCGCGGCCACGGAAAGCGATGGTCATTAGCGTGGTGCCACCCAGCTCGTTACCGGTAGTGCCGATGGCCACGATGTGCGAGGCCGCTCGGGTGAGCTCCATCATCAGCACGCGAATTAACCGGGCGCGCTCCGAAATTTGATCGGTGATGCCCATCAGCTTTTCGACCGCCATCACATAGGCCGCCTCGTTCAGCATCGACGCCACATAGTCCATACGCGTGCAGAAGGTGGAACCTTGCGCCCACGTGCGGTATTCCATGTTCTTTTCGATGCCGGTGTGTAGGTATCCGGTGCCCACGTGTACCTTGCGCACGATCTCGCCATCAATTTCGACGATCAGACGAAGCACCCCGTGGGTGGAGGGGTGAACCGGGCCTAGGTTCACAACGATGCGTTCGTTTACCAGCTTCTCGTGTAAAGACTGCTGTTCAATCTGCTGGGTAACTTCGTCCCAGTCGCCACCAGAGGAAGTGAACTCTGGCAGTTCCTCGTCATCAATGACGGGAGGAGCAGCCTGGTAAAGAGGTGTTGAATGCGACATTAGTTGTAAGACCTCCGTACGTCCGCGGGCGGAACGGTGGCGCCCTTGTACTGAACCGGGATGCCGCCTAGTGGATAATCCTTGCGCTGGGGATGACCTACCCAATCATCGGGCAGCGCCGTGCGAGTAAGAGACGGGTGACCGGTGAACACGATGCCCATAAGGTCCCAAGTTTCGCGCTCGTGCCAGTCGTTGCCGGGGTACACCGAAACCACCGAAGGGATGGTCGGATCTTCTTCGGAGCAGGTGACTTCCAGACGGAGCTGCCTGCCGTGGGTGAAGGACAGGAGCATGTAGCAGGCGTGTAGTTCCCTGCCAGCATCGGCCGGGTAGTGCACTCCGTTGACGCCTAGACACATTTCGAAGCGCAGATCCTGGTCGTCACGCAACATCTTGCACACCTGGACGATGTGTTCCTTGCTGATGAAGAGGGTCAGTTCGTCGCGATCGACAACAACGCGCTCTATAACCTTGCCAACTTCCAGTCCGGCCTCGCGGATGTCTTCTTCAAGGGCGTCGACGGCGGCATCGAACCAGCCACCGTAGGGCCGAGCAGATTCGCCGGGAAGGAAGATCTTCTGTTCCAGGCCCCCAAAGCCGGTGGTGTCGCCGGCGTCGGCTACGTGGAATAACCCCTGCCTGGTGCCCACCAGTTCCGGACCGGGCTTGGCGCGCTCTGCGCCTGCCTGCTCCGAGGAGGGAACAATATTGTTTTCGCTCATGCCAGCAGTCCCTTCTGCATGTGAGTGGGGGTAGCTTCGAGGGCGGCCTGTTCGGCCAACCGGGCTACTTCGCGGCGACGCTTCTCAGTAAGCGGCTCCTGGTAGTGGATCTGATCGTGAAGAACCAAGATCGCATTGATCAGCGCCTCTGGCCGCGGCGGGCAGCCGGGCAAATACACATCCACGGGAACCACGTGGTCGCAGCCCTGAATTACCGCGTAATTGTTGAACATGCCGCCGGTGGAGGCACACGCGCCCATAGAGATAACCCACTTCGGTTCGGGCATCGAATCGTAGACGTTGCGAATAATAGGCGCCATCTTGTGGGCTACTCGTCCAGAAACGATCATTAGGTCTGCGTGGCGGGGCGAAGCACGGAAGACCTCCATGCCAAACCTAGAGATGTCGTAGCGCGGGGTGCCCGCAGACATCATTTCAATCGCGCAGCAGGCGAGGCCCATAGTGACGGGCCATACCGATGCTTTCCGGGCTAGGCCTACCAGGCGCTCCATTGAGGTAATTGCGAAACCGTTCGGCAGATCATTTTCCATCTGCTCGCGGCGGCCACCAATTTCAGCCATTTTCAACCCTTTCCTAGTCCCAGTCAAGTCCGCCGCGGCGCCATTCGTAAATGTAGGGAACCACGAGCAGTATTAGGAAGATCATCATTGCGGCCAGGGAGATCAGCCCCAGGCGTTGCCCATCGGGCAGGGCACCGAACTTGTTCAGCGAAACTGCCCACGGGTAAAGGAAGACGACTTCGATGTCGAACACGATGTAGGTCATTGCCACGAAGTAGTACTTAATCGGGAATCTACCTTCGTGGGCTGATTTTGCAGCGATCGGATCGATGCCGCATTCGTACGTTTGTTCCTTAGTGCGCGAAAACTTCTTCGTTCCCAGGAAAGCCGACAGCACCAGACCACCGATTGCTAGTACTAGCGCAGCGGCAGCCATGATCAGAAACTGCGACATCTTGCCTCCATCTTTATTCGCGACAGTTCATGCACAGCGAGCTCGCAGACTCGTACGCATGCGTCTTTTATTCGAGGGTAAATCATACACGTCATACTTTCGGCACCAGCCTTGCCAAAAAAGCAATTACTCGATCGTCGATTGAGCCGCCATGCCGTTCGTATCCGTCAGACAAAAGCTTGTGAACTGCGACCATAAGGCGGTCTACGGGCAGTCCATAGCGAGTACACGCCTGCATAATTTTTGGACGTTCAATTAGTCTCACAAACACGGTTCCGAGACGGTAGTACCCGCCCCATTCGTCACTCATGTGTTGCACAAATGCTTCCATGGCCGAATCGAAGGCCGCTTCGCCGGTCCGAGCAAAGGCTTGCGTTGCCGCGTCGGCGAGCATCCGTCCGGCAGCAAGAGCAGGGGCGATGCCCTCGCCATTAAATGGACTTACCATTCCGGCCGCGTCCCCAATCAGGGCCAGCCCACCTTGATATTGCGGCTTGCGGTTGAACGCCATGGGCAGGGCCGCAGACTTCATTTGCCCAATCTGGTTTTCGCTGTTGTAGCCCCACTGCGAGGGCGTAGCAGCCGTCCAGGATTTAAAGATCTGTTTGTAGGGCAGCTTCGTGGCGGCCGAGGTCGATGACACGGATCCGAGGCCCACGTTTACGACGCCGCCAGCTAGCGGGAACATCCACCCGTAGCCGGGCAGCAGGTTGGATTCGCCCGGCTTGCCATCCCAGAGTTCGAGTTGGGATTCCATATTGGCTTCTTTGGCGCGCTCACTGCGGTAGTAGGTACGCGCGGCAACCCCCATTGGCCGGTTTTCGAGTTTGATTCGCCCTGCCCTGGTGGCAAGTTTCGCAGCGACGCCACCGCAATCTACAACCAGGCGCGCCCGCACCTCAAACTCGGTGGGAAGCTGGCTCACCTGCTCCCGATCAGCAGTGGCAGCTTGGCGCTCGCCCTCGCTAGGCCAAGCTTCTTTAGGAGTGAGCGCCTCAAAGAGTTCCTGATCTTTTGCGGTAGGCCCCGCAAGCGGATCCGCCTTTCGGGCAACCTGCACGCCCACTACGCGTCCGCCCTCGACAATTGGGCCGGTGACGTTGCACCCTTCCCAAACCTTGGCCCCCTGGGTACGCGCATGCATTGCAAGGGACTGGTCTAAAGAGATGCGCGGCCGCGATGAACCAAATCCCGGCCTGCTTGCCTGCTCGGGCCACGGCAGCTCTACCCTATTTTCGGCCCCTATAACTACCAGGCCTTCGTTCGTTTGATAGCCAGGGCTCTTGCGCGGATTAATGCCCATGCGCAAAAGCTCCACCACGGCGGCCGGGGTGAGGCCGTCACCACAGGTCTTGTCGCGAGGAAATACCGCGCGTTCCAGAACAATTACATTAAGGCCGGCGCGCGAGAGATAAAACGCTGCCGATGCCCCTGCCGGGCCGGCGCCCACAACAACTGCGTCAGCTTGGACGCGGTTCTTGTTCAACCCCAAAGTAGTTTCCTTTGTCTAATCTTTCCTAGCCAATATCTGCGAAAATGCGCAAATATCAGCTGTCAGATTACTCGGAAGCTTCTTTGGCCGCCCCGGGTGGGCGTATGCCCTGTTAACAGGCCCCTGATAGAGTGCCCACCCCCAGCACACTTGCCCACTTTATGCAAGGGCGATGTTGTTTATTAGAGGTTTTTAGATTTTCGAAATACTGCGAAATAGCAGCAATAACTACGCCGGATTTACAGCTGAATGCAAGGCCACGATGCCAAGGGTGAGGTTCTTCCACTGCGGGTTCTCCCATCCGGCCTCGCGCATCAGCCGCGCCAGCGTCGGCTGGTCGTGCCAATCAATAATCGAATCGGCAAGGTAGGCATAGGCCGGGTTATTCGATCCCGCCCTCTTCGCAATGCGCACCAGGACGTGCCGCAGATACCAGTTGTAGAGCTGGCGGAACCCTCCAAGGGTGGGCCTAGAGAATTCGCAGATCACGATGCGCCCACCAGGGCGAGTCACACGCCGCATCTCGGACAGCGCCTTGACCGTGTCGTTGACATTGCGCAGCCCGAAGCTAATAGTCACCGCGTCAAAACTATTGTCCGCAAAAGGCAGCGCGGTCGCGTCACCGGCAACAAAATCTATGTCCGGGTGACGGCGTTTGCCCTCGGTAACCATGCCGATTGAAAAGTCGCAGGCCACTACATCCGCACCGCTCTTTACATATTCGACGGTGGACGTGCCGGTGCCCGCCGCCAAATCCAGAATCTGTTCGCCCTCCCTGGGGTTTAGCTTCTTACGCGTCTGCAGCCGCCACAGTCGATCCTGACCCACCGACATCAGATCGTTAGTAATGTCGTAGCGGCGTGCCACCTGGTCAAACATGGAAGCCACAGTCTTGGGATCTTTGGCTAGGTCTGCCGCTACCTCGCCTTCGGGCGTAGTGGCAGAGGACGAAAATGCGCGCTTGAAGCTGTAGGTCATGGGTTTTATTTTGGCACCCGTTGCGGACAATGTCATGTTTACTGCGTAGTATGTTCGCGGACCACATTAGTAACAAGCGGAGGTAACATTGGCGCCCCTAACATTGCCGGACACGAAACCCAACGTGCAAAGGCTGGCAAAGCAGGTGCCAATTTGCCCGGAAATTTTTGGTTTCATTCCTACTGCCCGGCTGAGCGCGTGGGTGGGAGCCGATCTGGCCCTGCTCGGGTGGGGGCAAAATTTTTCCGTAACGGAAGAGGGCGAGGACGCCCTTAAGCATGCTGACGTGCTTTGGCAGGAGGCCACCGCTGAGGCGGTAGCTACCGAGGAGCTGCCCGTTCATCTGCCCGTCGCCTTTGGGTCGTTCGGCTTTGCTCGGGGCGGAGTCCTTGAGGTTCCCGAGAACCTGCTGGTAGCAACCCCAACTGCTACCTGGCTGATCTCGCTGTCGGGGCAGGATCTGCGCCCTCTCTTTGCGCCGTGGACGGCTACGCCCGCCGAGTTTAGACAGGAAGGGGCGGCTCGCCTGGCGCAGTTGCCCGCATTGGGCACTTTGGCCGAGGGCGAAGGGGCGTTGCCTCCAGCCGAGTGGGCCGAGGCGGTAGGCAGGGTTAGTGAGCAAATCAGGCACGGCGAGGCCAAGAAGGTGGTCCTTGCCAGGGACAAGACCATTGCCAGCCTCAATCCGATCGACCAGCGCAAACTATGTGCCGCCCTCTTTTCTGCCTACCCCACCTGCTGGGTGTACGCGGTAGAAAATCTGGTGGGAGCCACCCCGGAGCTGCTGGCTTCTGCCAGCGGTGGCCGCCTCTTTTGTCGAGTGCTGGCTGGCACAGCCGGCCCTACCGAAACGCGCCAGCTCCTAAACTCCGCCAAAGACCAGCGGGAACACCAAGTTGCGGTGGAATCGGTCAGGACAGCTCTTTCCCCTATCACCACCGAATTGGAAATACCCGACTCGCCCAGTATTTTGCGGCTACCCAACGTGTGCCACCTGGCCACCGACGTGCATGGTCTCACTGATAGGTCGGCGCTGGCAGCTGCCGGCGCGCTTCACCCCACCGCCGCGGTGTGTGGTACCCCAACGCCGGTGGCACGGCAGATTTTGACCGAGGCAGAACGTATGGAGCGCGGCCGCTACGCCGGGCCGGTCGGCTGGGTTGACGCGGCCGGAAATGGCGCGTTCGGCATTGCCCTTCGCGGCGGCCAGATAAGCGCCGACGCCCGCCAGATAAGAATCTATGCGGGCGCCGGAATCATGGGCGATTCAGTACCACAAATTGAGCTTGCCGAAACAGAAGCAAAGATGCAGCCGATGATGCAAGCTTTGCGCTCTATAAGCTAGCGCTGCGTGGCATCCTGCGATCCCAGCGTTACCTCGACATCCTTCTTTTGGGAATCGCGCACAAGCGTCAGCTTCACCTTGTCGCCGGGAGCGTAGCGACGCACATACCCGATTAGGGAATTGCCTGACGAGACGGACTTACCGTCTACCGCCACTACAACGTCGCCTGCCTTCACATCTGCCTTGGAGGCGGCCTCCCCCTTAATCACTTCGGCGATCTTCGCGCCGGCGCGGATAGTTCCGTCGACCCGGGCACTGCCATTGGTCACCATTACACCGATGTAGGCGTGGCGTACCTTGCCGTTTTCCAGCAGCTGGCTGGCCACCTGCTTAGCCAAATCGATCGGGATGGCAAACCCTAGGCCAATTGAACCGGTACTTTCACCCGCCCCATCGGACAGGGAGGCAATCGAGGAGTTGATGCCGATTACTTCACCGGAAGAATTGAACAGCGGCCCGCCGGAGTTACCCGGATTTACCGCAGCATCAACCTGGATAGCGTTCGTAACCACCTGTTCGCCGCGCTGGAATCCCGAAGATTCTTGCTGCACCGACACTGGCCTGTCGAGGGCGGAAATAACACCCGTGGTCATCGTTGAGGAATAGCCGAGCGGGTTGCCGATCGCGGCCACCGGCGAACCGACGGTCAACGATGAAGAATCTCCCAGTTTCGCCATTTGCAGGTTCTTCGGGGGGTCGATAGGCCGAAGTACAGCTAGGTCGGTGGTGGGGTCGGTGCCTACGACTTCGGCCTCAAAGATCTCGCCGGAGGCGGTGGTTATTGCTATCCGCCCGCCCTTGGCGGCACTAGCAATCACATGATGGTTAGTAAGGATGTGGCCGGCGGAATCAAAAATCACGCCAGAGCCATCCGCAGCGGACTGGCCATCGGATACCTGGATTGCAACAACCGCGGGCGTAACCTTCTTTGCCACCGTCTCCCAGTCGGTAGCTTTCGTGTTCTTCGCCTGGGTCACCGGCGCCTGGGTTGCTACCGAGCTTCCCAGCGAGCTGGAGGTAAGTTGCGTGATGCCCACGGCTCCGATGCCCCCTACCATCGCGGCGATGACGCCGGTGGTAATCAGGGCTCCCCAGCCGGGTCGGGACGACCTTCGCTTAGCCGCGGCGCCAGGTTGGGCAAACTGTTGGGAAGGCTGGTATTGGCCGCTCACTCCGCCTGGAAGAGGCTGGGAGCCCTGCTGGTATGGCCGCTGCTGGTAGGGGCTCTGGTACTGCGCGCCCTGCTGGTAACCATAGGTGCTTTGGCCCTGGTAGTTAGCCTGCTCCTGCTGCTCTTGCTGTTCTTGCGGCCTCTCCGCCGAAGCGTCTGCCTGCCCGGGGGTCTCGTTTGTCCCGAAGTTGTACCGGCGCGTCTGCTGCCCGTCGGAGTAGTTCTGGTGCTGTTCGCCCGCCGAATAGTTGGCCCGCTCGCCCTCTGACGGACGATTCGGATCGGGCGTGTAAAAGTTATCCTGGCTCATCTATTCCTCCATGTCTTAGCGTGCCTCTAAGTCAAACAGACATGTATAAGTAGGCACTTTAGTGCTGCTGTGACCATTCTATGAAAATAGCGGCTGAAGGGCGGCACTAATTTTTTCCGCAACATTTCGGTCTAGTTGGGCTAGGCCGGGCACTGCCGTATCCACCTCGATGATGCTGACGCCGCGCACGGGCATTGCCAGGAGGCGTTCCAGATCGCCTAAGTCACCAACCATCTGATATTCGGCTCCCAGCCCCGCCGCGAGCGCGGCTAAGGAGAAGTTTTGGGGCGTGGCGAAATATCTGGGGAAATCCTCTACATGGTTGCTGCCGCCGTGTTCGAGCCCGGCAAAAATGGACCCGCCGGCGTCGTTGAGGACGACGATTTGCAGGTCGGCGTCCTGTTCGTAGCGGCCGTTTATAAGCCCGCCTATATCGTGCAGGAAGGTTAAGTCGCCAACGACGACTCGGACGGGCGCGCCGGTGGCGGTGGCAATGCCGCGCCCACAACTGATGGTGCCATCGATGCCTGCTAGTCCTCTGTTTGCCAGCGCGTTGACAGCACTATCCGGCGTGTGGCCTGCCCGATCGACTAGGCGGATTGTGTTGGATGCTCCGAATAGGAGCCGTGGGGCGGTGTGCGGATCGGTGGCGTGGGCCGTCCAAATGGCGCATGCGACCTGCAGCGGGTCTAGGGCTTCTCCGGCCTCGGCGCGGACGCTGAGGCGTTCTGCCAGTACTTTTTCTACCGCCTTATCCGCGGCGAGCCACTTGCGCGGCAGCGGCACTTGGCTTGCCGGGGCTTCCGGCACGCGCTCGAGCACGGCGTTTACGGTGCCGGCAATATCCGTGTACCGGCCGGTGGCGTCTTTGACCGCCACAATATTTATGTCTGAGCGCGAAAGCAGGGCGGTGATCGGGCGTGACAGCGTGGGGTGTCCACACACGAGCACCTGTTCGATGCCCTCCATCTTGTCCAGGTAGTACAGGTAGTGTGCGAGCGCAGGACCGTAGCAGGCCGGCGAGGTGGGTTCCGCAAGCAGGGGCCACCCCATTGCCCGTGACAGGGCCACAATATTTGCGCCGTCCCCGGTGTCATCGGCGGCAACGATCACCGTAGCCGCATCTTTCTTGAGGGCGGCGGGCCACCCGGGGGCGCCCCCTTCAGTTTTCGGCCGGGTTGGGGCGGTAAAGATTTGCGGTTCGGCGGCGATACCGGCCAGCGGCGAGTCTAAGCACACGTTTAGTTGCACCGGGCCGGGCCGGCCGTCCTGCCCGGTTGCAGCAGCGCTCAGGCGAAATACTTGGCCGATTACCGCTGCGGGGGCACTGTCAGTGGCAGGCAGATCGGCCTGGGCCCGCAGGTTCTGCCCGAAGATGCCTACCTGCCAGGTGGTTTGGTTCGCGCCGGTACCCCGCAAGCGGGCGGGCCGGTCTGCGGTCACCGCAATGAGCGGGATCCCATTGGCGTCGGCCTCCGCAATGGCCGGGTGCAGGTTAGCTACGGCTGTACCCGAGGTAGTGCACAGGGCAACCGGGGATACTTCCCCACCAAGAGCTTCCCCGCGCGCCAGGCCGAGGGCGAAGAATCCGGCGGTGCGCTCATCAATGCGCACGTGCGTCTTCACCAGCCCGGCTCGTTCGGCTGCTGCCGCCGCATAGGTAAGGGGCGCGTTGCGGGAGCCGGGGCTTATCACTATGTGTTTCACCCCGGAGCCTACCAGGGCACCAACGATATTGCGGGCTAGCAGCGCGGTCGGATCGGTGCCATATTCGGGTTGGGCAGAACCAAAACGCATTAGTACCTCATCATTTCTTTTAAGCGCTTTTGCCAGCGGGCGGCGAGAGCGGGGGCGTCCTGGCCCTGAGTGGTGTCGACCTCGATGCGGCGAAGCGGCAGCGTACCGGCGGTGGGGAGCAAGGATTCTTTAGTCACATCCTGCGTAAACAGCGCTACCGTGGCAAGTCCGCAGGCGTGATCCAGGTGGTCGAGGGCGGCCGCTGCGGCCACGCCGGCACTGATTCCAACGGAAGAATCTAGAGCCGAGGAAATGACTAATTCCAATCCGGATTCGTGGGCTACTTCTACAGCCCGCTCGATCCCGCCGAGCGGGGCCACCTTCACTACCGCCACATCTGCTGCCCCTGCGCGGGCTACCGCCAGGGGATCTTCGGCGCGGCGAATAGATTCGTCTGCCGCAATCTTGGGTTCGACTTGCCGGCGCACCTGTGCCAATTCCGACACGGTTGGGCAGGGCTGCTCCACGTATTCCAAGCCATCAATGCCGCCGTCACGTACCGCCGCCTGCAGTTCTCCAATGGCCTTGACGGCCTGGTCCGTGTCCCAGGCGGCGTTGGCATCTACCCGCACCTTTCCCTGCGGCCCCAGCGCGCTGGCAACGGCGGCCACGCGCTCACAGTCGCCGCGGAGGCTCGAGCCCGGGTCGGCCACTTTCACCTTTGCCGTGGTACACCCGCCCGATTCCTTCACCAGCTGCGCAGCCACTTCAGGGGCGGTGACCGGGATTGTCACGTTCACCGGTACCTGCTCGCGCTTAGCCGCCGGGAATGCGGTGGTAGCTGCGGCCAGCCCTGCCCGCAACCACCGGGAGGATTCTTGGGCGTCGTAATCCCAAAACGGCGCTGCCTCGCCCCACCCGGCTTCGCCCTCGAAAAGTAGCCCTTCGCGGACTGTGATGCGACGGAACTTTCGCCGCAGCGGCAACGAGTACGCAAAGACGCGTTTCAGCTGATCGAAGGGGTTGTCTAGTTCAGTTATCATCGCGCGCCCACTCCGGGTAAAGCGAGGGCGGGATCCGGAACGAAAACAGGCCCCACACCCCACAAGCTGCCCCGGCGAGGGTAAGAAGGAGCGCCAGGACAGACCCAATAGTTCCGATCGGGCCATGGACCATCTGCAAGATCCCCACCAGAGACAGGCCCAGCACAGCCACCCCCAGCCCCGGGAACAGCAGCAACGCAAAGTGCGCGTCAAACATGCCTTTTCCGCGTGCCCACGCACGCGCTCGTGGCGACTTGCCCGCACGAAACCAGGCAGAAACCGCGAGCGCGGCCAGCCCAAAAATCAACCCGACAATAATCAATGTCTCCCCTTTCGCCCTACCAATGCTAGCGGGCGAAGCCAAATTACACATCGCCGCTACACTGGACCCATGAGCACGCTTCCATTTGTATCCGACACTTTCGCCGCTGCCCGCTGGCGCGAGGTAGAAGGCTTCGATTTCTCTGACATCACCTACCACCGCGGGATCTCTCGCGGCCCCGAACAGGATGGGCGCCCAGCTGGGGATGACATGCCGGTGGTGCGAATTGCCTTTGACCGTCCCGACGTGCGCAACGCGTTCCGCCCTCAGACCGTGGACGAACTGTATCGGGCGCTGGATCACGCCCGCATGACTTCCGATGTGGCCGCGGTTATTTTGACTGGCAACGGCCCGTCCGCCCGCGATGGAGGCTACGGCTTTTGTTCTGGCGGCGACCAGCGCATTCGCGGAAAAGATGGCTACCGGTACGAGGTCGAAGGGGCCAACCCGGATGCCGAATTGTCCCAGCGGCGCGAACAAATTGATCCGGCAAGGGCAGGCCGGCTGCATATCTTGGAAGTACAGCGGTTAATCCGCACAATGCCGAAGCCAGTCATCGCAGCGGTCACCGGTTGGGCTGCAGGAGGCGGACATTCGCTGATGGTCGTGTGCGATCTGGCGGTAGCGTCCCTTGAGCACGCCCGCCTGATGCAAACCGACGCGAATGTGGGGTCTTTCGACGCGGGCTACGGCTCGGCCCTCCTTGCCAGGCAGGCTGGCGACAAGCGTGCCCGCGAGATCTTCTTCCTTGCCCGCGAATACTCTGCCTCCCAGGCAGCCGCTTGGGGCGTGGTGAACGAGGCCGTACCTCACGAAAAGGTAGAGGACGTAGCCCTCGAATATGCGCGCATCATCGCCACCAAGTCCCCACAAGCTATCCGAATGCTGAAGTTCGCCTTCAACATGGCAGACGACGGCATTGCCGGCCAGCAGGTGTTTGCTGGGGAGGCAACCCGCATGGCCTACATGACGGAAGAGGCACAGGAAGGTAGGGACGCTTTCTTAGAGCACCGTACGCCAAACTGGCAGGACTACCCCTACTACTACTAACTACTTCGCCGAGGGCGGTCCCGGCTTGGATGCGGGAGAGGCCTCTGAGAGGCCGAAATGCTGCAACATTGGGGTGTGAGTCTTCCCAACTACTAATGCCTAAGTCTTCTCGTGCCGGTAAGCTGGGGCCCGCACTCTACGAAAGAAGTTTATGTACAAAAGAATATTCACCGTAGCTATGGCCTTCGTGGGCATTACTGTCGGGGCAGGCTTTGCCTCCGGGCAGGAAGTAGTCCAATATTTCGCCGGATTCGGTATTTGGGGCGTGGTGGCAGCAGCCATCTCGGCCATCATTTTCGCCGTCTCTGGGCTGGCCTTCGTTCAACTCGGTTCATATGTACTTGCCAACGACCATTCTGATGTCTTCAGCGAAGTCACACACAAGTACGTGGCAGTCTTCTTTGACGTAATCATTACCTTTTCGCTGTTCTGCATGGGCATCGCCATGATGGCTGGCGGCGGCTCGTCATTGAAACAACAATTCGGCCTCCCCGTGTGGGTGGGTTCTGCCATCATGCTGGCGCTAACCATTGGTATTGGCCTGCTAGATGTTGACAAGGTGACCGCAGTAATTGGCGGTATCACCCCAATAATGATCATTTTCGTCATCATTGCTGCCGGCTATGCCTTTACCCACATGCACCTTTCCTTCGCCGAAATGGATGCGGCGGCAAAGTCGGTGCATACCGCAGTACCGCACTGGTCCATGTCGATTCTGAACTACGTTCCGCTAGCATTGACGTTGGCCGTGTCGATGGCGATTGTCATCGGCGGCGACATCGGCAACCCGAAGGTTGCTGGCCTAGGCGGGATCATTGGCGGTTCCGTCTTCGGCGTCTTGATGGTCATTGCCACCCTGACACTGCTGACCCGTATCGATGTGGTTGCTGGCGACGATCTGCCCATGCTGACCTTGGTAAATCAGATCCACCCGTGGCTGGGCACTTTCATGTCCGTAGTCATCTTCCTGATGATCTTCAATACCTCAATTGGCATCTACTATGCGCTTGCGACCCGGTATGCCGGCTCTTCTAGGAAGCGTTTCATTATTTTATTGGTGGCCCTCTCTGGCATTGGCTTTGCCATATCGTTCATGGGCTTCCAGAACGTCGTCAGCTACGTTTACCCCATTGCCGGGTGGGGCGGTCTGGCCCTGGTAATCGTAATGCTGGTTTCCTACGCGAAGACTCGTTCTGACATAAGAGAAGAGACGACAAGGCGTGGCAAGATGTTGCGTTTGTTCCGCCTAAAGATGCGTAATGACAAGAGGTTCTCGAAGAAGCACGAGGCCGCCTTGCAGACCGCTCTTGAAGATTCTCCGGCCGACGCGGAGGACCTGCATTCGACTGTAGGCTCTGCTGCAGTCGATCAGCTAGAAGAGGAGAACGTGGACTACGATATTCTGCCCGAGATTGAAGAGGCTCAGGCCGAAACCGAGGCAGAGTGAACCTCACCTTTTGTTGCCCGCAGGTTCAAGGCGTCCGGGAGCTGTACGACCTAATCTGTCTACGTCTTGAAAATCCAGGCAAGTACGGCCCGCTCATGCCGGTTTCCGCCGGGGCAGACACCGCTGCCGCTGAGCGCCGTATTGGCGATGCGGACGGGGCCGATTTCATTTTGCAAACTTCCGGATCGACTACCGGGCACGGGCACTTGGTAGGCCTTACTGCGGGAGCGTTTTCGTCCTCTGAAGCTGCTACTGCCAAGCGTTTCGGAGGACGAGGGCGCTGGCTGCTGGCCCTTCCTGCCCATCACGTTGCGGGGTTTCAGGTGCTGGCACGTTCCTGTGCGGGCGGCACCTTCCCAATCCTGCCGCCGCCCGGGCGCTCTTTCCGCGAGCGCAAGGTGGCTTCTTTTGCTCCCGAGGCCGGCTTCGCTTCTCTGGTACCTACGCAGCTTTCGGACCTGCTCGAGGGCGAAGACGACTTGGCCCCACTGCGGTCGTTGCGCGCGATCTTAGTAGGTGGAGCGGCTTCCTCGCCGGCTTTGCTGGACCGCGCCCGGCAGGCAGGGTTGCCCGTGGTTACCACCTACGGCATGACCGAGACGGCAGGTGGTTGCGTCTACGACGGCCTGCCTTTGGACGGGGTGCATATACGCATCAGCGATGGGCGGATTTGTCTTAGTGGGCCGATGCTGGCACAGGGGTATTTAGATGATCCCCGCTCGCCCGCTTTTACTTTTGAGCAGGGCAGACGCTGGCACATTACTTCTGATGCGGGGGCTTTTACTGACTACTTGCAGGTGTTTGGGCGCCTCGATGACGCCATCATTTCTGGTGGCGTGAAAGTTTTTGCCAGGCAGGTAGAAGATTTGCTGCGCGAGTTTCCGGGCGTTCGCGATGTAGCTGTGCTGCCCGTGGCCGATCCCCGGTGGGGGCAGGCTGTGGGCGCCGTTGTGGAGGCAGATTTTGCAGTGGCTACGCAGGCCGAAGCAATGCGCAAGCACGTGCGCTCTGAGCTGGGCAAGGCCGCCCCGCCCCGCCTATTTGTGCAGGGTAAGATCCCCATGTTGGCCTCTGGCAAGCTGGATAGAAAACGTGCCACGGCACTGCTAGCCCACCCGACCTGGGCTAAATAAATTTTCTTCGCACTGCCATTGCTACCTATGCTTGCTAGGACGAAAGGTTTTAGATGTCTACTACCGTAAATGATTGGCTCGAGGGCGCCCGCCTGCGCACTTTGCCCGCCGCGGCTGCCCCGGTACTAGGCGGTGCTGGTATTGCGGCTGGCGCGGGCGGTTTTTCTTTTCCACGCTCCCTCCTTGCCTTGCTGGTGGCGTTGCTACTGCAGATAGGCTGTAATTTTGCCAACGACTATTCCGATGGCATTCGGGGCACTGACGATTTCCGGACTGGGCCGCCCCGTCTGACGGGAGGCGGCAAGGTGCGCCCGAAGATTGTGCTGGCAGTGGCCCTTGGTTGTTTTGCAGCGGCAGCAGTTTTGGGCCTGGTTCTGGTGGCACTGTCTGGCAAGTGGTGGCTCCTGCTAGCTGGCCTCGCGGCAATTATCGCCGCCTGGTTCTACACCGGGGGGAAGCATCCCTACGGTTACTTGGGGGTTGCGGAATTTTTTGTATTCGTTTTCTTTGGCTTGATGGCTACCGTCGGCACCGTCTATGTGCAGTTGGAACACGCCCCCATGAGTGCTTGGCTAGCGGGCGCGGCCATGGGCTTGTATTCTTGCGCGCTGCTGATGGTAAATAACATTCGGGATATCCCCACTGACCGGGAGGCTGGCAAGAATACGCTGGCAGTGCGACTGGGGGATGCCCGGTCGCGGCGTACCTACGTTGCCTATCTGGTGTTTGCGCCCGTACTGATTGGCATCGGTTTGCATTCAAGCGCCATCGTCATCCCTGCGGTGGTAGGGCTTGAGGTTGCGGGCATAATCATCTGCTTGCCGCTGGTGCGAGGAGCCCGGGGAAGGGCACTCTTGGCAGTGCTTGCCAGCACCGGCAAACTTACTTTGGGAGCAGGGCTCATTACTCTCCTAGCCGCCTTGTTCTAATCTGTAGCGAGGGCGCGCAACCCTGCCTAGACAAAAAGATGCCCGCGACCAGCTGGTCGCGGGCATCAGCGCATCTAACAGCACCCTGAGGAAACATTCTCCTCGTCAAAATCGGCGCGGGCTCGCCAGAAGGCTCGCGCACTCATGGGCTCATGATCGGGGTGTTCCAGGCGGTGGCGTTCGACATATTTGTCATACGCGCTTTCGCCCGTGAAGTCCCGCCACAGCCGCCGCATGTACGCCAATTTTTCCATCAGTGCCATTTTTCCTACTTACTTGCGATCTCGCTCTGCTTCAGTCCTGGAATCAGCTTCGGGTCGCCTACCACGCGGTATTCGGCCACCAGCTTCTTCTCGAGCTTGTTCGCGATCAAGTGCTCGGGAGCGTAGAAGTTCGATTCTACGAACGGGTCTTCCGAGGTGGTGGTGTCACCAGTGCGCACGGTCTTCCAGATGCGGATTGCAGCGCAGACGATCACGAATGCAACAGCTACCACGAACACGATGGACAGAGTGCCCTGGATGAACGTGTTGCGAATAATCGCCTCAGTGATCTCGGCTTCTTCACCGGTCTGCCCCGGCAGGGCTGCGCGGGCTTCGCGCCACTGCTGCCAGTAACCGACCTTGGCGTCGGTGCTGAAGATCTTCTGCCAAGAAGCGGTGAAGGTAACGATCGTGTCGAAGACGAAGGGGATTGCAGGGATCCACGCGTACTTGGTATAACCCTTGCGCACCACCATCACCAGTGCCACTAGCAACGCGACCGCGGCAATTAGCTGGTTTGCGATACCGAATAGCGGGTACAGCGTCTGAATGCCGCCACGCGGATCGGTAACGCCCATCAGCAGCAGCGAACCCCAGGCGGCGACAACTACACCAGTAGATAGCCACGCACCGGTACGCCAGGAAGGATCGGCAAACTTCGGGATCACGTTGCCGAGTGCATCCGATAGCTGGAAGCGGGCCACACGGGTTACCGCGTCCACGGCCGACAGGATGAACAGTGCCTCGAACATGATTGCGAAGTGGTACCAGAAGCCCATCATGGCCTTGCCGCCACCGACCTTATGCAGAATGTGAGACATGGATACGGCCAGGGTGGGAGCGCCGCCGGTACGGGAGACGACGGAGGGCTCGCCTACGTCCTTTGCGACCTGCTTCAGTGCGTCTGCACCGTGGAAGGTCTTGGGGTTGCCTGCGTCATCCCAGGATTCCCACTTTGCCTTGATGGGCTGTCCCTTGACGTCGGTGACGCCCAGGTTGGCCAATGCAGCGTTCGAGATTTCCTCGCGGTCCTTAGTCACCTGGGTGACGGAAGTACCAGCCAGCTGGTCGGAGGTTGCTTCGGAGGTGTTCATCGCGAAGTAGATGCCCTGGTTCAGCGAAGCTGCTGCAGCCAGCGCCATGATCGCTACGAAGGATTCCATGAGCATACCGCCGTAGCCGATCATGCGGGACTGGGATTCTTTCTGGATCATCTTGGGGCTGGTGCCCGAGGAAACCATGGCGTGCATGCCCGAGAGGGCGCCACAGGCGATGGTGATGAACAGGAACGGGAAAAGCTCGCCGGCGAATACCGGGCCGGAGGTAGAGAGCGCGAATTCGGTTACTGCGGGCATCTGCACGATCGGGCGGATGAACACAATGCCGAGGGCGAGTACACAGATCGTGCCCACCTTCATGAAGGTGGACAGGTAGTCGCGCGGGGTGAGTAGCACCCACACGGGCAGAACTGCTGCTAGGAAGCCGTAGACAACCATGCACCAAACCAAGGTGGTCGGGGATAGGTGCAGGTACTGCTGCCCCCAGCTGGATTCTGCTACGTAGCGGCCCATGATGATGACGACGATCAGCAGGGTGCAGCCGACCACGGAAACTTGGGTGATCTTGCCGGGTTGGACGTAGCGCAGCCACAGCCCCATTGCGATCGCAATCGGAATGGTGGAACCTACCGAGAAGACGCCCCACGGGGAGGCTGCTAGCGCGTTCACACAGACCATTGCGAGCACTGCCAGCACAATCATTAGCATTACGAAGACCACGATTGTGGCGACGGTGCCGCCGATCTTGCCGATCTCGTCGGTGGCCATCTGTCCTAGGGAGCGGCCGCCACGGCGCATCGAGAAGAACAGGACGAGCATATCCTGGACTGCGCCGGCGAAGATTACGCCGAAGATAATCCACAGGGTGCCGGGGAGGTATCCCATCTGTGCAGCCAACACCGGGCCTACGAGGGGACCTGCACCCGCAATAGCCGCAAAGTGGTGCCCGTACAGGACCACGCGGTGAGTGGGGTCGAAGTCTTTACCGTTATTAATACGTTCAGCCGGCGTCGCGTTCCTATCGGATGGCTTCATAATCTTGCGCTGAATGTATAGCGCATAGTAACGGTAGCCAATTGCGTAAGAACAAATCGCGGTGATTACGAACCAAATTGCATCGACTTTTTCGCCACGGACAATGGCTAGCATTGTCCAGCCGATGGCTCCTAGTAGAGCAATAGCAACCCAAAGGGCAATCTTTGCTGGTGTCCACTTGGTGTGAGGTTTAACCCCAACAGGGACCCCGTCCTTATTTCTAAGAACGAGTTTTTCCTCTTCAGAGGTATATGATGGCTTCTCAAGCTGCGATGATGTTGCCATTTAATTTCTCGCTTTTCTAGATGGTGTTTACCATTGCCTACCCATCACTAGTTGAGTTCAGGGCAAACCAGTTCGATAATACTTAGGGCGGCCTTAGAAATATAGGCCTCAATGCCTAAAACCGCCTCGTTGCAAGCATTGCCCCATGTCACGAACTACCAAATCGGAAAAAACAGTACCGTAGGTGACCTTTTCCGGCAACTGCTGGGCGAGCAGGCATTCCCCTTTGCTGGCCTGATGTACTAGGCTGGCCGAGTTGACGCTATTTGGAGGTTTCGTGACTTGCACTCTGGCCGACACCGCGCTGCTCGATAGTGCTACTCGGCGCTTCACTATTCACGGGTCGAACCTGAGCCCAGCCTCATTTGTGCAGCTCAAAGACGACCCGAGTAGCTTCCGCGTACGCTATTGCGACAGTGATGGCACTAGCCGTGAAGGTATCCTTGCCCTGCAGGAAGAGGGCGCCACTTTTAGTGTCGATGGCATGCTCGTGCACTACACCGATCCCGATAGCTTTAAAGACTTGGGCACGCTAGCGCCACTGCCAAAATGGTACGAACTAATCATCCGCCGTGACGCAATTGGCAATGCGGTTGCCCGCGAAAGTGCCTACGAATCCACTCAGCCGTGGGGCCAACAGGGCGTCGAGGGCGACCTGGCCCGCGTTGAACTAGACATCGTGGGCTTCGGAAACTTTTACACCAACACATCGAATTTCACCGATGCCGCCGGCTTGCAAGAGTGGCTGCGCAAGGCCCTGTCTAAGACTGCCGCCACCTTCCATGTGCGGGCGCTGCGCCCCGGCTCAGTACCGATCTCCGAGATCCCGCCCTCGTGTTCTGTGGACCTGCTAATGGATGGGGCGAAAGTCGAAGACTACGCGCTCAACGCGGGAGTCGAATACCAGCCCCTGTCCCCCGCCCTCACGGACCTTTCTTACCTCGGCCCTACCCCGGCCTACGCGATCTACACCTCCCAACTGCCATACGCCCTCGTCGTACCCGCAAAAGACCAGGTAGTGCTGGCCCACTGGGATCAAGATGGAGCTTCCCTCGGCATCGAAACAGAAGCTGAAGCTACCATGGTTCCCTTCAATCGGGAGCATCGCTGCCACCACGAACGGTGGGCCCGCTGGTATGACATGCGCCAGCCTCTCACCGAGGCAGAACTACACGCCCACACCGTGCAGGTAGAGGCACAAATGCAGGCCGCCCTGGACAAACTAGCGGAAGCGGAAAAATAATGGCCACGCGCACAATGGACGACGTAAACGTCGATCAGATATTGGGCTCTTCCGGCAACCTCTCTAGGTGCTGCTACGAGGAGGGGTACTGCTCGGAAAGCCCCACCCACGTGATCCTGACGCGCGAAGGCAGCGGCAACGTCACGCCCCTGACCTACTGTCAACGCCACTACGTCCTCACTTTGGCCCACTATCTGGAAGTGCACGCCCAATTCTGCGACGGCAAAATCAGCGACCACTACAGCGGTTGGGGCCCAATGGACAACATCACCTACGTACCCGGCCAGGATCCACTTTCCCTATAGACACCACCTGTTAACCGACCGTAAACCTCTCCCTGGTTCAATGACCGGGGTACGGAAGGAACACATGTATTGGGCAATCTGGGCACTTGTAATAGTCCTGCTAACAACCTTGGTAGCAGGACTCGGCTGGTATTTCCGAACCAACAAGATCGACAAGGAAAAAGATTCGCATAGGCAGCAGTACAGACAGTACAGTTCGCCCCGCGCGTAGTACCGGCCGACTCCCCTAGGCGGCCATTACACTTGGCTATATGGCACGGGTAGTAATGGCAATCTTGACGCTGGCAGTAACCATTTATGCGGCTGCAGACTGCGCGCGCACTCCCTCAGACAAACTACCGGCACGCCTCCCAAAGGCCATCTGGTTGTTACTTATCATCCTGCTTCCACCACTAGGGGCACTAGCTTGGATCGTTATTTCTAGGGTGCTGGCGGCAGAGGCCAACGACGGCAAGATCGACGCCACCATGTGGTCTTCGGCAGAACCGCTAAACTTCCGGCACAACGCTCCGGGGACGCGCCCACGCACCATGGCCCCCGATGACGATCCGGAATTCCTGTTCAAGCTGAAGCGCGACCTACAAAAACGGCGCGACCAAGAAGAAGAGGGCGACGCCTAGGCCAGCTTCGCCTCGGATTCGCCCGGGACCATGTCGGCAGCTTCCGAAAGCATGTAGCCCACTGGCTCTGAATAGGTAAGGGCCACCAGAGTGTCATCCTCAAAGGTAAATGAGGTAAGTGAGGCCAAAGAGCACTGCCGTTTGCGCGGATCGTGCCACAGCCGGTGCCCTTCCACAAAACGCCGCAGCGTCCATATTGGCAGCTGGTGGGACACGACCAGGGCTTCCCCGCCATCGGCCATTGCCTTCGCATGGGCTACCCCGGCCACCATGCGGCGGGCAATCTCGGTATACGGCTCACCCCAGCTCGGCTCGAATACGTTCCGGTAGCGCCACCAGTATTTCGGCTGAGCTAGAGACTTGCGGTTGGCGTTTACCGCGACGCCCTCAAAAGAATTGCCGGCCTCCACCAACCGTTTGTCATTCAGCACGGGTAAGCCGTAGGCCTTCGCTGTAGGAGCGGCGGACTCTTGTGCCCGCAGCAATGGAGAAGCCACCACGGCGCGAATATCAGCACCGATCTGCTTGAAATGGTCAGCCACCGCGGCAGTCATCTTCTTGCCGTGGTCAGTAAGCGAAAAACCTGGCCGCCGACCGTATAGAATCCCCTGCGGGTTATCCACTTCTCCGTGTCGCATAACGTGCACAATAGTTTTGGTCATGGAACAACCCTAACTGGCCATGTAGGGTTAAGTCGTGACATACACCGAAAATGATGCATTGGCGGCCAAGGGCACGTCCCCTAATCGTGTCGCAGCATTTTTCGATGTCGACGAAACCCTAATCCGCGGGTCATCCTCATTCATCCTCGCCCAAGAACTTTGGCGCCGCGGCATAGTTGGCTGGGCCGACATCGCGGCAGCGGCTAAAGGAGCCTGGAAATATGTCCTGTTTGGCGAGGACAAAGAAGAAATAGACGCGCTGGTACAGCGCGCGCTCAAATGCCTTGAAGGGCACTCAGAGGCCGAAATCATTGCCATTGGCGAAGAGATATACGACCAGTTCTTCGCGTCCCGAATCTTCCCCAGAGCAAAAGAACTACTGGAAGACCACCGAGGCCGCGGCCACGACGTGTGGCTCATCTCTGCTACCCCCTCGCAAATCACCGACCTTCTCGCCCGCCGGCTCGGAGCCACCGGAGGCATCGGCACGCGAGTCGCCTTAGATGAAAACGGCAGGTGCCTGCCGCGTCTCATCTCTCCGCTCATGCACGGCGCCGGCAAAGTCGGGGCAGTTCACTGGCTAGCCCGCAAACGCAACATCGACCTGTCTCTGTCTTACGCCTACTCAGATTCGGCAAACGACCTACCCCTCTTGCGCGCGGTGGGCCACCCAGCAGCCATCAATCCCGATCCGAAGTTGCGCCTAGCCGCACTGGCATCCGGCTGGCGCATCTACGACATGCGCTGGCGCAAACGCGGCGATCTTTCCAACAGTGCCAAGAAGACGGCCAAACGATCCGCTAAGGTCGCAGCCGCCATCTGGCTTACGCGCCTGGTCGTGCGGCAGCTTCGCCGCATCCTCCGCTAATGCCGCGCCCCGAGCGCCCTCGTTAAATGGCAAGGCCCGGGGAAATTCCCGGGCCTGAGGCGTCTACTTCTTGTTACGACGCTGGTGACGAGTCTTGCGCAGAAGCTTGCGGTGCTTCTTCTTTGCCATGCGCTTACGGCGCTTCTTAATAACGGAGCCCATAGGTGCCTCCTAAATAATCGGATTCGTACAGCTTCACATGCCCTTCGGCACGTAA
Organism: Winkia sp. UMB3158; assembly: GCF_030217145.1. Lineage (NCBI taxonomy): Bacteria > Bacillati > Actinomycetota > Actinomycetes > Actinomycetales > Actinomycetaceae > Winkia > Winkia sp. UMB3158. The sequence goes on along the minus strand of NZ_JASONH010000003.1, from coordinate 100,102 downwards.
CCTAAAAGATTCTACCCGCCAATTGCCGCATTGCCACTATCAGACCAGTCACCAATGCTGGCATCAATGAGCTGTTTCACAGCCACCTGTGGCACTCGGTAGGACTTTCCAACCCTAACTGCGGGAATATCGCCGTTGTGAATCATGCGATAGACGGTCATTTTGGAGACGCGCATAAGGTCAGCTAGCTCGGCTACGGTTACGAAGCGGGGTAGCTGCTGCGACATTTAAACTCCACCTTGGACTGGAAAAACTACCGACGGTGTGACGGCACAGGGTTATTCTATGGCATTTTGTTCGCTCTGCCCACCCGTTTCATACTTTGTTGGCAAGTAACGCATTATTGTAGGTACTCTTGATATTGCGCTCTGCTGGGCGCCACTTACCAGTCTTCCCACTTCAAGGAGGCCGGCACCTATGCCGCGTCGCGCAATCTCTAGGCCCGCTGGACACATCAGTGCACTTGAAGTCCCTAAAGACGCAATTGCGGAGCCGCCCACGCTGGACTTCACCCGTGGCGACCACGTCACTTCCGCGGACGCCACCACCCCGTTTGGACGGGTAAAACTGTATGCGGACAAGGTGGCAAAGCAGTCCCCCGCCCGGCTCGCAATCCTTACCTTCCTAACCATTATTGCGTTGGTCACAATTGCGCTAGAGATGCCATTTGCCACGCAATCTGGCCAACGCGCCCCCTTCGTCGACGCCCTCTTTACCGGCACCTCAGCGGTGTGTGTGACAGGGCTGACTACTGTGAATACTGCCTCTTATTGGTCAGTATTCGGGCAGGCAGTGATCTTGGCAGCCATCAAGGTCGGCGGCCTGGGCGTAATGACGCTGGCATCCATCCTGGCTCTAGCTGTCTCGCGCCACATTGGGCTAACCCAGCGCATGCTGGCAGCAACGGAAACAAAAACCGACTCGCTGGGCGCAGTAGGCTCCCTGATCAAAGCCGTCATCGTCACGTCCTTCACCATGGAAGGACTGCTCTTCGTAATCATGCTGCCCCGCTTCATCATGCTGGGCGAATCCATTGGTACGGCGGTGTGGCACGCCTTCTTCATGGCCATCTCGGCGTTCAACAACGCGGGCTTCGTCGTCCTCCCCAATTCCATGACCGCCTATTTCTCTGACTGGTGGATCATGATGCCGATCATCGTGGGCATGTTCGTGGGCGCCCTCGGCTTCCCCGTCACCTTGGACATAGCCAGGCGGTGGCGCAATCCCCGCCTGTGGACGCTGCACACGAAGATGACGCTAACCACCTACGTGCTTCTTACTATCGGCGCCGCAGCCATTCTGGGCGCCTCCGAATGGGACAACCCCAAGACGCTTTCGCCCATGCCCGCCCACGCGAAAATGCTCACGTCCATACTGATGGGCGTCAATTCCCGTTCCCTGGGCATCTCTACTATTAACGTCGGCGACGAAACAAGCGCCACCTGGTTCTTGCAAGACATTTTGATGTTCATCGGCGGCGGCTCCGCATCCACTGCGGGCGGCATCAAAGTCACCACGCTGGCAGTGATGGTGCTGGCGATTATCGCCGAGGCCCGCGGCGATCGCGACATCGAAGCTTTCGGGCGGCGGATTCCACCCCAGACCGTGCGCCTGTCTGTTGCCGTAGTATCGATCGGCTCACTACTTGTTGCGGTGTCCATCTTCGGGCTGCTGGTATTCACTGAGTTTTCACTTGACTAAATCAGCTTCGAAGTAATCTCGGCCTTCGCTACCGTCGGATTATCCACGGGCATTACTCCGCTTCTACCTGCAGCCGGCAAATACTTGCTTACCGCGCTAATGTTCTCTGGCCGCATGGGCACCATGACCGTGGCCGCCGCCCTCGCCCTGCGCGAGCGTCGCCGCGTGATCCGGATGCCCGAAGAGCGGCCAGCGATTGGTTAAGAAGCCGGCGGCAAATCGGTTTAGGATTGGCCTATGGCTAAGAAAGACGCCCCCGAGGCATCCGCAACTTTGGTAATCGGTCTAGGCCGCTTCGGCTCCGCAGTGTCGGCAACACTCGATTCGCTGGGGCGCGAAATCCTGGCGGTAGAGAAGGACCCCACGATTGTGCAGCGGTGGCAGGGACGCCTTCCCCTGGTCGAGGCCGACGCCTCCAACATGGAAGCGCTGGAGCAGCTTGGGGCCCGCGAATTCCAAAACGCCGTGGTAGGCGTTGGCACCTCGCTAGAAGCTTCCGTGCTGATCACCGCCAACTTAGTGGACATAGGCATGCCTTCCATCTGGGCAAAAGCCACTAGCCGTGAACACGGTCGAATCCTGAAGCGCATCGGTGCCCACCACGTGGTTTACCCTGAATTCGACGCGGGCCAGCGTACCGCTCACCTGGTAAGCGGGCGCATGCTCGACTACATCGAGATGGACCGCAAGGGCTTCTCGATTGTGAAGATGAGGCCGCCGCAGGAATGCTACGGCTTCACACTGGATGAATTGGACATCAGGGCCCGTTTTGGCGTGGTCATCCTAGGGGTAATGAGCCCCGGCCAGCCCTTCGAATACGCCACCCCCCATACGCGCATCGACAAGAACGACATCATTATTGTTTCTGGCGACGCCGAACTACTTGAGCGCTTCGCCGAACGCCCCTAGCGCCATCTGTCGGTGGCAGCGGCTAGGTTGGGAATATGGCCAAACAAAAGACGCTTTTCAGGTGCAGTGAATGCGGATGGACTTCACCCAAGTGGGTGGGGCAGTGCCGGCAGTGTCAGCAGTGGGGAACGGTTGACGAGGTCGGGGCCGGCCCGGCTGGCACCAAATCTGCCGCTACCACCCCGGTAAAGCAGGCGCTGCCAATTGCGCAGGTAGACGGCGATGCTGCTACCGCCCGCCCCACCGGGGTTAGCGAATTGGACCGCGTACTCGGCGGCGGCATAGTGCCCGGCGCAGTAGTGTTGTTAGCCGGGGAACCGGGCGTTGGAAAATCAACTCTGCTGCTAGATGTGGCGGCCAAGGCGGCAGCGGAGGCACGCAAGGAGGGCATGGGTAAAGTCCTGTACCTGACCGGCGAGGAATCGGCTTCGCAGGTGCGCCTGCGCGCCCAGCGGATCGGCGCACTGGATCCTTCTTTGTTGCTTGCTTCCGAAACAGACCTGGGTACCGTGCTAGGTCATATCGAGGCCAATTCGCCCTCGCTGGTAGTGGCCGACTCCGTCCAGACTTTCGCGTCAGCGCAGGTAGAAGGCTCCCCAGGCGGCGTCGCGCAGGTGCGCGAGGTAGCGGGCGCACTTATCCAGGCAGCCAAATCTCGCTCTATCCCGGTGTTGCTGGTAGGGCATGTAACTAAAGACGGGGGCATCGCCGGTCCCCGCATTTTGGAGCATCTAGTTGACGTCGTGTGCCAGTTCGAGGGCGACCGCCACTCGCGGCTGCGGCTGTTGCGGGCGGTCAAGAACCGCTACGGCCCCACTGACGAGGTGGGCTGCTTTGAGCTAGGGGAAAAGGGGATCATCGGTCTAGAGGATCCTTCCGGATTGTTCCTGTCGCAAGATCGCCAGGCCGTTCCGGGCACATGTGCCACGGTCAGTTTGGCGGGGCGGCGCCCCATGCCAACCGAGGTGCAGGCGCTGGTGGCTCCCGCGGTCTCGGGCGGCTCGCCGCGGCGGGCAGCCGTCGGATTAGACCGCTCTAGGGTGGCAATGACTTTGGCCGTGTTGCAGGCCCGGCTGGGGCTGGATCTGACTCACCAGGATGTGTACGTTTCCACGGTCGGCGGTGCGAAGGCCGTTGAGCCGGCTATAGATTTGCCTACCGCGCTGGCGGTGGTTTCTGCCGCTACGGGCCGGGTGGCCGACCCGCATTGGATTGCTTGCGGCGAGGTATCCCTTACCGGCGAATTGCGCGCATGCGTTGGCCTGCAAAGACGCCTAGGGGAAGCAGCCCGCCTTGGTTTCAAGGTGGCAATCGTGCCCTCCCAGGGCGCCGACGAGCTTACGGCTCCAGAGGGCATGCAGCTGCTGCCGGTATCCAACGTTGCCCAGGCAGTCGGGGCTGGGTTGCCCAGGCAGAAGAAGGACTAGTTGTCCTCGCCCTCGGACGGGGCCTTTTCCGATTCGCCTTCCAAGTTCACTATGGCCTGCCGGCCTGGGAATTCTTTGCCGTTTTGTACCGGGATAAGTTTGTATGTCCCGGCCGCTGCCTTACCGGTGGCTTGACATTTGTTGTCCGCAGTGGAAGTGTCCCATTCCAGGGTATCCTGCCAGGTCTGATTCTTATCTAGCAGGAGTGGCTTGGCGGGCAGATCTTTATTACAAGGGATGGAATAATAAACGTTCTGATCGCCGCTCTTGATGTGCACGCCCAGTTGCGCAAAAGACCCATCCGCAGTGCAGGGCGCACCCCCGGTATTTTTCAGGGAAAGTACCAACCCTACTTGCCCGCCTACTGGGTAGACGGTTTGTTCAGGGCTAACCGATATTTCTAGGTTTCCCGCTTTGCAATCCTTCGGCATTTCAATTTGCGCCTCTTGCTTAGCCTTGTGAGCGGCAACCTGTTGATCCTCAGCCAGTTTGCCCTTTGCCCAGTTGACTACATATACCGCAAAGCAGACCAGTCCGATAAGGATCGCTAGAGCTACTATCCGCCGCACCCAGAACTGGCCCTTAGTGGGTCTTTTTCTAGTCTTTTTTGGGCGCGTTGAACCTGGTCGCGACCGATTTGTTTGTTTTGCTTTAGGGCGGTTGCGATTAGTTGGGCTCATATAACCGACCGTACCGGCCGGGGCGGGCAGGCGGGAGCTGGCACGCCGGGAAGACTTATTTAAGCAGGTTGGGCGGTGCGGGGCGGGCCATCTTCGCCCTCGTCATCGTCATCGTCGATGCGGCACCAGTGCTGTACTAGCAACCCGATTATTAGGAAAAATATTGCTGCTAGAAGTGCCACCCCACCCGATACGGCGGCGCTTTCACGATGCGCCCCCAACTGGGTCAAAGCAACCGCTATTCCGGTGGCGGCAAAGCCCGCCAGGAACGCCCCAAAAATTGAAGCGCTCTGGGCAAGCAAAGCGATGTTGGCCGCAGCAATCGGGCTCATCGAACTCTTCTTTTTGCGGTAGGCAACCACCCGCCGCCCAGCCCACAGCAGCGCCAGCGCCATTATTGCGATCAAGCCCCCCACTATCGGATGCAGGGTTGGGGGCAGTTCCCCCAGAGCCAACAGCACCGCTGAAAGAACCAGGTTAATTCCGGCTCCAGCAACCACTAATAGGGCATACGCCCACCACTTCAGGTGTACCACTAGCGCTCATCTTTCGGCTCTGGCGATGGCGTGGGCTCCCGCCGCAGGAAATCCCACATTCGCCCGAACACGCCGCGCTTCTTTGGAGCCGGCTGCGGAATCTTCGGGATTGCCCCTACCGGGCTGAATCCGCCGTCGTCGTCTACAACGCGGATGGTTTGGTTGCCCCGAACCACAGCCTCCCAGGAAGGTAGCGGCAGCGTACCGGTGAAGGGTGCCGGTTCACCGTCCTCGCGGGCGGCCTCTACTACGTCCAACCAGTTTTCCCACGTGCGCTTGATGCCCGCCCGGTCAGGAGCGACTTCGGCCAGGTCACTGATAGCTTCGGTGCCCAACTTGGCGCTCGGATCCATGCGTGCCCACGGCACCAGCACGAAGGCTCGTTCCCTTGCCCGCGGATGAGGCAGGGTTAGTTCCTCCGTTTGGCTGTGGACTCCCTCTATGGTGATGATGTCGATGTCCAGGGTCCGCGGGCCCCAATGCTCGGTGCGGATGCGCCCATGAGCGTCTTCGATCCTGTTGCATTCGTGCAGCAGTTCCAGCGGAGCCAGGGAGGTTTCTACCTGCAGCACTGCGTCGAGGTAGTCGGGTTGTCCCTGCTGGTCTTTTTCCAGTACCGCTGCCGAACGCACCAGGGGGGAAACCTGCCGGACGGTAATGCCTTCTACCTTGTCCAGGTCGGCAACCGCTCGACGCAAAGTCACGATGGGATCGGCAAGATTGGCACCCAACGCCAACACCGCGGTACGCGTTGCAGGGATGTCCAGGGTCGTCTGCCCCGAGGCGGGCAGCCGCGCTGCGGCCTCGTCCAAGTCCGGAACCGGAGCCGCTTTGCTACCGTTCGGCAGGTCCCCACTATTAGCAGCCAGCAGGTCAGAGACAGTCTGAACGACCTCTGCACCCCGCCAAATGGTTACTGTTACGTCTTTGGCCTTGGCCTCGATCGGAGCGTCGGGCTTATGAATGCATACGCGGGTAGCAACGGCTCCGGTTTCTAACGCGACGCGGGCGACGTGCTCGGCTACCTGTTCGATCAGATTGGAGGGCGGGCCTGCCAGGATGGAACGAATATCTTCTGCTAGCACGGAGTAGTCGATGGTGTTTTCCAGATTGTCAGTGCTCGCTGCCGTACGGGTGTCGGTGTACAGGTCGACGTCGGCGGTGAAGGTTTGCCCCTCTTCACGTTCAAAGTCGTACACACCGTGTTTGCCGTAGCCGGTGATGCCAACCAGGCTAATGCAGTCCTTGGGGTCGCTCATGCGTCTTCCTCCCACCGTTTTGCCATTTCTAAAGCTGACTTAGTGCGGGCCACATCGTGCACCCTCACTCCCCAAGCGCCGGAGGTAGCGGCGAGGGCGGAGGTGGCTGCGGTAACCAGGTCACGCTCGTGCGCGTGGATTCCGTCCCAGTCAGGAAGAGGGCGTCTCCCCTGAGCTACTGCGCTCTGCAGGAAGCGTTTGCGCGAGGTACCGATCAACACTTTTCCTGATGGGCTTGCCTTCACTAATTCGCCAGTTGCCCCCAAGAGTGCCCAGGACTGAGCCGAGGTCTTCGCAAAGCCAAGCCCCGGGTCCCAGATGATGCGCGAGGGCGAAACCCCAGCGGCAACAAACTTTTCAGTAGAGCGCGTCAGCTCTGTGATCACGGTAGACACTAGCCCGTCTGGGTAATCAGTGAGCTGATCCATGGTGTCCGGAGTGCCGCGCATGTGCTGGAGCACGTAATCGCAATCTGCATCGGCGATGACTGACATCATGTCCGGGTCGTAGGCGCCCCCAGAGACGTCATTAATTATGGAAGCCCCCAGCGAAAGCACATATTCGGCAGTGGCAGCGTGAATAGTGTCGACCGAAACCTTAATATTCTTGTTCACTAGTTCCTGCACAACCTGCCCGATCCGTCTGATCTCTTCGGAAGCAGGGATGCGGGTGGAACCCGGCCGTGTCGATTCCCCACCGACGTCAATCAGATCCGCCCCGGCGGATATGGCATTCAAGGAGTATTCGATCGCCTGAGCAGGATCTTGGTGATCGCCCCCGTCCGAGAAGGAATCGGGGGTGACGTTACAGACGGCCATCAACAGGGTTTTCATGCTGGAGTTGCTCACCCTTTAATCCTAGCGAAAAGGAACCCTTTAACGAGTGTTGACGCGGAAGACCTGCGAGAATTCCACCCGGAAGGTTTTGGCAATTTATGGCAATTTATCTCACAAATAGCCGCCCCAGCACTTCATGCGATATCGCACTTTTTACTTTTCTGCGCAACTATTTTTCCCCACAAAGACAAACCCGGTTCCCGGGAAACAACGCAGCTGTACATACAACCTCACACTGAAAAACAGTTGAAAATGACAAGAATATGCATAACAACATCTTTTTTAATAGATTTTAAAAAAAAGTGGCGTACAGGACACTGGCAACCCCGTGCCACCTGCTACCTTTGCGTATTTTTTAATCAAATTAGGCGAAATTTAGCCAGAAATTGGCCATCTCGCCTCCTAGACTTAAGTCCTTTCATGATTGATGCACAAGTGTAAAACTAGATGCGGCGTAGCTTGGAGATTTATCCGTGCACGCTCTGGTGACTCAGGCGTTGCCAGAAATATGAATACTTACTTCAGAAGGGGTGAGTTCTTTGGCCAAACAGGGCAAAGTAGCGCTTAGCTCGACACTGTTTGAGAAAGAGAATGAATTCGTTCCGACCGACCGCGAAGTGGTACGTGTCGAGGACACCGACTACACCGATGTATCCGTAGTCATTTTGGAAGGTGAAGACCTAACCAACGGGACTCTACAAGAGATCACAGAGACCGGATGGGGCATTCCCGTATTCACTGTCGCCGGTAACAAGTCTCCAGAGTCTTTCGAAGGCATTTATGGGGCTATCTCTGCCGACGCCGGCCAGTCCGCTTTCTACGGCCGCAAGGTTGAAGAAGCGGCCCGTAAGTACGAGGACAAGATCCTGCCCCCGTTCTTCGGCTCCCTAGTGAAGTACCACGAGAAGGGCTTCACCGCATTTGACTGCCCCGGCCACCAGGGCGGCCAGTTCTACCGCAAGCACCCTGCCGGACGCCGTTTCTTCGACTTCTACGGCGACAACGTGTTCCGCACCGACCTTTGCAACGCTGACGTTTCAATGGGTGACCTGCTGATCCACGATGGCCCGCCGGCTGCTGCAACCCAGAATGCTGCCAAGATTTTCAACGCTGACAATACTTGGTTCATTCTGAACGGTACTTCTGCTTCTAACCAGGTTGTGCTGAACGCCCTGCTCACCCCCGGTGATCTGGTACTGTTCGACCGCAACAACCACAAGTCGGTTCACCTTGGTGCACTGACCCAGGCTGGCGCAGACCCCGTTTACCTAGAGACCGGCCGTAACGCCTTCGGCCTGATCGGTGGCATCGATTCGCACTGCTTCGAAGAGGATTACCTGCGCGAGCGCATCGCCAAGGTTAACCCCGAAAAGAAGGATGCGAAGCGTCCGTTCCGCCTCGCTGTCATCCAGCTAGGCACCTACGACGGCACCATCTACAACGCACGTCAGGTAGTTGACCGCATTGGTCACCTGTGCGATTACATCCTGTTCGACTCCGCATGGGTCGGATACGAGCAGTGGATCCCAATGATGGCTCCGTGCTCACCGATGAAACTGGAGCTTGGACCGGAGGATCCGGGCATCATCGTCACCCAGTCTGTGCACAAGCAGCAGGCCGGCTTCTCGCAGGCCTCGCAGATCCACAAGAAGGATTCGCACATCAAGGACCAGGATCGTTACGTCAACTTCGACCAGTTCAACGCGTCCTACATGATGCACGCCTCGACCAGCCCCTACTACCCGCTCTTCGCCTCCTTGGACGTGAACGCTCAGATGCACGCCAACGGCAACGGCGAGAAGCTCTGGGCAGACGCTATTCGCGTCGGTATCGAGACCCGCAAGATGATTTTGCGGAACTGCCACCTGATAAAGCCGTTCGTGCCGCCGACTGTGGACGGCAAGGCTTGGGAAGATGCAGATACCGAGGAGATCGCGAAGGAACGCAAGTACTTCGAGTTCGTTCCCGGCGAGTCCTGGCACGGCTTCGATTCCTATGAAGAGGGCCAGTACTTCGTTGACCCGATGAAGCTGCTGCTGACCACTCCCGGCCTGATCAACAAGACCGGCGGCTTCGAGTACGAGGACTTCGGCATTCCTGCCAATATCCTCTGCTACTACCTGCGCACCCAGAACTTCATCCCGGAGAAGAACGACCTCAACTCGATTCTGTTCCTGATGACTCCGGCCGAGACCCTCTCTAAGATGGAGGACTTGGTTGCTGCTCTGGTTCGCTTCGAAAAGCTCGTGGAAGAGGACGCTCCGCTTTCGGAGGTTCTGCCCGACATTTACGCCGCCAACCGCGACCGTTACGAGGGCTACACCATCCGTCAGCTGTGCCAGGAGATGCACGACTTCTACAAGGACCGCACCGTGGCCCAGCTGCAGAAGGACATGTTCCGCGAGGAGCACTTCCCGAAGGCAGCTACCTCCCCGCAGAAGGCAAACTTCGCCTTCCTGCGTGGCCAGATCGACTTCATTCCGATCGAAGAGGCCGAAGGCCGCGTCGCTGCCGAGGGCGCTCTGCCCTACCCTCCGGGCATCATCTGTGTTGCTCCGGGCGAGGTTTGGGGAGACTCCCAGCTCAAGTACTTCATGGCACTTGAGGAAGGCATCAACGTTCTGCCCGGATTCGCTCCCGAGCTCCAGGGTGTCCACATGGTCACCGAGGAAGACGGCCGCCAGCGCGCCTACGGCTACGTGCTGAAGGAAGAAGCGCTCAAGGAAAACTAAGGTAGCCCCTTAGTAATCTCATCTCGCAGATACAAGGAAAGATATGTCAGACACTAAGAGCGCTCCTGATAAGAAGCGCATGAGCGTAGTGCAGCTCACGGTGCTCACCATGGTTAACATGATGGGCTCGGGCATCATTATGCTCCCCACCAAGCTAGCCCAAGTCGGTACGATCTCGATTCTGTCGTGGATCATCACCGCTGGTGGCGCGACTTTGTTGGCGTACGCATTCGCAAAAGCCGGACGTTACACCAAGAAGCCGGGCGGCATGGGCGGCTATGCAGAATACACATTCGGCAAGTCCGGTAACTTCCTAACCAACTTCGCCTACTTCATCTCGTTGGTTATCGCTAACATCGCAATTGCGATCTCGGCGGTTGGCTACGCCCTCAGCCTTTTCCAGGTTGACACCGACAAGATGAGCAACGGCCCGCTGTTGGTTGGCGTTCTTACCATTGTGACCCTGTGGCTAGCTACCGTGCTCAACTTCGGTGGCGCTCGCATTACCGGCCAGCTGTCGACCTTCACTATCTGGGGCGTGATCATTCCCGTCGCAGGTATCTCGATCATCGGCTGGTTCTGGTTCAGCGGCCACATGTGGGTAAACGCATGGAACCCGCACCACATGGGTACTTTCCCCGCTATCAGCGCATCTATTGCAATGACCCTGTGGGGCTTCCTGGGCATCGAGTCGGCGTCCGCAAACTCGGACTCCGTCGAGAACCCCGAGAAGAACGTACCGCTAGCGGTTATGGGTGGCTGCTTGGGTGCAGCTGCCATGTACATCGTTTCCACTAACGTCATGTTCGGTATTGTCGATTACAAGGCCCTTGCTAACTCCAACGGCCCGTTCGGCCTAGCGTTCTCGCAGATGTTCAACCCGACCATCGGCAAGATCGTGCTGGCAATGATGGTTATCTCCTGCTTCGGCTCCCTGCTGGGCTGGCAGTTCACCATCGCCCAGGTGGCCCGTTCGCTGGCTCTGGAAGGCATGATGCCGAAGGCCTTCACCAAGGTCACCAAGGCAAACGCACCTATCGTTGGCATGGTAATCATTACCATCGCTCAGACGCTGCTGTCGCTGATGACAATCAGCCCAAGTTTGTCCGAGCAGTTCGAGGTGTTGGTCAACCTGGCGGTTATCACCAACGTGGTCCCGTACATCCTCTGCATGGGCTCGTTGATGGTAATGCAGAAGGTCTCCAACGTTCCTCGTCGCGAAGCGCGCATCACCAATATCGTCGCAATTATTGCTGGTATTTACTCGTGCTACGCGCTCTACACTGCAGGCGAATCTGCGATGATGGGCGGCGCCCTCGTCTTCTTCTTCAGCTTCTTGCTGTTCGGTCTTGCAGCTCCCAAGGTCATGGACCTGAAGGGCTACAAGCACGAGGTAGACGAGAACTCCAGGCTCTCTGACCACTACGACCCCAAGAAGGACGATCTACTCACAGAAGGTTCTTCCAAGGTAGAAGGTGGCGCAGAAGCCCTATAGGATGCTCCTGAACCAAAAAGGTGTGGCGTGGCAGCTTCGGCTGCTGCGCCACACTTCTATGTGCGACCAGCACAAATAACTACTAAAGTTCCCCTCTTCTAACAGTCAACGAAAGCTCTTAGCCATGTTTTCCTCCCCCACCAAGTCAGTCGGCACTCTGCTCCCCAGCCTGGGCCTGATACTGGCTACGACTATCTGGGGGTCCATGTTCTTCATGATCAAGAAAGTCACCACCGAGATCCCGGTACTGGACTTTCTGGGGTGGCGGTTCGGGCTCACCGCCATCTTCACGGCGCTCATCTTCCACAAGCAGGTATTGAGGGCGAGCAAAAAAGCCTGGTTCTACGGCTTTATTCTGGCGATCCTATACGTGGGCGCGCAATACCTTGAATCGATCGGTCTAGCTACCGTAGATGCTTCCATTTCGGGCTTTATTACCGGCATGTACGCGGTGATGACCCCAATTTTGCTGCTGGTCATCTACCGACAGCCTCCCCGCCCAACCGTCATATACGCCTCTGTGGTTGCAACGCTGGGACTGGCGATCCTCTCGCTGCGCGGATTCTCTTTTGGCATCGGCGAGATCTACACCCTTGCGGGCTCCATCTGCTATTCGCTGCATATCGTAATGCTCGGCCGTTTTTCGAAGCGGGCCGACTCCTCGACACTGGCATCTACCCAGCTCATCATGATGGGGCTGCTGTCGCTGGGGCTAGCGGCGCCGGGCGGCATCACTATCCCCCACACCGCCTTTTCCTGGTTCGCCCTGTTCTACATGGCGCTACTGGGCGGCTCGCTGGCAATGCTGCTGCAAACCTGGGCACAATCACGTATTAGTCAGACCAGGGTGGCCATCATCATGACCACCGAACCGGTCTTCGCAGCGATCACCGCAGTCATATTCGGCGGCGAATCAGTAACGATGCGTCTGCTTCTGGGCGGCGGGCTGATCGTAGCGGCGATTATCGCCTCGGAATTATCCTCGGCCCGCAAGGCAAAGAAGTACTCGGTTAGCTCGACGCCTAGTGCGTAATTAGGCGCAATACCTCGGCACGAGTAGCCTGATTCCTTCGCATCTGCCCGCGCAGTGCCGAGGTAACCGTTTTTGCCCCCGGCTTCTTGATGCCCCGCATCGTCATGCACAGGTGCTCGCCCTCTAGAACTACTGCCACCCCAGCGGCATGCAGTTTGTCCGCAATGGCGTCTGCAATCTGAGCCGTAAGGCGTTCCTGCACCTGCGGCTTGCGGGCAAAGCCCTCGACGCAACGGGCGATCTTCGACAGCCCAGTGACCTTGCCGTGCGAGGGCAAATACGCCACGTTCGCCATGCCAAAGAACGGCAGCAGGTGGTGTTCGCACACTGAATAGAACGGGATATCGCGGATCAGCACGATCTCGTCAGTGCCGACCTCGAACTGCTTTTCCAAATGGGCGCCCGGATCTTCGTGCAGACCCACCGACAGTTCGCGCCAGGCGCGCGCCACCCTGTCAGGGGTTTCCTCGAGTCCCGGCCGGGACGGGTCCTCGCCAATGGCACACAGCAGGTCATAAGCGGCCTGGCGGGCGCGCTCGTAATCGAAATTGTTACTCATGGATTTTATTCGGTAGCGGAATCAATCTGCGGGGGAACGGGTTGGGACGGAGTCTGCGCATCCGCGTCGTTACCGATTGGGTCACCAAAGGTAGTACCCTCCACCGCGGCGTCCGCGTTGTAAGCCCACACGGCCCGCTCTGGCTGCTTGTGCACGTCGGCAAAGATCTCGTTTAGCTCGTTTTCGAGTACCGTTTCCTTTGCCAGCAGCCGTTCGGCGAGCCGGTCCAGCACGTGCCGGTTAGCGGACAGCACCTGCCACGCTTCCCTGTTGGCGCGTTCTAGCAGTGCCTGCACCTCGTGGTCGACGAGGGCGGCGAACTCGCCGGACATGCCCGAGCCCGAAGCCATCTCGCGGCCCAGGAACGGCTGGGTGTCCTCTGAGCCCAGCTTGATGGTGCCCACTTTGTCGGACATGCCGTAGTCGGTAACCATCTTGCGTGCCGTCTGGGTGGCCTTATCAATGTCGTTAGAGGCGCCCGTAGACGGATCCTGGAAGATTAATTCCTCGGCGACTCGCCCGCCCATCGCGTAGACAAGTTCGTCGAGCAGCTGGTTGCGGGTCTTCGAATAGCGGTCCTCGTTCGGCATCACCATCGTGTATCCCAATGCGCGCCCACGCGGCAAGATAGTCACCTTGGTGACCGGATCGGTGTACCGCAACGCAGCGGCCGCAACCGCGTGCCCGCCCTCGTGATACGCAGTGACCAGCTTGTCGTGCGCCAGCATTACGCGCGTGCGCTTCTGCGGTCCCGCGATCACCCTGTCGATAGCTTCGTCGAGGGCGCGCTCGTCGATTAGGTCCGCATTAGAACGGGCCGTCAGCAGCGCGGCCTCGTTCAGAACGTTCGCCAGATCAGCACCGGCAAAGCCCGGGGTGCGCTTAGCAATCTGGCGCAGATCCACGGAATCCACCATGGGCTTGTTCTTGGCATGTACCTTCAAGATTTCGAAGCGGCCATTGATGTCGGGAGCCTCAACGGAAATCTGCCGGTCGAACCTGCCCGGCCGCAGCAGCGCCGGATCCAGCACGTCCGGACGGTTAGTAGCGGCGATCATGATTACGTTCGTGTTCTCGTCAAAACCATCCATCTCGACGAGCAGCTGGTTCAAAGTCTGTTCGCGTTCGTCATTGCCGCCGCCCATACCGGTGCCGCGGTGACGGCCCACCGCGTCGATCTCGTCAACAAAGATAATCGCCGGAGCGTTCTGCTTAGCCTGATCAAACAGGTCACGCACACGCGAAGCGCCCACGCCCACGTACATTTCTACGAACTCGGAACCGGACATGGTGTAGAAGGGCACCCCGGCCTCGCCAGCAACAGCCTTAGCAAGTAGAGTCTTACCGGTGCCCGGAGGGCCATACAGCAGCACGCCCTTCGGAATCTTGGCACCCAGCTGGTGGAACTTGCCCGGAGTGGACAAGAATTCGCGGATCTCTTGCAGTTCCTCAACGGCCTCGTCGACCCCCGCCACGTCAGTGAAACGCACCTTCGGCGCATCGGCATCCTTCATGCGAGCCTTGGACTTGCCAAAGTTCATGATCTTGCCGGCCCCGCCCTGCATCCGCGAGGTGAGGAACCAGAAAATGCCCACAAACACGGCAATCATCAGCAACATCTGCACGATGCCCTGCCACCAAGACGGCACCGGGTACAGCGAGTTGTAGCCCTTGTCGAGCTTCGCATCGGAAATGAGCTTCGCCAAATCCTTGGCCTGCCCATCGGTGTACTGGAACTGCACCTTCTTAGTCGGCTTCGGAGCAGACGCCAAGAACGACTTCTCTTCAGTGCGAACCTTCGGCTTGTATTCCTTCTTCAGATTCAGGGTAACCAGATGCGATCCATCATTGACCACGGCGCGAGCAACCGTGTCCCCCTTCAGCAGGTCCACGCCCTCGGACGTGTCGACCTCGGCAGGAGCAAAAAGACGCGTCGCCGCCCAAATAATCAACGCAATAATCAAAAACGGCAAAAACCATGCGAGATAGTTACGCTTGGGCGCCTTTTTCTTAGCCGTCGCCATTAATGGGATCCCTTCAAGTTGAGACTATGAACAAAAGCCTAGCGGGAAGTAGAACTGCCCCTACCGGTTATGCGCTAGCGGTGAACACTAAGCGTATACGTGCGGGGCCAAAGTGGCCACAAAGGGGAGGTTGCGGTACTGCTCCGCAAAATCGAGCCCATACCCGACCACAAACTTATTTGGAATGTCGAAGCCGACGTAGCGCACGTCCAGGTCAGCCTTCATGGCTTCCTTCTTGCGCAGCGCAGCCGCGATCTGCACGGTAGCCGCACCCCTTGCCTTCAGGTTCGTGACCAGCCACGACAGGGTAAGACCGGAATCGATAATGTCCTCGACAATGAGCACGTCCCTACCCTGAATGTCAGAATCCAGGTCCTTCAGAATACGCACCACGCCAGAAGACTTAGTGCCGGAACCGTAAGAGGATACGGCCATCCAATCCATCAGAGTTTCGGTGTGCATCTTGCGCAGCAGATCAGCTACCACCATGACGGCGCCCTTCAGGACTCCCACCACGATCGGGCGCTTGCCCTGGTAATCCTTGTCGATTTCCGCTGCCATTTCGGCTAGCCGAGCCTGCATCTGTTCTTCGGAGATAAGAATTTCTTCTAGGTCCGTGCCCATATCTTTTGCATCCACTCTCCTAATAATAGGCATAAATACCTACCAGTGGGCCCGAGCAGTACCGGACTAGAACAAGATCACCTTTCTGAAGTGGCCCGCAGCCACATCCGGCCCGTCTTTGCCTCGCGCAATGCCTGCCCTGCCGGCAGATCTACCGGGCCCTGGCCGTGCCAGTTGCTGACGAGGGCGTCGAGCGCCTGCAGGTGCGTGGCGGTAAGTTCCGTAAGACCCACCCGGGCGCCCGCTAGGCGAAGCACGCGTCTGCGCAGGGCTGGTAGGTGGCTGGCCAGCGCGTTTGCTTGTAGAAGTATCTGCCCGTCCTCGTCGGTCGCTACCTCGGCGAGGATGGTCTGGGCCATCGCTTCCAGGGCCTCGTCGTCTTGCCGGGCCAGGAGGGCGGATTTGGCTAGTGCGGGCGCGGCGTCTTTGCCCAGCGCTTGGGCTAGGGCGGGCAGGGCGCGCTCTCGCAAGGCAGCCCGGCGCAGCGCCTGCCCGTCGGCAGTTTTCCACGGCCCGTCCGCCTTGTTGGACGGATCCACGACGTATTGGAGCCCAAGCCCGTTGCAGCAGGCTTCCGTGTCTGCCCGCCGCAACCCTAGAAGGGGGCGAATCCGCGAGTGCACGTGGCCGCCCTCGAAGCCCTGGCGCATGCCCGCCAACGAATGGGTGCCGGAGCCGCGCGCTAACGAGAGGAGGACGCCCTCGGCCTGGTCGTCTAGGGTGTGGCCGAGCCAGATGGGCGCGCCCGCGGCAGAAAGTTCGGCTGCCGCTCGGGCTAGTCCTTCGTAGCGGGCGTCGCGGGCGGCAGCTTCGGGGCCTCCGGCAGAGCCGACCTGCACCTGCTCGCGCACTGCCTTGTCGGCTCCCAACCAGGTAAGTTTGCGTACTACTTCTTCGGCCTCGGCGGTGGATTCGGGGCGGATACCGTGGTCGACGGTGATCGTGTACACGTCGTGCCCGGCTCGTGAACCGGCGTCAATCAGGCAGGTGGCAAGCGCTAGCGAGTCGGCGCCTCCGGAACAGCCCACGACAATGGGTAGCGAGGGGGCGAGCGCGTCGAAGGTAGCTACTGCCCGCCGCAGCGCCAATGACACAGGCCGCACCTGGGCGGACGGAGTGGCTCCTACAAGTTCGCTTGCCTTCTTCATTCCCCTCACTTCAGTTCTGCGAATTCGGTAGCTACCGAATCGATGGCCTCAACTACCCCGCCGGCTGCCTCGTCGTCGTAGCCGTTTACAATGATCGAAAATGCCAGTGGACGCCCCGAAGCGGTGTGTACGTAGCCGCTAAGGGAGCGGGCCGAATCGAGCGTGCCAGTCTTGGAGCGCACATTTCCGGTGCCCGCACCCGAAACCATCCGATTGTGCAGGGTGCCGTCCAGCCCAGCCACGGGCAGCATCGACGGCAGTGACCGCAAGGTGGGGTTCTTTGATACGGCCGCCTGCTGGAGCACCTTGGCCAGGGCGTGCGGGGAGATCTTCCCCTTGTCTGACAGTCCGGAGCAATCCCGCAGGAGGACCTCGGAGGGATCCACTCCCAGCTTGCCCACCGCCTCGCGCACCATGGTGACGGCGCTTTCGAAGCTGGGTTCCTTGCCCGCGTATACCAGCGCTGCTCGGCAAACCGTTTCAGCCATCGTGTTGTCGGAAGGCTTCAAGGTGTGGCGCAGCACATCGGTAACGGGAGCGCTGCTTACCTGGCCCACGACCGTGGCCGCTTTGGCGGCCTTGCCAGGGGTAGGCCCGTTCACGCTGATGCCCTGGGCGGCTAATTTTTCTTTGAAGGCCGCTGCTGCCCGTTGCGCCGGATCAGTCTGCAAGTCATTCTTGGAGGAATCCTGGCCCGCGTTCATGCCAAGACCTTGGATCTTGGTAACAAACTGCATGTACCCGTCCCAGTCCGCGTTGACCTGATCGGTACCGAAAGCAGAAGTGTCATAGGTCAGCTTCACAGAGCCGATGCCCTGTTTATTCAGCGCCTGCGCGGTCTGGGCCGCCAAATCTGCCAGTCCAGCCCGCCCGTTGACGACGGCGGGATTCGATGAGCCCGCCGCGAGCATTTCGTCGCCGCCCGCTACCAAGGTCACCGTGTCCCCGGCAAAGACCGCCTTAGTTTTGAACGTGGTGTCTGCCGGCAACGTCTGCAGAGCAGCCACCGCCGAAAGCACCTTCGTTGAAGAAGCAGGGGTGAGCGGAGTACCTGCGGCCACATTTGCCAATTCCTTGCCAGTGGCCACGTCCAGAACAGACACGCCCACGCGCAGGGAGGGCTCGACCTCGCCCTTGTCCTGGTCCGCATTCGGCTTCTCTTGGGCGTCCTCGGCATCGGCCTGCGCTTTAGCCGCGGCCCGCGCGTCGGTAGCCGCCTTCTTGATCTTTCCCGACAGGGAAGCTGCGATCTGTTGGACCTGCTCCGAGTTCGGTAACTCCCCCTTGGCCGCATCGGCCTGAGCCGGCGTCGGTTCGGCAGCCACGGCGGCAGCGGTAGGAACTGGTTGCGGCGATGGCGGCGCTGGTGAAAGCGTAAACACGCCCGGAACTACGTCGTAAGCGTCCAGGGCGCCGTAGGTGATTGAACCGCCCACTAGCAGAAGCGTGCCAATAGTGGCTGCCGCTACTGTCTTTCGCATCTATTCCGCCTCACAGTCCTGTTTTGTGTAACGACCAGTCTAACTGTACCGGTACCATTGGGTTATTATCGCATCGACCCAACTGTTGAAAGGGCTCTTAAATGGAGTTTGATGTAACCATCGAAATCCCGAAAGGGAATAGGAACAAGTACGAGGTCGACCACGAAACTGGTCGCATCCGCTTGGACCGTATGCTGTTCACTTCTACCCGTTACCCAGACGATTACGGGTTTATCGACGGCACGCTAGGCGAGGACGGCGACCCGCTCGACGTTCTGGTGCTTCTTGAAGAGCCAACTTTCCCCGGCTGCGTCATCCGCTGCCGTGCCTTGGGAATGTTCCGCATGCGCGACGAGAAGGGCGGCGACGACAAGGTTGTTGCAGTTCCCACCGCTGATCAGCGCATGGCATGGCGTACCGAGCTCGAGGACGTCTCTGAGTTCCACCGCCTGGAAATCCAGCACTTCTTCGAGGTGTACAAGGATCTAGAACCCGGCAAATCGGTCGAGGGCGCACACTGGGTTGGCCGCGAAGAGGCGGAAGAAGAAATTCGCGTCTCTATCAAGCGCGAACAGGATCGCATTGCTGCCGGCGGGCACGCAGTAAATCCGGTTCCGGTGATCGAGCCCGAGCAGTAAGCTTCACCTAAAAAGAGTTTTGGTCCACGCCGCCGGCGTGGACCATTTCTTTTCCCCGCCCACCGGCCGCCCTCAAGCTGGCGTCTTCGAGCTGGTGTCAAGGGAAGAGGCGTCTTAAATGGGGAGCCCCTTTGGGGCCGAGTGGCCGCCAAAGGGGCATGAGATGGGAAAGTCCTACTTCAATTCCGGATGCCCGTCAGTTACCCGAGCTACGTCGGCGCGGTTCGGAGAGAAAGCGCCAAGCTTGGAAACGGTCAGGCCCGAGGTGACGGTGGCGCGGTGCAGCGCGGAAAGCACATCCGCCCACTTTGCCTCGCGCAGCTTCCTGCGAGCCTGCCCACTACCGGCAAGACCGGCATCCAGCAGTGCCGAGATCAGCCCGGCCATGAAGGAATCACCGGCGCCCACGGTGTCACCCAGTTCCACATTCAACGGGTCAATGACCAGCATGTCGCGTTCGCCGGCTAGCCGTGCGTAAGCACCCCACGGGCCACGAGTCGTAATGACCATGGCGGGCCCCATGGCCAGCCAGGAGCGCATGACATCTTCCACCGCGCGGTCAGGGTATAGCCAGGAAATATCCTCGTCGGAGGCCTTCACAATGTCGCAGAAGGAAATGATCTCTTCAATCCGGCTGCGCACCTGTTCCGGGCTACCCATCACGGACGGCCTAATGTTCGGATCGTAGGAAACAGTCCCGGTAAGAGCCGCTTCCTTCACCAGCCGCAGCACCTTCTTGCCACCCGGTTCCACCGTTGCCGCAAACGAGCCGGTGTGCAGGTGATCGTAAGTGTCGGTACGAGCCTGTTCCGGCAGGTCCCACAACAGATCGAACTCGTAGGTAGCGCGCCCCTCAGAATCGACGTGCGCGTAGGCCACGGTGGTGTGATCTGCACCCGAAGTACCTGGCAAGACATGCACGTCGCCCTCGGCTAGCGCCTTGGCCAGCTGCTGGCCCCGCTCGTCCTCGCCCCACCACGAGGCCAAGGTCGTGTCATGGCCCAGCTGGGCGATTCCGCGGGCCACATTCAGCAGCGATCCGCCCACGTATTCCTTTGCGGAACCGTCGCGTTCGATGCGGTCCATCAGGGCCTCTCCGACGCACAGCACGCGCGGACTTGCAGTCATTTTTCCTCCTTAGCGGGCAAGACGATTTGTGGCGACTACGCTGGGCGAACCCCAAGCGCCATCAAGTTGCCATAGTACAGGCCGGTTCGCCTCACTGTAGCTCCGGGATAAGGGGCTTCAATAATTTCCCCGCCCCCGGCATAAACCGCCACGTGGTAGACGCCGCTTGCATCGCCCCAGAATACCAAGTCACCAGCGCGAAGGTTATTGATTGAGACACCGCGTCCGGAATTTACGCCCCACAGGTACTGCTGCTCGGCAGTACGCGGCAGGTCGACACCCACTTGAGCCCACGAAGTCATGGACAGGCCAGAGCAATCCAGGCCCGCATACCGTGCCGCACCACCCCACACGTAGGGAACGCCAATCTGGCTAGCTGCTGCAGCTACCACGGCATTGCCGCCGCCACCCGAGGGAGCGGGAGCTGGGGCCGGGGCCGGTGCGGGAGCAGGTGCGGGAGCGGGTGCGGGTGCGGGAGTTTCGTCCTCGGCACTGGAATCGTTCGCCTGAGCCTGCGCCTGAGCTTGGGCCTGCGCCTGGGCTGCTGCCTGTCGCTGCGCTTCCGCCTGCTGAGCGGCCGCCGCTTCGGCAGCCTTGCGACGCGCTTCCTCTTGCGCCCGTTGAGTGGCCAGGGCGCGGCGGGCGGCTTCTGCCTCGCGGGCGCGCCGCTGGCGTTCTAGCTCTTCCTGCCTCTTGGTTTCCAGTTCCTTGGTAGTACCGCGGGCAGCAGCCAGCTGAGCAATGAGCTCACTGCGGCGCTGCGCGGTGGAACGCTGGGCAGCTTCGGCGGCACTTGCAGCCTGCTGGGCAGCACTCGCGCGCGATTCCATTGCGGAGGCGGCGGCCTTCTGGGTGGCTTCCGCCTTCGTAGCGCGCTCTTCAATGACGTTGGCGACCTGCTGCATGGCCGAGAAGGTCTGCATCTTCTGATCGGCCTTACCACCGAATAGTTCGATGGCAACGCGGCGCATTTCAATAGTTTCGAGCCCGTCGGCATTTAGGTAGGGCACCGCAGACGAGAGTGAACCGGACTGCCGGTAAACGGTGGTGGCCACATCCCCTAGGGACTTGCGGGCTTCTTCTACCTTCTTCTTGGCTTGGTCGGCGTCCTTGCGGGCCTTATCTGCCGCCCTTGAAGCCGCATCCGCCTTCACAGACGCCTGGGCGAAGCGTTCGCCTGCACGCTGAGCCGCAGTTAGTGCCTCTTCTGACTTGGCAGTGTTCTGTGCCAGCTTTACTTCGATGTCAGCGACCGATCCTGCCGCCGCCTTTTCGGCCTGCTTTGCCCGGGCAATGTCGTCATCCGAGGGCGCAGCCAGGGCGAAGGTACCGCCTAGTCCGGACAGCGCGATTCCGCCTATGATCAGGCTGCTTACAAGTGCGCGCCCGCGCAAAGAGAATTTCTTTGAACTCACGTTTCGTCTCCTGAAAAAGGGTGTTGTTGCAGCCCAGAATGGTGCGACTCATTAGACACACTAGCCACACGTTACACAGCAACAACAATTTTCACAGTAACAACATACACTGGCTGGCCAAGCTTTGGCTAGCTTTTATAAGTCAACTTCCACTCAACACGCCGAGGAGGGGGAACTCTTCCTTAATTTGCACAGACACCTCTTCCGCAGCATCACCCCAAAAATTCATGCGTAAATCCCACAGCTCGGACATTTTCCGAATTGGACTTGCCATCCCCGATCACGGTCGGTGTATGGTTTTGGCATGTTTACACGAATGTTCAGCTGACTGCGCGTCAGCCAAAGCTCAAGAAGCCATACATCGTGTCTGCCGTGCAGTCCTCAAGGGGCCTTGCACGGCTTTTCTGTATTTTCATGGGGCCCCTAATACCATCTGAACCTATAAGGAACCCTCATGTCTTGGAATTTTGAAACTAACCAGATCCACGCCGGCCAGCAGCCCGACCCCACCACCGGGGCGAGGGCGTTGCCGATCTACCAGACCACCTCTTACGTGTTCGAGTCCGCCCAGCAGGCGGCTGACCGCTTCGCCCTCAAAGATCAAGGCCCCATCTACTCGCGCCTGACGAACCCCACCTGGGATGTGGTCGAGGCACGACTGGCAACTCTGGAGGGCGGCGTCGGCGCCCTGCTCACGTCTTCTGGCGCGGGCGCAATCAGCCTGTCGATTCTGACGATCGCCCAGGCCGGAGACAACATTGTGGCTTCGCCCTCGCTATATGGCGGCACCACGAACCTGTTCGTACACACCCTGCCCAAGTACGGTATCGAGACCCGCCTGGTCGAAGATCCCCACGACATCGAATCGTGGAAGGCCCTCGCTGACGAACGCACCGTGGCTTTCTATGGGGAAACCATTCCCAACCCGGCCGGAGACATTCTGGATCTAGAACCGCTAGCCAAGGCGGCGCACGAAGTTGGCGTACCGCTAATCGTCGACAACACCGTGCCGACCCCGTACCTGCTGCGTCCGATCGAATGGGGTGCAGACATTGTGGTGCACTCGGCCACGAAGTACCTGGGCGGACACGGCACCTCCGTGCTAGGCGTCATCGTCGATTCGGGCAACTTCGATTGGACCAAGGAACCGGAACGCTTCGTCCAGTTCAACCAGCCCGACCCGTCATACCACGGCCTCACCTACGGCCCCGACCTGGGCAATCAGGCCTTCATCCTGAAGGCACGCGCCCAGGGGTTGCGAGATCTAGGCTTCAGCGCCTCCCCGTTCAATGCCTTCCTAATTGAACAGGGCATCGAAACGCTCTCGCTGCGCATTGAACGGCACGTGGACAACGCCCTCAAGATCGCGCAGTACCTAGAAAAGCGCAAGAACGAGGGCCGCGGCGTGGACGCGATCAGCTACTCCGGCCTGGAGTCGAGCCCCTACTACGAGCTCGCCAAGAAGTACACCCCGCGCGGTGCGGGCGCCCTGGTCAGCTTCGACATCACCGGTGGCCGCGAGGTAGGCGAGAAGTTCGTCGACAACCTGCCGCTCTTCTCGAACCTGGCAAACATCGGCGACGTGCGTTCGCTAGTAGCCCACCCTGCCTCCACCACCCACTCGCAGTTGGAAGAGGAAGGGCTGAAGAAGGCCGGCATCACCGGCGGCACGATCCGACTTGCGGTTGGCATCGAAAACGTCGAAGACCTGATCGACGCCCTCGAAACCGCGTTCAAGGCTGTGGGCCTGTGAGCAACGAGGCGTGTTGTAAGGGGTGGGATGACCTTCCACCCCTTACGGTGCTTGCCCAAAGAGCTGCCCGGCACGGTGCATCCGACCGGGCAGCTCCCGGCATTTCCAGAACCAACACTCCCCTCCCCTTTGCTTCTTTACTGAAACCCCCCAAAGGTGACTGGGCCAGCGCACCAGCAACTGATGCTTCCGCCGTTGCCAAGGGCGACGCTCTGCCTGTAACCGGGGCTTGGCGCGAGGACGAGGCTCGCGGCCCCCGCATGTACGCCGAATTAGGGCCGCTGCCTTTAGAGGGCGGCGGGAAGCTGCCCGCGGTTCGTCTTGCCTATGAAACGTGGGGCAAGTTAAACCCGGCCAGGAACAACGCCATTTTGATCCTTCACGCTCTGACTGGGGATTCCCACGTCGCCGGCCCAGCCGGGCCGGGTCAACCCACTCCCGGCTGGTGGGCGCAGGCGGTGGGGCCGAAGCTCCCGCTCGATACCGACAAGTACTTCATCGTGGCACCAAACGTGCTGGGCGGGTGCATGGGTTCTACCGGTCCTTCCTCGCTAGCCCCGGATGGGCGCGAGTGGGGGTCGCGTTTCCCGCAGCTGTCCACGCGCGACATGGTCAGGGCGGAGGCCCGCTTGGCAGATCTGCTGGGCATTGACCAGTTCGCAGCTATCGTGGGCCCTTCTGCGGGCGGGCATCGGGCAGTCGAATGGGCTGTCACCTACCCGGAACGGACCCGCACGCTGATCTTGGTGGCAACGGCAGCATGCACCACCGCCGAGCAGGCGGCATGGGCCCACGCGCAGATTGCCGCCATCGAGCTGGATCCGCATTTCAACGGTGGCGACTACTACCACAGCGACGAAGGACCGGTGCGCGGGTTAGGGCTTGCGCGCGAGATCGCCCATACCACCTACCGCACCCCACTGGAACTGGACGAGCGATTCGGGCGAAACCGCCAGGGCGACGAGGAACCACTGGCCGGCGGTAGATTAGCGGTGCAGTCCTATTTGGACTACCACGCCCGCAAATTGGCGGCCCGCTTTGATGCGGGCAGCTACCGGATCCTCTCTAAGGCAATGATCACCCACGACGTGGGCCGAGGACGGGGCGGCGTGGCCGAAGCGCTCGCTCGTTTTTCCGGACCAGCCTTAGTGGTTGGAGTAAATTCGGATCGGCTGTTCTACGCCCGCGACTGCGAAAAGATGGCGAAGGCACTTCCGGGTGGCCGCTTCGCCCAGATTCACACCCCCTTTGGCCACGACGGCTTCTTGATAGAATTTGCCCAAGTCAATGCCATCCTCGCGGAGTTTATGGAAGAACTAGAATGACCGATTTTCGCCCTCTGCCCACGGAAGTCCCCGATGAGGCACCGCCGCAAGGCAAGTGGGGCCCCGACATTTTAGGGCCCGGATTCGAGGCGCAAACGCTCTCTTTGCATGCCGATTCCGAGGGGCCCGTCATGGCTACCCTGGTCGCGCACCGCGCCGAGGCCGATCCCCAGGCCATCGCGGGTACTCCTAAAGAACCGGGGTTCGTGGCGCTCTACATTCACGGGTGGAATGACTACTTTTTCCAGCGCGAGCAGGCCCGCCACGTGGCCGCTGCGGGGGGCGCTTTCTACGCGATCGACCTGCGCAAGTACGGCAGGTCGTGGCGGCTGTACCAGTCCTTCGGGTATGTCGATTCGCTAGACACTTACGACGAGGATTTGGATGCGGCGCTGCGGCTGATTCGCTCGGAACACCCCCACCTGCCTTTACTCCTGATGGGCCACTCCACCGGCGGATTGTCGGCGGCGCTGTGGGCGAACCGGCACCGCGACCAGGTTTCTGCCCTGCTCCTAAATTCGCCTTGGATCACCTGGCAGTACGACAACACTTCGAAAACGGTGGTTACCCCACTGGTGCGCGCGTGGTCTTGGCGGGCCCCCCGCCAGGTGGTGCCCATGCCCGAGGGCGAAAACATCTACGCCCGCTCGCTGGCGGGTTGGGACAGCGAGGACGGGCCTCTTCCGGACTACTTGCGTCCGTGGAGGGAGGATCCTTCCGTGCGCGGCTGGAATCTGATCCCGCAGTGGAAGACGTCTAAATCTGCCCCCATCAGGCCGGGCTGGCTCCAGGCCATCCTAGCTGGGCACACGGAGATAGCTAAGGGATTGCAGCTTACTTGCCCGACCCTGGTGTGGGCATCTGTGGGATCTTTTGGCGGCAAATGGAACCTACTGGCCCGCCGCCGCGATGCCGTCTTGGATGCGGACAAGGTAGCTGCTACCGCGCACAAGCTTTCTACCAACGTAACCTTGCGCCGGTTTGAATCGCTGCACGACGTAATCTTGTCTGACCCGGACGTGCGCCAGAGCGCGTGGGCTTCCTTCCACGCCTGGCTGCCTATGGCTCTGCCGCAGGCCGCCAACCCGCCCTCGATATTAGGCGAGGCGGCCTGCACCCAGATTTGCCCCTAGCGGGCCTTGGATTCGCGGTCAATCTCCTCATTTATCTCGAGGATTGCTTCGGCCAAAGACGGGCCTTCCGCGTGGCCTAGGCGGAAGTGTACCCAGCCGTCGGCGCTGATACCCAGCAGTTCTTCAATTGCCTGATCAGCATCGGTGGTCTGCTGGCCGCCGTTGTAGCTGATCTGCCCACCTGCCAGCAAAGTAGCTTCCTTGAACGAATCGGCTCCCACCGCCACGATTGGGGTGTCAGAACCCAGCACGGAAGCAATAGCTGCCAGCCCTTCGGCGTCGTGTCCAAGCACCGCCGGGACCTCTTTTTGCACGGCCTCGTGTTCGCCGGTAGTAGCCGGCGGTTCCTCTTCTTGCTTCTTGTCGAAGCCCTGGGCCACCACCGTGTCACCCACCGCGTAGACCTGCGGGTAATGGATGCCACCAACAATGCGATCCTCCTGTTTCGGGGAACGCATCTGCTGTTCTTCCACCTTGGGGGCGGCCGGCTGCGCGGGTACATCCGATTCGTCCTGCTGCGGCTCGGGGGCCGTGGACCCGGGAGCGGATGGGCCTTCGATACGACCATCGTCTGTTGAATACTGCGACAGTCGAGGGCGGCGCGAATGCCGGGCGCGCATCAGTGCCGGGTTCGGCGACCAGTAGCTAGGCCCAACCGGTTGCACGTCTAGGAAGCGGCGCCCGTTCGCCATGGCGCGCATTGCGATCTCGTGTACCTCTAGGCCCGAGGAGAAGAGTACGTCCAGGGAGGGGCGCACAGAGGGGTCGATGTCCGCAGCAACAATGATCATGCGTGGGCCCGGCTTGGCATCCGGGGGCATGGATTCGCGGAACTCGGTCCAACCGGAACGGAAACGTTCGGCCCCACCGGGATACATGTGGGCAAGGTCCAGCCACCCCATCGAGGAGATGTCGCCCAACCTAGACAGTGCCGCAATAAGAGAAATGGCATCCAGACGGCCCAGCACTTCCACGGCCACTACCTGCCCGGACGCGTCCAGGGCGGTAAGGCGGTGCGGGCCGGAAACCTCGTCGGCCTCGTCATGATCCCAGGCAACGGGAAACAGGGGACGGGATATCACTTCTAGGACTTGTGCCCGCACGGACTCCAGAACATCTGCACTAAATCCGCGTTCCACGGGACGACCGAACTGTGCTGGGACTAGCCGGCCCTGATCAAGTTCAAAAAGTGGCATTATCGTTCCTCCTGCTGCTGGCACACGTGTCTTCTATTCTTCCACGGATCAGCTCAGTTTAGTGCAGTTGTTTCGGGGTGTGCGCTTCCGTTTGCAAGCAGCGTAGCCAGGTGTATACCTTTGCGTCCCGCCAGTTGCAGCGCCTGCGTGCGGCAAGAGAATCCGTCGGCTAACAACACCGCATCGGGGTTCGCCCTCAGCGAGGGCAGCAGGTCGTTTTCTGCCACCTTTACCGACACGTCGTAGTGACCCTTTTCCATGCCGAAGTTTCCTGCCAGCCCGCAGCAGCCAGAAACCTCTATCACCTGGGCTCCAGCGCGGCGCAGCAGCTGCCGATCCCGCTGCCACCCCATCACCGAATAGTGGTGGCAGTGTGGCTGAGCAACCACCTTTAGGCCGTGCAAGTCAGGTAGCTTCCAGTTAGTTGGGCCTATGGGCGCGGGAGTGCTAAGCAGTTCTGCCAATGTGTAAACGTTCTTCGCCACCAGGTGCGCCCGCCTGTCCTGGTGCAGTAGTTCTGGAAGATCGTCGCGGAGGACGGCACTGCAGGACGGTTCCACCCCTACGATCGGGATCCCCGCTGCGGCCAGTGGGGCCAGGTTTTCTAGCAGCTGGCGGAGGCGCTTCTTTGCAGCGGGAAGCTGCCCCGTGGAAATCCAAGTCAGCCCGCAGCAGCTAGGGGGCGCGAGCAGCACCTTGTATCCGGCCTCGTGCAGAACCTTCACAGTGGCCTTTGCGCCCACCGAATCGAGTGTTTCACTGAAGGAGTCTGCCCAGAGTGCGACGTACCTATCCTGCGGGCGCGCTCCCGCGAGCGCCTGCTCTATTCCTACCCGCTTTGCCCATTTGCTGAATCGTTCAGTGACTAGGCGGGGTGCTTGCCGGCGCGTATCTAGGCCGGCAACTTTGAAGGCGATTTTACGTAGCGGGGTGGCCATCGCGGCGTTTATGACTTTAGCGAGGCCGGGCAGGCGCGTTGCCAGCCCCACCCACCTTGGGAGGGCGCCCAGCAGGTAGTGGCTGGGTGGGCGAAGTCGCCCTCGGTAAATGCGGTAGTAGGCCTCGCTGCGATATTTTGCCATGTCCACCCCGGCTGGGCAGTCGGCGCTGCAGGCTTTGCAGGCCAGACACAGGTCGAGCACTTCCAGTACTTCTGGGGAAGCGAAGGATTCAATCAGGTTTCCGTTTGCCGCTTCTTCTAGGATGCGAGCCCGCCCGCGAGTGGAGTCCTTTTCGTTGCCGGTAGCAGCATAGGACGGGCACATGAATACGCCTTTGCTTTGGGCTCGACATTTGCCAATGCCGGTGCAGCGGTGCACTGCGGTGGTGAAGTCGCCGTGGTCGGCGCCGAAAGCATATCCGCCGCGAGCAGGAATGGCTTTTGCTGCTGGGCGGCGTAGGTGTGCATCTATCGGTTCGGGATCTACCAGCACGCCGGGATTTAGTAACCCATCCGGGTCAAAGATGCCTTTTACCTGGCTAAATAGTGCTAGCGCCGAGGGCGAATACATGCGGGCGAGCAGTTCTGAGCGGGCCCTCCCGTCCCCGTGCTCGCCCGAGATGGAACCGCCGTGTCGGGCAACGATGTCCGCTGCTTCTTCTAAGAAGGCGCGGGTACGGGCGACGCCTTGCGGCTCGGTCAGGGGAAAGTCTAGGCGCACGTGCACGCAGCCGTCCCCGAAGTGCCCGTAGAGGAGGCCGTTGATGCCGCGCCTGTTCATACAGGTGGTGAAGTCTTCTAAGTAGTCGGCTAATTTTTGCGGAGGGACGGCAGCATCTTCAAAACCTGCCCACGCCTGCTCGCCGCCAGTTACGTTGCCATGCTCGTCTCGGACAATTGGGGTGCGCCCGCCCAGGCCGGCCCCGTCGGCCCTGATGCGCCAGAGGGCGGCTGCGTCCTCGCCGGGAGGATAGATGGCTACCTGATCCGTGTGCGCGGCGCCGGCTATTTTTTTCGCCAGTGCTAAAGATTGCGGCTCATCTGCTGCCGACACTTCGCACATTAGCCAGCCGCCGCCCTTGGGCAGTGCGGGAACCTGGCCGCGGTTTTGTTTGACTACCTCTACCAGGTTGCGGTCGAGCCCCTCGACAGAAAGAGGCCGAAACGCCAACACGGTGGGAACGTCCCTGGCCGCTTCGATCATGTCCGCATAGCCCAACGCCATGAGCACCGGAGAAGCAGGTATGGGCACAAGTTTTACTTCTATTTCGAGTACAGTCACCAGAGTGCCCTCGCTACCCGCCAAAAACCCGGCCAGATTCCGCCCCGATTCTGGTAGGGCCATATCCAATTGGTAACCCGAGACTTGCCTAGAGAATTTACCGAATTCCTTGCGGATGGTGGCCAGGTTCTGGTCAATCAGCGCTTGCAAGTCTTCTCGCGGGGCGAGCGAGTCGTTTCGGGCAGTAAAGATATTGCCAACCCCGTCCACGCACTCTAGCGACACAATGTTTACCGCCGTCCTGCCCCACGCTGTTGCATGCGGCCCGCAGGCGTTATTTCCTACCATTCCGCCGATAGTGCACCGGTTCTGGCTAGAGGGATCAGGCCCAAAACGCAATCCGTATTGGGCGGCACGCGCCTGCAACGTTGCTTCTACACATCCTGGTTGCACGCGGGCGGTGCACCGTTGCGGATCAATATCCAGCACCTGGTTCATGTGCTTGTTAAAGTCGATTACCACTCCGGGCCCTATGGCGTTGCCGGCACAGGAAGTGCCCGCTCCCCTGCTGGTCAATGGCAGTTTTGCTTTCAGGGCGGCTTTTATTCCAGCGATGGCTTCTTGCTTGTTGCGGGGAAAATAGACGGCTGCGGGAATAACCCGGTAGATGCCGGCATCGGTCGAGTACATGCCGCGCGTAAGCCGACTAGTGTCCAATTGCGAGCGCATTTGGACTGGCAGATGCTGTGCCATTGCCTGCGCCGTCCCCGATGATCCCATGTTTCAATGCTCTCACTGTTTGTGGCCCCAATGTTGCACTACCAACCAGTTTTGTTCCACCTGCATCACCCGTATTCTTCGAGAATGTAGTCGAGGGCGGCTTAAGCCGCCCTCGACTACACCCACACAGGCCAAATCAGTGCTCTCGCCTTAGCATGTATATTCCCGTCCCTACAGCAAGCAGCGTTAGCGCCATCGCACCAGCCAGTAACGCGACACTGCCCGAATGAGCTAGCTGCCCCTGTTTTACTATGACAGTACTCCCCACGCCTGGCCTTCTCTCCTGCGCATGAGTGTTCACAGCACCTAGCTTGTTGCCGCCGGTTTGCTTGGGAGCAGCATCATTCTTACTTTCGTCTGCCTGCTCTGCACCGGCGGGAAGATGGCCCTTACCTTCCTGATCGGTTTCTGCAGGTTTTTCGGCATCTGCCGGCTCCGAGCTTTCCGAAGAGTCAGAGGACTCCTCTTCCTCCCACGGGTTTATGCGCATTGCCAGCACATGCGCTGAATTGGCAAACCCTTCGCGGCCTTCGCCCTCTTCCGAAATGACCCCGTCCGCACCAATGGCAAGGGTTGGCCCCTCTAGCACGTTGCCTACAAAGGCGAGGGCGCGCCCGAAGCGTGCCTGCTCGCCGGGGGAGCGAATCACGCTCACCGATTCCGGCAGAGTGGTCGGAGTCTCTTTAAACACCGAAGTGTCAAAGAGGAAAACGCGTCCATCCTTTTCCATGGTGGGGGCACCGACCGCAATGAGCGCCTTCTTCT
This sequence comes from Winkia sp. UMB3158, assembly GCF_030217145.1. Taxonomy (NCBI): domain Bacteria; kingdom Bacillati; phylum Actinomycetota; class Actinomycetes; order Actinomycetales; family Actinomycetaceae; genus Winkia; species Winkia sp. UMB3158. Next base: position 69,363 of record NZ_JASONH010000003.1, on the reverse strand, counting down.
TCCCCGGGAGGGCATCTACTGCCCAGCCGAAACCGCTGTTTTTTGCCGGACCGCGCACCACTCGTACGCCCTCATTTCGAGCACCATCTGCAACGGAAACGCTCACCTTCGTGCGTTGTCCCTTGTGCCCGTAAACAAGTAGCAGCCCGCCCTCGCTTTGGTGCATAATCTGGCCGCCATCGTAGCCAATGACAAAATCGTTGTAACCATCGGAGTTCACATCGCCAACGGGCGCCACCGAGGCTCCCGCGCCTAGCCGGTGCGACGCATCAGGAGACATGGTCAGCTCAAAGGAATTACCGGGGGCAACTTGCACCTCCTTCTCGGTAGACCCGTAGACCAACCAAGCTTTGCCCGGATATATGCCACCGCCTTGCTCAGCTTGGAAGTCCGTCAACACCCAGTCGACCACACCGTCACCGTTTACGTCGCCGACGGGAACGGACTGGCTAAGGAAATGCCCTTCGGGAGCAAAGACGGTTCTCACTACCGCGCCCTCGGGCGGGGTCATCTTTTTCATATCCACATTGGCCGCATGCTTCTTGCCCGCAAAAATGTAGAGGGCGCCCTTGTGCCCCTTCTCGCCCCTGGCTAGATTGGCGTCGCCTAGCGTTACGGCAATGTCGGCCAATCCGTCCTCGTTCACATCGCCGGCCCTGGATATTTGCACCGGAGAGGAACCATATTCGGGCAGATCAATCCACCACCCCTGATCCGGATGCAGGTTGTTCAGGTCCACTTTGGCAAGGTGAGGCCCGCCGTAGATGACCCAGGCTCGTGCCATCGTGTGCGAGTTGACCGCCAGGTCGGCGATACCATCACCATTCGTGTCGCCAAGGCAGGCTACCGACAATCCAACAGAAGAATCCGTGCCGGGGTCGGTTGTCTCTTTCGGACCGTTAAGCGCGATCGTGTCTGCTGCCGGCACGTCTTTGCCCTTGGTGCCACCGGGAATGATTTGCACTCCGCCAGTTACATTGGGAAGCCATCCATGGGTCGAGGTCGAGTCCAGATAGAAGGGGTCAAATTTCCATTCCGAACGGGTAGGCATGCCAGCGATAATGTCTGCCTTGCCGTCACCGGTCACGTCGCATTGGCCCTTGACCAGCGACGAGCCAAGACCGGAAGAGAACTCTCCCTTCCAGATTTTCTTCTCTGGCGTATCTAGCGATTGCACGGCCGATTCGCGCTTTTCGGGCTCCGGCGCCGGATATGGCGGGTCTATCTTTTGTTTCTTCGGTTCGCCCTGATGAGTCAGATCGATGGTCCACACGTCCACTTTGCCAGTGGAGTTCACTGTGAAGATACCGTTTAGAGTGTCTTCTCCGCGGCGGGGCATCACGCCCACTTCCACTCCTGCATCATCTTTTTCGTCACCACCGGCCAGCCACAGCTTGTATTTTTCGCCAATGCCGTCGATACCGAGCCCGTTGTTGTAGTTCTTGTTTAGGGCTTGCGCAGATATAACGAGGGCGCCCGTGTGTTCTTCGTCCACCGGTTTGCCTACCACCAGCGCACCGGGTTTGTCGCCGCCGTCCACCCAGGCGAGGGATGCCCCAAGGTGAGCGCGCAATGGTGCCCGCAGCAGGTACCCTACTGATTTCCCATCTGCCGTGACCGGGCTGTCATCAGTCGAGGTGACGTCTACCTTGACATCGTTATTTAGGTCAGTAATTAGTGCTACCGCCCCGGTTTCATTGTTGGCCAGGGGTGCGCCAATTGCCAAGTCGTCGTCTTCGTCCCCATTTAGGTCACCGGTAGAGGTGATGGCGGCCCCGAAACGAGCGTCTGCGTCCCCAGTTGCGGTCATGGTGATCGCGCCTGAGCGCGGTTCTACAATTTGTACTTTTCCCACCTCAGACATTCCGAGCGCGAACGTGCCGTCACTTAGTGCAACTACCACTTCAATATTTGCGCCCAGATCGAGGGGCTTTCCTTGGCGCTCGCCGGTGGCATCGTAGAAGTAGAGCTTGTGTCCGGATGCTACTGCCAACCTATTTCCACTGCTGGCCATGGCGCGGATGCCCGCGACCTCGACTTCTGCGGCCTTCTTCAGTCCGGCACTGTAGATGAAGATTTTATTTTTCGCTGCCACGGCAAGACGAGTCGAATCTGGTAGGCAGGCTGCTGCAAGGCCGTACCCTTCCGCCTCTTCTGAGACAGTCTTCACCGCATTCTGTTCTTCGATACTACGAGTTACTTCGTCATTGTCAGACCCGTACGGAATATATGGAACCGCGTAGGTTTTACGCTTTTGCGGGTTGGTGAAAATCATGTCTGCCAGGTCGTCACCGGTAATATCGCACCCTACCGCGGGCACGTGACCAGCGTCGGGGTAGGTAACCCTATCGGTGCGGCGAGCCACGTCGTTGAAGCGGGTGCCGTCTACGGCTGACCACTTAGGCAGGTTTGAGTCTGCTCCGGTTGCAGGTTTCTCTGCAGCATTTGCCGCAGGGATAATGGTTGCGCAAAGGAGTGCGGCAGCGATGCCTGCGCTTCCCCTGCGGAATCTTGCAAATTCCACGCAAGGTCCTTTCCAAGAAACAAATAAGACCTACTTAGGGTAGCCTAAGCTACTACTTATTTGCATTTGGGGCACCTGCCGCAATGTTTGGTGTTGTGCCGCTAGGCTTGGCGCTTCTTCACGAAACCAAGTCGAACACGCGAAACATGGCATTGTCGACCAAGGTTTACGAAACTAGACCAAGGCTCGCGAAAGCTGCCGAAAGCAAAAAGGAGGGCGGCCCCGGCAAGGACCGCCCTCCTTTAGCGCTTTTATTTAGGCGTGTTCACGCATTGCGGTGGCGCGGCCCGCTTCGAGCCGGGCTACCGGAACACGGAACGGCGAACAGGACACGTAAGCCATGCCCAGTTCGTCGAAGAAGCGCACCGATTCGGGGTCGCCGCCGTGCTCGCCACAAACCCCAAGCTTGATGTTCGGCTTTGTAGAGCGGGCGTTCTGCGCACCCATTTCGACCATGCGGCCAACACCGCGGCGGTCGATCGTTTCGAACGGGGAGACACCCAAAATGCCCTTTTCTAGATACTCGGGGAAGAACACGCCCTCGACGTCGTCACGGCTGAAGCCCCAAGTGGTCTGGGTCAGATCGTTAGTGCCGAAGCTGAAGAAGTCGGCCTCTTCGGCAAGCGCTTCCGCAGTGAGGGCGGCGCGCGGCAGCTCGATCATGGCACCGATTGGAATATCGAGTTTCACATCGTATTCCTCCTCGATGGAAGCGATGATCTTCTCGGCTTCCTCGCGTACATAGCGCAGTTCGTTCACGGACCCGACTAGCGGCACCATGATTTCTGGACGCGGATCCTTGCCTTCCTTCTTTAGCCTGGCGGCAGCGCCGATGAGCGCGCGGATCTGCAGTTCGAATAGGCCGTCGAAGTAGAGGCCGAGGCGGACGCCACGAAGTCCCAGCATCGGGTTAGCTTCGTGCATGCGCCGCACTGCCAGCAGCATCTTCTTATCTTCTTCGCACTGTTCACCCTTCGCTTCTGCCACGGCCACCTTCACTTCGAGGTCGACCAGGTCAGGCAGGAATTCATGGAGCGGCGGGTCAATCAGACGCACGGTCATAGCCTTGCCATCCATGATCGGCAGCATCTGCTCAAAGTCGCCAGTCTGCAACTTTTCCAGTTCGTCCAGGGCATCCTGGCGTGCCTGCGAATTGGGCTCGGAAAGAATAGCGCGCTCAATCAGCTTGCGCCGCTTGCCAAGGAACATGTGCTCGGTACGGCACAGGCCGATTCCCTGTGCGCCGAAGTCTACGCTTCGCTGCGCGTCCTCGGGAGTATCCGCGTTGGCACGCACATCCAGGGCGCGCCGCGAATCAGCATGTTCCATGATGCGTGCTACCGCGTGCACCAGGTCTTCGTCTTCCTTCTTGCCCTTGCAAGCTTCCAGACCGGCATCAAGACCGTGGGTCAGGTAAGTGGTAACCGGGGAATCCTCGACTGCCACTTCCCCTTCAAACACTTCGCCGGTAGTGCCGTCGATCGCAATGGTGTCGCCAGAGTGGAAGACCTTATCGCCAATGCGCAGCTCCCGCGCCTTGGCATCAATGTGCAGGGCTTCGGCGCCACAAACACAGGTCTTGCCCATGCCGCGCGCAACCACTGCCGCGTGCGAAGTCTTTCCGCCACGAGCGGTGAGTACGCCCTCGGCCGCCACCATGCCCGGCAGATCGTCGGGGTTAGTCTCGCGGCGCACCAAAATCGCCTTCTTACCCTCGGCGGCAAATGCCTCGGCCTCGTCATTATCAAAGACGACACCGCCAACGGCAGCACCCGGCGAAGCAGCCATGCCCTTAGCGATCATGGTGCGATCAGCACTGACGTCGAACTGCGGGAACATCAGCTGAGTCAGCTGCGCACCGGTGACGCGCTCGAGCGCCTCGTCCTTAGTAATCAGCTTCTCGTCTACCAGCTGGGTAGCAATCCGGAATGCCGCCGCAGCAGTACGCTTGCCCACGCGGGTCTGCAGCATCCACAGCTTGCCGCGCTCGATGGTGAACTCGATGTCACACATGTCCTTGTAGTGCGTCTCCAGCGTACGCATGATGCCCAGCAGCTCGTCGTAAGACTTCTTGTCCTGCGTTTCGAGGTCGGACAGCGGGTGCGTATTGCGGATACCGGCAACCACGTCCTCGCCTTGAGCGTTCATCAGGTAGTCGCCGTACACGCCCGAGTGCCCCGAAGAGGGGTCGCGAGTAAAGCAAACACCAGTACCGGAAGTCTCGCCCATGTTGCCAAACACCATGGTGCAAATATTTACCGCCGTGCCCAGCGTGTGCGGGATGCGCTCGCGGCGGCGGTAAATGTGGGCGCGCTCGGTGTTCCAGGAACGGAACACGGCCTCAATACACTGATCTACCTGTTCGCGCGGATCCTGCGGGAAGGGCTTGCCAGTCTGTTCCTTGACGATCTCCTTAAACTGTTCGGTCAGTTCCTTCAGATCGTCGGTGCTGAGGTCCATGTCCAGCTTGACGCCGCGCTTTTCCTTCATTGCCTCGAGGGCGTCAGAGAACAGGTCCCCGTCTAGGTCCAGCACTGTCTTGCCGAACATCTGCACTAGTCGGCGGTAGGAATCCCAAGCGAAGTGGGCATCCCCTGCTACCTCGGCGAGTCCTTCTACCGACTTGTCGTTTAGGCCAACGTCCAGGACGGTCTCCATCATGCCGGGCATCGAGAATTTTGCGCCGGAACGGACCGATACCAGCAACGGATCCTTGGCATCGCCCAGCTTGCGCCCCAGCTTGTCTTCTACTGCACGCAGGTAGCGGGTTACTTCAGTACCCAAAGATTCGGGGACTTCGCCGTCCTTCAGGTAGGCGCGGCAAGCGTCGGTGGTGATAGTGAATCCCGGGGGAACGGGCAAGCCTAGCCGCGTCATTTCTGCCAGGTTAGCGCCCTTGCCACCCAGCAGGTCTTTCATGTCTTTGTCGCCTTCAGAGAAGTCGTAGACGTACTTGACCATCGTTAATTGGCCTCCATTGGTTCAATTTTGATGAAAAATGCAATTCGCTTCTTCCGGGTAGATTCTAGCAACTTTGGGACGTAAGACACTATTTTTGAAAACAAACAGTCTCACCTGCATAAACATCCCATCCCAAACACATCCACTCTGTGATGTTCGTCCCACTCGATTCCTTACCGAACGGTAGTATGGCATGCTACGCAGTCGCGAATTTAGGTCACGTTTACATAACAGCCCTATACTGAGGGCATGTCGGAAGAGGTAGAAATAAGGCACTCCCCGCAGCGGCGAACTCCTCCCGCTCCTTACAGCGGTCTACGGCGTAGCGCCACTTCGCCGAAGCCTAAGCCGACTTCCCATAAAGCGCCCCCGCGCCCGGGCCGCGCTCCTCGCGCTCACTCGATTCCCCGCCTCCTCCCAATTGCGGCCGTGCTGACACTGGTGGCGGGCGTTGGCATTGGCGCGCTGGCGGGCAACCATTCCGGGGCGGCGCAAAAGAGGGCAGCCTCCGTCAACCCTCCGACCACTATTTCGAAGAGCGTGAAGAAGGAAGCTCAGGACGGACCCAAAATGAGCCTCACGCCCTCGGATCACTTACAGGGAAATAAGGTCCCCACGGGTTGGAACGGCAAGGCCATCCCCGCGTCGGGTACGGGCGCCCACCCAGCGGTAACGGGTACTATCGCCGGCCTCAGCGCCGACCGCCAGATCACTTTTAGCGTCGAGGTCGAAGACGGACTCCCCATTGACAAGCAGGTGGCGGCCGACTCGATTTTTCAGATCTTGAACGACCCGCGCGGTTGGTCCCAAGGAGGGCAAGTATCGTTTACGCGCACTGACAAGAACCCGCAGATGCGGATTGTGCTCGGCTCGCCCACCCTGATCGATTCCATTTGTGCCCCGCTAGATACAGATGGCGAATACAGCTGCAACAACGGCAACTTCGTCGCCCTCAACGCGAAACGGTGGACTGCCTCCGCTGACCTGTGGCGCAATGCGGGTAAGAGCGACGACGATTACAGAATCTATCTAGTCTCGCATGAAGTAGGCCACTTTTTGGGTCATGGGCACGATTTTGAATGCCGCGAGGACGGGCTTGCCAAAGTGATGATGCAGCAGACCGGCGGCATGGTCACCCAGTGCACTCCGAACGGGTGGGTAAACCCCACCGCGAAGCCGTAAACTAGGTCCACCTAACCTAATCTGAAAATTTAGGGGCGCCGGCGCACAGACAGCTTATTTTCCGCAAAAATACGTTAAACTGCGCTAATTTGCTTTCTTGCGATCTGTAATTTGAAATGCCTATGATCACCCTTAGATAGTGTTGCCTTACCTTATGGAGCACTGTTGATCCTATCTAATAAGAGGTGAAATCCTGTGAGCCCTACGCGGTCATCGAAGACGCAACTGCGCGGTCTTCTACTGCTAGTTTTTGTTGCTTTACTAGTATTCTCATTAGCTCCTAACTCGTTAGCCGACGAGGGCGGAAAGTGGACCCAGGTAGCAGAGCGAATAGGAACCAACCTAGACAAGGCCCAGAAAGCCCTGGACAAGGGCGACAAGGACGGCGCCAAAGAGGCCATGCAGGAGGCCCGCTACGGCGAATTTGTTCGCACCGGCTTTGAGTCTGCCGTAAACGGCAAGATCTCGGGTGGAGACGCGTCCCATTCGGACATGGAGTTCGGCGCCCTCAGCCAGGCCATCAAGAAGGGCGACACCGCCGAGGCCAAGAGGATTATCGACGGTCTAAAATCCCACATCAGCGACAACGCGAGGGTGCTAGACGGCGGCACTGTCAAGACCAAGGACCTGCGCGTCAGCAACGGCAAGTGGGGCCAGGTGGCCACCACCATGAACGGCATCTTGGATCAGGCGGTAAAGGAGTCCAAGAAGGGCAATGCCGACACCGCTAAAGACAAGGTGAACGAGGCCTACTACGGCCACTACGAGACCACCGGCTTTGAAAAAATGACCGGCGCCCGCGTCAACGGCGCCCGCGTTTCCTCTATCGAGCTTGAATTCTCGCTGATCAAGAAGGCTATTTCCGAAAAGAAGACCGACGAGGTAGCCCAGCGTATCGATCAGCTGAAGCCCCAGCTGATCGAAGATGCCAACAAGCTTGACGGCTTCGATGGTTCTGGCAAGTCCGCCGGCGGATCAACTTCCATCTTCCTTGGCTCGTTCCTAGTGATCCTGCGCGAAGGCATGGAAGCAATCCTGGTGGTAGCTGCCGTCATCGCCTATCTGGTGAAGGCCGGTCACGCCAACAAGACCAAGTACGTGTGGATGGGCGCGGCTATCGCGCTTTTGATGTCCATTGGCCTAGCAGTAGCCTTCTCAGAACTCGCCTCGCTGGCAGGCAAGAACCAGGAGCTGCTGGAAGGTCTAACCGCACTGGTTGCCGTGGCAATGCTGATCTGGGTCTCTAACTGGATGTTGGGCAAATCCAACCAGAAGGCGTGGGACAAGTTCATCAAAGACAAGACGGACACTTCCCTTACCCGCGGCTCGCTCATATCGCTGGCATTCGTTGCCTTCTTGGCAGTGCTCCGCGAGGGCGCAGAAACCATCCTGTTCTACCAGCCCGTTATCGCCATGGCAGGCGACGACATGCACCTGGTGTGGATCGGCTTGGCAGTGGGCGTTGTCTGCCTAGTCATCATCTACGCCCTCATCCGCATCTTCAGCGTGCGCATCCCGTTGCGCCCGTTCTTCATCGTGACCTCCATTTTCCTTGCGATCATGGCGTTCACCTTCACCGGCTCGGGCATCAAGGAACTGCAGGAGGCAGACGCCTTGCCTGCTACCCCGCTTGATGGCTGGCCCACCGTAGACCTCTTGGGAATTTACCCCAGAGTCGAGAACCTGCTTGCACAAGCTATAGTTCTCGTGATCATTGGCGGCCTGTTCGTGTATGCCTACCTCAAGCAGAGGCGTGCACGCGCGCTAGATGAAACAAAATAGTACCGTCTCAATACAACATGGAGATATAAATGAAAACCTCTCTGAAGCGTCTGACCGCGCTGGTGGCGGGGCTTGCTCTGGCGGGCTCGATGACCGCTTGCTCGGCAGGCCATGACAAGGGTGCCGACTCCGCTAAGGATTCCTCTACCTCGCAGAAGGCTGACGACAAGGCTGACGAGGAGAAGGATGGAGGCGACGAGGGCGGCTTCAAGGAACAGCCGATCGGCGATGACGTCTACGAAGGCCCCATCAAGATCTCGGCCGTCTACTTCCAGCCCGTCGAAATGGAACCCAAGATGGGTGTCTCTGCTGCTGAAGCTTCCATGCACCTTGAAGCAGACATCGCAGCAGTCAAGGACAACAAGCTTGGCTACGGCGCAGGTGACTTCATTCCTGGCCTGACCGTCAAGTACGAGATCCTCGGCAAGGACGGCAACAAGGTTCAGGACGGCACTTTCATGCCCATGAACGCCTCCGACGGCCCGCACTACGGCCTAAACCTGCCTAAGCTGGAGGCCGGCGACTACACCCTGCGCGTCAGCGTAGAATCGCCTGAGGCCAACGGCTGGATGCTGCACACCGACAAGGAAACTGGCGTTCCGGGCAGGTTCTGGACCAAGCCGATCGTTGCTGAGTTCAAGAATTGGCACTGGGATCCCGCGACCTCCCCGTGGTGGTAAATCAATCTAGATAGGTAGGAAAGATAGTGCTCGAACAACTGGTACAAGTAGTCGCTTCACTGCTACTCGTGTCCCTAACGTTGGGAGCACTGTCGCCTACCCTTGCACTGGCAAGTGGCGGGGACCCGGTTCGTCCGGGTTCCCGCCCTGTCTTGTGGGGCACGGTGCTGGGGGCCCTGTTGGGGCTGGCGATGGTCATTGTGCACCTGTATTCCATTATTCGTTTTGACCGGCAGCACCTAACGCTGACTACCTTGGAGCCGACTATTGGCTTGGGGCTGGTAACGCTGGTGCTCATCTGGATCAATGGGCGGAAAACGCTGAAGGCGATGCCGCTTTCGCCCTCTGATAGGCCGGTCCGCCGCCCGTGGGCGCTGGCAGCCCAGCTGTGCGGTTCCCTGTGGGTTGTCCTAACAGTGTTCAGGGCCAGCCAGCAGGTTTACATGCAGGCACGCACCTTCGTTCCCGTGGGTGCCACTTTCTTTTCCACTCCCACTTTCTTGAACATTGTGGGCTACTGCCTGGGACTAGCGCTGGTGCTGGTGGCCGGACTGGGGGTCGCCCGCATGTGCCGCGTGCGTCCCACCTTCGCGCTAATCATTACTACCCTGTTCATGCTGCTCGTTAGCTCCGGGCACGTGTTTTTGCTGCTGCGCCTGTTGTACTCGATCAGGGCGATCTACCTGGTTCCTGCCGGCGTAGCATTTTTGACTTTCCTGGTAAACCACGAACCGATGCTCACTTTCGCAGCCGTGGCTATTACCGTTTGCGCCGCCATCTACCTATACGTACGAGGACGGGCACTAAAGATTTCCGGGCCGAACCCGGCTGCGAAGAGGCTCAAGAGGGCCCGCTCGCGCTCGATGCGCAGGGCAGGCTGGACCAACGTAATTGCCATGGTCATCTCGCTGATCGTGCTGACTGTGGGCGCTCACTTTGCTAGCGGCGAGATCCAGCTGTCCCCTCCGGAGGCATTCCAGGAAGAGGGCACCAACGTGGTGATCCCGCTAAAGCAGATTGACGACGGACACCTGCACCGCTTCGAGTACCCGACCAAGGATGGCACCAAGGTACGCTTCATCGTCATCAAGAAGGCCGGCAGCGCCTACGGCGTAGGCTTGGATGCCTGCGACATTTGCGGCGCCTCCGGCTACTACGAAAAAGATGGGCATGTCATTTGCAAGCTTTGCGAAGTAGCAATGAACATTGCGACCATCGGGTTCAAGGGCGGATGTAACCCCATCCCACTGGAGTACTCGGTGACTGAGGGCAAACTTACCGTCCCCAAGTCCGCCCTCGAAGGTTCGGTAAAGATTTTCAAGTAAGGCGGAATATATGTTTTTGCGAATGATAAAAGGAGCCCTATTCCGCCAACGTGGGCGAAGGCTCATGATCATGGCAACGGTAGCTCTGGGCGCCTCGGTGGCTACCGCAATGCTGTCTGTCATGTTCGGCGTTGGCGACAAGGTCTCCCAGGAACTGAAGGCTTACGGCGCAAATATTGTGGTTCGCCCCAAGGGCGCCGCGGTGATTCAGGACTTGTACAACTTCAAGCAGAGTCAACGCCAGCAGTCCTACTTGAAGGAAGATTCTCTGGGCAACATCAAGACGATCTTCTGGACCTACAACATTTTGGATTTCGCTCCCCTGCTGGACACTGACGCGCAGGTTGGCGGTAACACTGTGCGCGTGGTTGGCACCTGGTTCAACAAGCACATGGATCTACCGTCGGGCGAAAAGTATGACACGGGCCTGGAAAATCTGCGGGGCTGGTGGAAGCTGCAGGGCAACTGGCCGGTGAAGGGAGACACCAGGGGCGCCATCGTAGGTGCGAAGGTGGCCAAGGATGCGAACATCAAGGTGGGTGATACTTTCACCATTTCCGAGGAAGGCGCTTCCGCTGCCGTGACCGCTCGCGCGATCGTAAATACCGGAGGCGAAGAGGACCGGCAGGTGTACGCCGACATTTCGGTGCCACAACAGTTGCTGAAGAAGCCCGGCGCCGTGGGGCAGGTAGAAGTTTCGGCGCTTACTACCCCTGACAACGAACTGGCCCGCAAGGCAGCGAAGGACCCCAAGTCCCTGTCAATTTCCGAGAAGGAAACCTGGTACTGCACCGCCTACGTCTCTTCCATCGCCTACCAGATTGAAGAGGCGATCCCCGACTCGGTAGCCAGGCCGGTGCGCGCGGTGGCCCAGTCGGAAGGCACAATACTAGAAAAGACCCAGTTGTTGATGGTCTTGGTGACGGTCCTGTCAATGGCAGGATCCGCCCTCGCCATTGCCAACCTAGTGACCGCTAACGTAATGGAACGCGCCCGCGAAATTGGGCTCCTAAAGGCCCTGGGCGCACGCGACCGCGCCGTGGCCGGGCTGCTACTTACCGAAATCGTTCTGATCGGCTTAGTCGGCGGGCTCGTCGGCTATGGGGCGGGAATCGGACTCGCCCAGCTGATCGGCCACCTGGTCTTCGGCTCGTCCATCACGGTAATCCCCGCAGTGGCAGGCATCGTAGCCGCCCTCGCCCTACTGGTAGTGGTAGGCGGGTCCATCCCAGCAGTGCGCTTCCTGCTGAAGCTGCGTCCGACCGAAGTGCTCCACGGGAGGTAAATCGTGAACAAACGCAAAATGTTTCTGCGCATGGTCATGGCCTCCATCGTGCGCCGCCGCTCGCGCGTGCTGGTAGCGATGCTGGCTGTAGCAATTGGCGCTACTACCCTGTCCGCCCTCGCCACGATTGCGGTGGACGTGCCCCGGCAGATGGCCCGGGAGATGCGCTCTTACGGCGCGAACATGGTGGTGCTGCCACAAGGCGAAGGCAAGACGCTGGACAAGAAAGTCGTCCAGGACGTGTCCAAGCAGGTGCCGGACGGCTCGCTGGTAGGCGCTGTGGGCTACGAATACCAGCCCATCACCATCAACGACCTCCCCTACGTGTCGGTGGGCGCAGACCTGAACGCGGTCCGCAAAATGTCCCCGTACTGGTACGTAGATGGTGCCTGGCCGAAGAAGGCCGGTAGCGTCCTTCTTGGCAAGCAGATTGCGAACGCAACAGAGGCAAAGCGCGGCTCGCAGATCGAACTGACCAAGCTGGCTGAAAAGCAAAGCTCGCAGCCCAAGCAGCCCTCCCCCACCGCGAAGGACGGCAGCATCGACTATTCGAAGTCTGCCCCGGGAGCTGGCGGGAAGACGCAAAAGCTAACAGTTGAGGTGGCCGGCATCGTCGAAACTGGTGGCCCCGAAGACGGCTTCGTCTACATGTTCCCGCAGGACATGCAACAGTTGACCGGGCACCCGTTTGCGCTTACCGTAGCCGAATTCTCGATTGCGGCTTCTTCGGATTCGCTGCAAAGCCTGTCGGAGAAGGTGTCCAAGAACGCCGACTACACCGCCACCCCGGTAGCGCGACTGGCCCACTCGGATGCATCCGTGCTGGACATGCTGCGCTCGCTGATGGTCATCATCACGGTGATCGTGCTGGCACTGATCATGATCGGCGTGTCCACCACCATGATGGCGGTAGTGACTGAGCGGCGCAACGAAATTGGTTTGCGCAAGGCACTCGGCGCTGAAGATAAGTCCATTGTCACCGAATTCTTGGGCGAGGGCGTAGTCCTAGGCCTGGTCGGTGGCGTCGCCGGGGCGGCCCTAGGCTACGGCCTGGCACAGGTGATCTCGCTGAACGTTTTCCACCGCACTGTGGCCCTGCACTGGTCGGTCATCTTCGGCACGATCATCCTGTCCATCATCGTATCTACGCTGGCCAGCGCCATTCCTGTGCGCCGAGCCGTTGAAGTCGATCCCGCCCTGGTACTGCGCGGAGAGTAAGGAGTTCAAAGTGAGTGAAGACGCCCTCTTGCAGCTGCAAGGCGTATCGAAGATCTACGGCGACCTGCACGCCCTGGACAACGTCGACCTGACTGTAAAGCAGGGAGACTGGTTGTCGATCGTAGGCCCGTCCGGGTCTGGCAAGACCACCATGATGAACATTATTGGGTGCATGGACACGGCCTCGAAGGGCCAGGTTACGCTGGATGGCCACGACATTTCCAAGGCCAGCAAACACGATCTGACGCAATTGCGGCGCGAAACCATCGGCCTAATTTTCCAGCAGTTCCACCTGATTGGGCACCTGACCGCCCTCGAAAATGTGATGGTGGCCCAGTACTACCATTCGCTGCCCGACGAGAAGGAGGCGCTAGCCGCCCTTGATCGGGTGGGGCTGGCGGAGCGTGCCGGCCACCTGCCCTCGCAGCTGTCCGGTGGGGAGCAGCAGCGTGTTTGCGTTGCTAGAGCGCTGATAAACTACCCCAAGCTGGTGCTTGCGGATGAACCAACCGGCAACCTCGACGAAAAGAATGAGCGCATTGTGCTCGACATTTTCAAGCAGCTGCACAAGGACGGCACCACGCTGATCGTGGTGACACACGACACCACGGTGGCCAGCCAGGGTACCCGCGAAATTCGCTTGGACCACGGCAAGGTGGTGGGCGAAGCTAACCACAAGTTGGGCGAAGGCTTCGACCGCACCGGCATTGGGTCAATCCTCAAGGAGGCAAAGTGAGCGCAAAGAAGTCGCTGCAACTGGCAGCGTTTGGCATGTTGGGGGCCGTAGTACTAAGTGCCTGCACCCCGCCACAGTTGGTGGACATGTCCAAGCCGCTAAAGGACGGCACTTTCGAGGGCGCCTCTAACCCCGACGAACAGGGCGCGGTTGGTACCGTGCAGATCACCGTCAAGGACGGGAAGATCACCGACACGAAATACCAGACCAAGACCGCAGACGGGCAGGTCAAGGACAAGGAATACGGCAAGACCAAGGGCGGCGAGGTAGGTAACCAGGAATACTACGAACGCGCCCAGGCGGTGGTCCATTCCTACGACCAGTATTCGAAGAAGCTGACCGAGGTGGGCGACCCCACGAAGGTAGACGTCATCTCGGGAGCAACGGTAGCCCACAGTCAGTTCTTGCAGGCCGCGGTTCGAGCCATTTACAAGTCGCAGGGAGTCAAGGATGACGGAGCGGTAGACAGCATCGACGTCCCGTCGTTGAAGTTGGATGACGAAGACTACTAAGGCAGCTCTTTCAGACCGCAGCCGTTTTGCCGTCCCCACCATGGGGACGGTAGCTACAATTACCACCGCTACCCCGCTACCTGACTCGGTAAAGCAGAAGGTGGCGGGCGAATTGTTTCGCCTGGAACAGCTGCTGTCTAAGTTTTTACCCGATTCTGACATCTCGAAGTTGAACCGGGGCGGGTGGGTACAAGTCCACCCGATGACCGGCCGGGTACTGGTTGCCACCATGGACCTCGCTGCGCTCTCGCAGGGGGCCTTCTCTCCCCTGATCGGTCGGCTGGCCCAGTTATGGGACGTCAAAGCCTACCTGGCCGCGTTAGCTGCCGGAACGACGCCTACTCTCCCCTCAGAGGACGCCATCGCTGCGGCCCGTGCAAGTTGCTCCACAGACCTTCTAGAACACGGCGGCGGACTCCGTTTCCGGCTTCGCGAAGGTAGCATGCTCGACCTCGGCGGGGTAGCAAAAGGGTACGCGGCAGATCGGGTCAGGGACCTGTGCGAACAGGAGGGAATAGAGCGGGCCCTGGTAGACATCGGCACCTCCTCTATAGCCACGCTGGGAGGCCCCTGGACTGTGGGGATCCGTGCAGGGGTCGACTCCATTTCGCAGGTGGTAGAGCTTTCCTCCCACACTTCGCTGTCGACCTCCGGAGACTACTTGCAGTGCTTGCCCGAGCTGGTATCGGGGCAGGTGGTGCACCACATCATCGATCCGGCCACCGGGCGTCCCGCCGCGAGTGGCACCCGCCAGGTTAGCGTTACTTGCGCGGACGGGATGCGGGCCGAGGTCTGTTCCACGGCAGCGCTGGTGGGCAAGATGCCTCCTGCTCTATTCGAGGGCGTAACCGTAGTGGCCCGTTCCTAGTCAGCAATCACGGCCACAGTGCATCCAGCAACACGCCCCAGGGTGAAGGGGCAACCGTATAGGCTGGCAAGACACTTCTCAGTGGCTACTTCAGCTACCGGCCCGAATGCGGCTACTCGACCGCGTGCCAAGGCCAGTACCGATCCGCCCAAGTAGAAGGCGTGGTTTGGGTCGTGGGTGGTAAGAACAATGGTTTTGCCCAGTTGCTGGTTCAGTTCGCGCAATTGTTTTAGCAGCATATGGGCGCGGGCGGGATCTAGATGCGAGGTCGGTTCGTCTAGCACTATTACCTTGGTGTCCTGGGCTAGCGCACCTGCTAGGGAACAAAGTTGGCGTTCGCCTCCCGAAATCTGGGAGTAGCCTTTGTCTGCCAGGTGGGTGATCCCCATTGTTTGCAGACACTGCTGGGCCACCTCGCGGTCGGCTTTCGAGGGCGAAGCGAAGTACCCCTGCCTTCCAGTGCGGGCCATAGTGACCACCTCGAGCACCGAGAAGTTGAATGCGGCGCGCAGCTGCTGGGGCACATATGCCACCTGGTGGGCAATCTGCTTGGGGGTGAGCGCACTTGCTTCCTTGCCCTGCAATAAGACCTTGCCGCGACCCGGTTTCAGGGACCCTACTAACAGTTCCAAGAGGGTGGATTTGCCGATGCCGTTTGGGCCTAGCAGGCTCAATATTTGCCCCGCCTCGATGCGGAAAGAAACATCGTGTAACACCTGGTGGGACCCGTAGGAGAAATCTAGGTGGGCAACCTCGATCATTCGAAGCTCACCCGCCCTCGCACTATCAGGAATAGGAAAATGGGTACCCCCACGATGCCGGTAAGCACCCCTAGTGGCAGTTCCCCAGAGGTTAGAGTCCGAGCCAACAGATCGATTCCTAGCAGCATCGTGGCTCCCATGGACAGGGAGGCGGCAAATACTTTGCGCATGTCGTTACCTACTATCATGCGAGCGAAGTGGGGCACCACTACCCCTACCCAGCCGACGATGCCGGCCACCGAAATTACGACGGCCGCTAGTACGGATGCGGCAAAAAGAACGACGGCGCGTTCTGTAGTCACGTTGATGCCGATTGACCGGGCAAATCTGTCGTCAAAACTGATAGCGTTCAGCCGCCACAGGAACGCCGCTATCACTACCCCGGCCACGGCGAGGGCGGGCAGGATAGACAGCAGCTGCGCAGTTGAGATGGCCGAGATGGAACCCATCAGCCAAAAGACAATCTGGGGCAGTTTTTCGTACGGGTCAGCAACGAATTTCAGGAATGACACAAGGGAGGCGAAGAAGGCACCTACCAGCATGCCCGACAGGATCAACGTGACCGGTCCAGACCGGGAGGCATTAGCCAGTAAGAAGGTGAGCCCAACCGATACGATTGCCCACCCCACGGCACTGGCCTGGATCAGGATGGAGGAGGCTCCGAAGATGATGGCCAAGCCAGCCCCAAAGCCGGCTCCGTTAGCTACCCCGAGCGTGTAGGGCGAAGACAGCGGGTTGTGAAAGATGGCCTGGTATACGGCACCGGCCCCCGCGAGCGCCGCCCCCACTAGGATGGCAGCGCCGATGCGGGGCAGGCGAACCGTGTACAGCACAGTTGCCATCTGGGGGTCGGCTTTGCCTACCAATGCCGCTAATACCTGCGACAGCGGGATGGGGAAAGCCCCGATTGCCGCAGCTGCCAAGGCCAGCGCGACCGGCACTACTACGAATCCGATTGCGCTGGCCAGGCGGGTAGTTTTACTCACTGACTTTGCCCTTGAAGAGGACGCCGTAGAAGGTCTTGTAGAAGTCTTCCACCCTCTTCTGGACGTAGTCGGCGCTTACCAGGTTCGGGTAGAACTTGTGGGCGAAGTAGGGTTCGCCCAGGGCCATCGAATCGGTATCGGGGTTACCCCACGGCTTGGTCCAGTATGGGGCCTTGATGACGTTGCCCTCCTTGACCGCGCGCATCGCCTGCCACTTCGGCGCGGTGGTCACTTCCTTGTACACCTCCGGGTAGCGGTCCTGCACCACTACATAGTCGGGGTCCCAGGCAAGGGCCTGTTCGAAGTTGTACTGCTTGTACCCCTGGATGTCGTCGGCAGCCACGTTCTTTGCGCCTGCGCGCACCATCTGGGCGCCCACGTACTTGTCGTTGCCGTAGGTTTGTTCGCCCTCGTTAGCAACTAGCACCGTCTTGGGTTCGGCAACCTTGCCAACTTTGTCTTCTACATATTTGCGGGACTGCGTGGTGAAGTCCCACAGTTTCTTGGCCTTTTCTTCCTTACCGGTCAGCTTCCCCAAGGTCTTTACGGACCATTCCAGCCCGTCGGTGTAGGCCTTGTCTGAATCTGCCAGCCGCGGGTTCTGGGCTTCTTCCTGCTTGCCCTCGGCACGCAGGGACACCGTGGCGTAGGGGATCTTTAGGCCGTCGAGCTTCTTCAGGTCTGCGGGATTGGCTTGGGAGGCGACGATGACGATGTCAGGTTTCAGCGCTGCAACCTGCTCGACGTTCATGGAGTCGAGTTGCCCCGGAGTGGGCAGCTTCTCGATTCCCGGGAACACATCGACCATGTAGTCTCCAAGGTTGCGTTTCCACTTCTGTTCGATGCCCACTACCTGTTTTTGGGCTCCCAGCTGGGCAAGGATGTCCGCGCTGTGGTGTTGCAGCACAACCATACGCTTCACGGGGACTTTGACCGACACCTGGTGGTCGGCCTGGTCTGTAAATTTCAGTTCCTTAGAGGCCTGCTGACTTTGGGAAGCAGACGTCTTCGCATCGGTATTTTTGGCCTGTTCTCCACAGCCGGCCAATGCCGGCACGAGCGCTAGCGGCAGCAGTGCAGCCAGGATTCTAGAGGTTCGCATTGGTATATCTACTTTCTATAAACATTCCGCAAATCCAGTGCGGTTCTTCATAAATTCAATCATAAATGGCAAATTAGCTACCCCTATCCCGCATCTGCGGACTACCTCAGCCTAGAATACTGGTCTATTGGTTTTCGCTTTTTCTGGATCTTGCGCTAGACCAGAATTACCGCCAAGATTGAGTCATGACGAAAAACAATGTCGCTAAGGGCGACGCAGAAAAAGAAGTTCGTACCGGTTCCCCTCTAGTCAAGCGCGGCTTGGCTGACATGCTGAAGGGCGGGGTGATCATGGACGTGGTCACTCCCGAACAGGCTCGTATTGCCGAGGACGCAGGCGCAGTTGCCGTAATGGCTCTGGAACGCGTTCCTGCCGACATTCGCGCCCAGGGCGGCGTGGCCCGCATGTCCGATCCGGATCTGATTGACTCCATCATCGACGAAGTGTCCATTCCGGTCATGGCAAAGGCCCGCATCGGCCACTTTGTTGAAGCACAGGTCCTGGAGCACCTGGGCGTCGACTACATTGACGAGTCCGAAGTACTCTCCCCCGCCGACTACGCCCACCACATCGACAAGCACGATTTCAAGGTCCCCTTCGTCTGCGGTGCTACCAACCTGGGTGAGGCGATCCGTCGTATTGCCGAGGGCGCGGCCATGATCCGTTCCAAGGGCGAGGCCGGCACCGGCGACGTGTCGGAGGCAACCACCCATATTCGCACCATTCGCGCGCAGATCGCGAAGCTGCAGGCCACCTACCAGGCCAACCCCGAGGAACTGTACGTTGCCGCTAAGGAACTGCAGGCTCCTTACGAGATCGTCGAGGAAGTGGCACGCGAGGGCAAGCTGCCCGTCGTCCTCTTCGTTGCGGGCGGTGTAGCCACCCCGGCAGACGCGGCCATGATGATGCAGCTGGGCGCCGAGGGCGTGTTCGTCGGTTCCGGCATCTTCAAGTCCGGCAACCCCGAGGCACGCGCAAAGGCGATCGTGAAGGCCGTTGCCCAGTACGACGATCCGGCAGTAGTTGCCGACGTCTCTCGTGGCCTGGGCGAGGCCATGGTTGGCATCAACGTTGCCGACCTTCCTGCCCCGCACCGCCTAGCGGAGCGCGGCTGGTAATGAAGGCACAGGTATTGCCCGGAACCCGCCAGTCGGGTTCCGGGCCTACTATTGGAGTTTTGGCCCTGCAAGGCGGGGTTGCCGAGCACGCTCAGATGCTTTCTGACCTGGGCGCCACGGTGCGCCTGGTGCGGAAAGAAGCAGACCTGGAATCCCACCTGGATGGCATCGTGTTGCCCGGCGGGGAATCTTCTACCATTGACCGGCTGCTGAAGATCTTCAATATGAAGCAGCTGCTGGCCGACCTGTTGGCAGACGGCCTGCCCTGCCTGGCTACGTGTGCCGGCATGATTTTGGTGTCCAGGAAGGTGCTAGATGCCGCCCCTGGCCAGACCAGCCTGGGGGTATTGGATACGACCGTCTCTAGGAATGTCTACGGCTCGCAGACTGCCTCGGCAGAAGTAACCTTGGATACCACCTTGGGGCCCGTTCGAGGCGCCTTCATCAGGGCGCCGAAGATTGTGCGCGTGGGTGAGGACGTGCAGGTGCTCGCCAGGCGCATGCCCGAGCAGGGGGGCCTTGAAGAAGATGGCGACATTGTTGCCGTCCGTGGGAACAACATTGTGGCCCTGTCCTTCCACCCGGAACTAACCGGGGACGCCACCTTCCACACCGACCTGCTAAACCGTCTGGCCTAGCGGCCCTCCGCCCTCAGGCAGCTCTTAGTTGCAGCCTGGGGGCAACGGCCGCGAGTCGGCAGACCACCCCTTAGGCATGGGCCCGTCGTACCCGTCTGGCACATAGACGCAGGTGGGATCGCTAGCCAAGGGGTCGCCGGTAAGTGCGTATGCCGTTGACCTGGAACCGCCACAGAAGTGGTTGTACTTGCACACCCCGCACTTGCCGTGGAATGCCGAGGGCGTGCGCAGGTCGCGCATAACCTGGCTGTTGGCGTACAGGTCAGCCAAGGGGGTGTCTTTTACCGAGCCCACGTGAATGGGCAGGAACCCTGACGGGTAGACGCCCCCAACGTGGTCAATGAATACGAAGCCAGAGCCGGAATTGATAGCCAAGGGCGTGCGTGGCAGCCGCGGCTTGCGGGCGTGCGCCCCTATCAGCCGCGTCGTCTCCTCGCTCAGCCAGTGGTAGAGCTCGCCGCGCTCGGGCAAAGCCTCGCCCTTTTGCTGTGCTTCATCGCGCTGGAAGGCAACGCGGCGGTATTGGGGCGCCTCCGTGGTTTTGATGGCGATTCGGTCCGACACGTCATGCAACCAGTGCAGCACGTCCTCGCGTTCGGCAGGACTGAGCATGTTCAGCTGGGATCCGCGCCCGGTAGGCACCAGGAAGAACACGTACCACATGAAGGCTTCCAGCTCTATGGCCTTCGCCAGCATTGCCGGTGCCTCGTGAATGTTGCCGCGGGTAAGCGTGGAGTTTATTTGCAGGCGGAAACCTACCTCGTTGATCCTGCGGGTGGCTTCGACCGTCTTCTCGAAAGTACCCGTAATGCCCCGAAAGGCGTCGTGGGTTTCTGGGGTGGCTCCGTCCATCGATACCGACATGGCCTTGCCGCCCGCGTCGCGCAGAGCCTGCAGCCGTTCGCGGGTGAACAGCGGGGTCACCGAGGGCGAAATCGATACGGACAGGCCCAAATCAGTGCCGTATTGGACAAGTTCCACCAGGTCTTTGCGTTCAAAGCAATCCCCGCCGGTGAACACCACTAGCGGCCGCGGCTTGTCATATGCCGCCAGCTGTTCCAGGAGGTTCTTCCCCTGCTCAGTGCTCAGCTGTCCGGGGGCAGCGTGCGGCTGCGCCTCGGCACGGCAGTGTTTGCAGACGAGGGCGCAGGCTCGCGTCACTTCCCAAATTGCAATAAATGGCTTTTTCGTTAAGTCGTGTCTAATCTGGCGAACCACCGGGTGCTTACGCGTTTTTCCAGTTGAGAGGGCATGTGGGTGGGGAGCCATCGCTCACTCCTAAATTCGGGTTTTTGACAGGCGCATTTTACTCGTCAGAAAACACGTGTGGGCGGGGCCTTCGCCCCGCCCACATTCTTATGTGCTTGTAATGCCTATTCGGCCTCTACCTGTTCTTCCTGCTGGCCCTCTTGCTGACCTTCTAGGACGGTTTCGCCCAGGTGGTTGAACACGAATTCCAGCGGATTGTCTGGATCGACGTCAACCTGCACGGACTCGCCATCCTTGAAATCGCCAAACAGGATCTTCTCGGACAGCGGATCCTCGATCTCGCGTTGAATAGCCCTGCGCAACGGACGGGCACCGAGCACCGGATCGTAGCCCTTGTCCGCTAGCAGTTCGCGAGCATCGGCGGTCAGTTCGATCTTCATGTTGCGATCGGCCATGCGCTCGGAAAGCTGGCCCATCATCAGGTCCACGATGCGCACGATCTCGTTGCGCTTCAGCGGCGGGAACACTACAACCTCGTCCACACGGTTTAGGAACTCGGGGCGGAAGTGCTGCTTCAGCTCTTCCGAGACCTTCGAGCGCATGCGGTCGTAGTCGGTAGACAGTTCCCCAGCGGCCTGGAAACCGGTCATGACTCCCTTATTGATGTCGCGCGTACCCAAGTTGGTGGTCATGATGATGACCGTGTTCTTGAAGTCGACCAGGCGCCCCTGCGAATCGGTCAGGCGGCCGTCTTCCAGGATCTGCAACAGGGTGTTGAAGATGTCCGGGTGGGCCTTCTCTACCTCGTCGAAGAGGACGACGCTGAAGGGCCTGCGACGGACCTTCTCGGTTAGCTCGCCGCCCTCGTCAAAGCCGACGTATCCCGGAGGGGCACCGAACAGGCGGGAAGAGGTGTGCTTCTCGCCGAACTCGGACATATCCAGTTGGATCAGGGCGTCCTCGTCGCCGAACAGGAATTCGGCCAGAGCCTTTGCCAGCTCGGTCTTGCCGACGCCAGTAGGGCCAGCAAAGATGAACGAGCCGCCAGGACGCTTCGGATCCTTCAGGCCAGCCCTGGTACGGCGGATCGACTTGGACAGGGCCTTCACGGCCTCATCCTGGCCAATGATGCGCTTGTGCAGCGCGTCCTCCATGTGCAGCAGCTTGGCAGATTCGGTCTCGGTTAGCTTGAACACCGGGATGCCGGTAGACATTGCCAGCACCTCGGCGATGGATTCCTCCGTCACCTCGGCGATGCGGTCCATGTCGCCGGACTTCCACTCGGATTCCTTCGACGCCCGCTCCTCGGACAGCTTCTTTTCCTGGTCGCGCAGGGATGCAGCGGCTTCGAAGTCCTGATCGTCGATCGCCGATTCCTTCTTGCGGCGCACGTCGGCAATCTTCTCGTCAATCTCGCGAAGTTCCGGCGGCGCGGTCATGCGGCGAATGCGCAGGCGGGCACCGGCCTCGTCGATCAAGTCGATCGCCTTGTCCGGCAGGAACCGGTCAGAAATGTAGCGGTCGGAAAGTGTTGCCGCTGCCTTGATGGCCTCGTCGGTGATGATGACGCGGTGGTGCGCTTCGTACCGGTCGCGCAGCCCCTTCAAGATCAATTCCGTCTCTTCAACCGTGGGCTGTTCCACCCGAACCGGCTGGAAACGGCGTTCGAGGGCGGCATCCTTTTCGATGTGCTTGCGGTACTCGTCGTTAGTGGTGGCACCAATGGTCTGCAGCTCGCCGCGGGCAAGCATCGGCTTCAAGATGGAAGCCGCATCGATTGCGCCCTCGGCGGCACCCGCACCTACCAGGGTGTGGATCTCGTCAATGAAAAGAATAATGTCGCCGCGAGTGCGGATTTCCTTCAGTACCTTCTTCAGACGCTCTTCGAAATCGCCACGGTAACGCGAACCGGCCACCAGCGAGCCCATGTCCAGACTGTAAAGCTGCTTGTCCTTCAGGGTTTCTGGGACGTCGCCAGCCACAATCGCCTGTGCCAAGCCTTCGACAACGGAGGTTTTGCCCACGCCGGGTTCGCCAATAAGCACCGGGTTGTTCTTGGTGCGGCGGGAAAGGATCTGCATGACCCTTTCCATTTCGTTCTTCCTGCCAATAACCGGGTCCAGCTTCTGTTCGTGGGCCGCCTTGGTCAGGTTGCGCCCGAACTGGTCCAAGATGGCCGAGCCGGACTTTTGCCCCTGTGGCGAGGAGGAGCCTCCGACGCCGACGGTTTCCCCGCCCTCGGCCTGCCCGCCCTGGTAGCCAGAAAGCAACTGGACTACGTTGTGGCGCACAGTCTGTAGGTCAGCCCCCAGGTTGGTTAGCACCTGGGCGGCCACGCCCTCGCCCTCGCGAATTAGGCCAAGCAGAATATGTTCGGTGCCAATGTAGTTGTGGCCGAGCTGAAGAGCCTCGCGCAAAGACAGCTCGAGTACCTTCTTGGCGCGCGGAGTAAACGGGATGTGCCCGGGGACAGGCTGATCGCCCGAACCAATGATGGTCACTACTTCGTCGCGCACCTTGTCGCGGGATACGTCCATCATCTCTAGGGCTTTGGCGGCAACCCCTTCACCCTCAGTGATGAGCCCCAACAGTAGGTGTTCAGTGCCGATGTAATTGTGGTTGAGGTTTCGAGCCTCGTCCTGCGCCAGCACGATGACGCGGCGGGCCCGATCTGTAAACCGCTCGAACATGAAACTCCCTTTTGGCGATTGCAAAAACTGCTTCCATTATGGAGGCTTCGCGCGCCCCCTTGCGGCAATGTTCGCTGCCAGCACAGGTTAAAGGGCGCCCCTTTCGGTAGTGGGGACGCCCTTTAGGTTGACTATTTAGTGCCGCTAGTTGGCTCAGACCAGCGCTTTGACTTTAGCTGGCCGGATCATGGCGTAGACCGTAATCCCGGGCAGCGTAGCCACGTCCGCCACCGTCTCGAAGCCAAAGCGTTTGTATAGCCGCTGGCTAGCGGGGGTGGTCGATTCCAGGAACGCCGGAGCCGGGTCAGAATCGATGATGCCCAACCGGTACTGCAACAGCTTCGAGCCGATGCCCTGCCCACGCGCTTCGGGGGCCGCCCCGAGCGTGCGCAGGTACCAGTGCTTTTCCTGAGGGCGGAATGCTTCCACCTTGCTTTCGTGGAAGCGTTCGCGCCGCCCGCTTGGAGTAAAGCGTTCAAAAATGTCCAGCAGGGTGTTGCGAATCTTGTTCACCTTCCCGTCTGGAGACTGGGAGGTAAGGGCACCGATCACCTTGCCGGTTTCCTCGTCAATCGCCACGTCGAGTGTGGAGATGTAGCCGATTTTTAGGCCTAGCGTTACGTCTGCGGCCATAAGTTTGCGGCAGGCTTCTTCGCTGGGAAACATTGCCCTGCACGAGGGGTCGTTAGCGAAGGCATCTGCGAAAATCTGTGCGGCTTGTCTAATCTGTTCGTTACTATTTGCTTCTTGGATGCGAACCAATTTCTGTTTATTCCTCGCATTTCTAAATTTATCCGCTCTTCTAAGTTAGCAAAATTAGACAAAAACGCAAGCTATTGTAGGGCGAATCACGCGGGGCGGTTCTCTAGTTTCGGGCAAAATACTGCCGGGATGGGCAGCGAGTGGCAGCGTCCGCCGCAAATCATTGCAGATTACAGAAAACCCGATTATTGGTCGTTTTATCTGCGCTTTCAGGGGCGCAAAAATCAAAGAGTAAAAGGTTTTATTTTTTTCGTTTTAGCCATTTTCCTTTCGAGGCCAACGGGTTTTTCTATGTCGTCTTTTCAGGTACCCGCCCCGCCCACCCGCGCAGCTCAAATGGGGCACCGTATTCGCGTTACCATGGCTGTATGCGAGCACTCATCCAACGCGCAGAAGGCGCCAACGTAACGGTCGAAGGAAAGCAGCTGGGAGGCTTTACCGGGCAGGGATTGATGGTTCTGCTTGGTATCACCCACGAAGATGGCAAGGAACAGATAGATAAGGTAGTTCGCAAGATCGCCGATCTTCGCATTTTCGAGGACGAAACTTCCGCCAGCGACAACGACGCTCCCATTCTGCTGATCAGCCAATTCACCCTGTATGGGGACACTCGCAAGGGGCGTCGTCCGTCCTGGTCGAAGGCTGCTCCTGGGCAGGTAGCTGAACCGATATACGAGGCTGTCGCGGCTGGCCTTAGAGAGCGCGGCCTGCACGTAGAGACCGGCCAGTTTGGCGCCCACATGAAGGTTTCCTTCACTAACGACGGACCCTACACCGTACTGGTCGAGGCCTAGTCCCTATACTCTGTGTCTGCCGATGGGCAGTACCAGGGGCGCCCCGGAGGTTGGGTCGGCGATCACCCGGGCATTGATGCCAAATACCTGCCGCATATTTGCGGCCGTCACTACTTCGGCCGGACTGCCGGCTGCAACAATTTTGCCCGCCCTCATGGCGATCAGCTGGTCGCAGTAGCGGGCGGCCATGTTCAGGTCGTGTAGCACCATCAAGATGGTGGTGCCGCGTTCCTGGTTGAGTTCTACCAGCAGGTCCAAAATGTCCAGCTGGTTAGCTACGTCTAGGTAGGTGGTGGGCTCATCCAGTAGCAGCACGTCGGTATCCTGAGCCAGGGCCATGGCGATCCACACGCGCTGGCGCTGCCCACCCGATAGTTCCTCTATGGGCCGGTTCGAAAATTCGGCGGTGCCCGTCGCCTCTAGGGCGTGGGCAATGATCTGATAGTCCTGCTTGCTGTAGCGGCCCCACAGCCCAAGGTGCGGGTGTCGCCCTCGCCCAACCAGGTCAGCTACCGTTATCCCTTCTGGAGCAACCGGAGACTGCGGCAGCAGCCCCAGTACCTTAGCCAATTCCTTGCCGGTAAAGTCGGAAAGGGACTTCCCGTCGAGCTCCACGCGACCACTGGCCGGGGCCAGCAGCCTAGAGAGGGCGCGCAGCAATGTTGATTTCCCGCACCCATTGGGGCCCACTATTGCGGTAATTTTTCCGGGTTCTACCTGCACAGAAAGGTCTGTAGCGACCGGCTGCGCCCCGTAGGTTAGCGTGAGAGTTTTTGCCTGCAGTGAAGCCATTACAGCGTCCTTCCTTCCCTGTTGGCGCGCACCAGCAGCACCACCAAGAAGGGTGCTCCCAGGGCCCCGGTTATGACTCCCACCGGGTAGGAGGTTCCGAACGCAAACTGACCCACAAAATCGGACAGCAGCACCAGAGCCGCCCCTACCAGTGCGGCGGGGAACAGCAGCGGACTCGCCGGCCCGAATATACGTCCGGCAATTGGTCCGGCCATGAACGCCACGAATGCCACGGGCCCGCACGCGGCCGTTGCCACCGCGATCATCGCGACCGCGCACCCAATGAGCAGTAGTCGTTTGCGCTCTACCGAAACGCCTAGGCTGGCTGCGGAGTCGTCGCCGAGCCGCAACACATCCAGATCCCGCGCGTTCATTCCGAGGGCGACTAGTCCCGCTACGCAGATGAGCGCCACGGGCATGACTCGTTCCCAGGTTGCCCCGTTTAGCGACCCCGACATCCATCTGGCGGCCTGGTTTAGGTCCCACGCGGCCGCCCTCGAGAGGGCATAGGTGACCACGGAATTGAGCGCGGCCGCCATCCCAATGCCGATCAGGATGAGGCGGGTCCCCGCAAAGCCGTCGCGCAGCGACAGGAAGTAGATCAGCCCGGCTACTGCCAGCCCTCCCAGGAGCGCCCACGCCGACACCGCCATCGCGGAGAGGTCGAAAAACAGGATCGCAACAACGCCGGCGGCGCTTGCCCCCGCGGAAATTCCGATTACATCCGGGGAGGCCAGTTGGTTTCGCAGCAGAGTTTGGAAGGTGGTGCCAGCGGCCCCGAAGCATGCTCCGGCCACCACGGCGAGGGCGGCGCGCGGCAACCGTAGTTCCCCTACCGTGTAGGAGGCTCCCGGCACGTCGCGGCCGGCGATGACGCCCGCTACTTCGGCGGGGCTGTAGTAAGTCTGCCCGAACAGTAGTGAGGCCACGAATAGGCCGCCCACAATGGTGGCGAGGAGCGCCATTAGGCAGAGGCGGCGGCGCCGTAGGCGGGCGGAGCGCCTGCTGAGCTGTGTTGCCATTCCCATTACAGCGCCTGACCCTTCTGCCTGCGCACAATCCAAATGAAGAAGGGAGCTCCCAGTAGCGGCGTAATGATGCCTACGGCGATCTGCTCGGGACGGGCAACCACGCGTCCTACCACGTCTGCGGCCAGTAGCAGCCCGGCTCCTCCCAGTGCCGCAAACGGCAGCAGCCACCGGTGGTCCGGGCCGAGCAGCAGCCGAAATAGGTGGGGCACGATCAAGCCCACGAAGGCGATAGGCCCGGCCAGGGCGGTAGCTACCCCACACAGCACCACTGCCGCAATTGAGGAAAGTGCGCGGGTGCGAGCTACGTCCTCGCCCAATCCTCTGGCCAGATCATCGCCCAAGGCCATTGCGTTCAGCCCACGCGCGCAGGCAGTGGCCATTGCGAAGGCTACTACGAGGGCGGGGATGGCCCAGCTCATGCGGGTCCAATCGGCCCGGCCGAGCCCGCCAATCTGCCAGAAGCGGTAGGAGTCTAGCGCCTGCGCCCTGGGCAGCAAGATGGCGTTCGCGAATGACACTAGTGCCGCGCCGGTAGCCGCGCCGGCGAGGGCGAGTTTCAGGGGCGAGGGGCCGCCGCGCCCCAGGGAACCAATTGCGTATACTGCGCCAGCGGCCACGCCGGCCCCGATAATGGCCAGTAGCATCTGCACGTTAGGGCTGGTAATGCCGAAGAAGGCGAGGCCGGCCACCACCGCGAAGGAGGCTCCGGGCAGGACCCCGAAGATGCCTGGGTCTGCCAGTGGGTTGCGGGTTACTGCCTGCATTAGTGCGCCCGCTACGGCCAAGGAGGCCCCTACTAGCAGTCCGAGCAGGCAGCGGGGCAGGCGGGTGGAGGCGACGGCTTGGCCCACGCCCTCTTGCTTTCCTAGCAGTGCCGCCCACACGTCAGCCGGGCTGACGTTGCGCACTCCTAGGGTGATTTCTAATAAGCAGAGCCCTGCTAGCGCTACCAGCCCAACGCCTAGTAGCGCCCACCGCTTCTTGCCCTCTACCACCCGCTTTGGCGTGCTGTTACTTGAGGGCGCCATCTAGCAGGTCAAGGAACTTGCCGAATCCCCACTGCAGTCCGAGCGGAGACGGATTTGCTGCCGCTCCCAGATCGTCATTCTTCAGCACGGCTACGTGCCCGGCCTTCACCGCGGGAATGCGCCCTACTAGCGGGTGCTTTTGCATGTCGGCTACTAGCGAGGTCGGGTCGTCCTGCGGCCCGTAGGTGACTATCAAGTCCACGTCAGAGAACATTTCTGGCTTGTCCGAGGAAACCTCCTTATAGAAGCTGTCGGTGTTGCCCGAATACTTCTTCACAATGTCCGGTACGCCCATTCCGGCTTTTTCGAGGATGTCTGCACGCGGGTCGCCACTGACGTAGAAGCCCACCTTAGATAGGTCCGAGCCGTTCGTGCCGAAGGCTGTAAACAGCACCTTCTTGCCTTTCAAGTTCGGGTGCTTGGCCATCTGCTGGTCCACTTCCTTGTCCAGGTCGGCCAACAGCTGTTTGCCTTCCTTTTCCATTCCTAGCGCTTTCGAGTCCATGGTGACCATCTGCTTCATAGTGGTATTCCACGGCTTGTTCGGGTAGGCAACTGTGGGGGCAATCTTGGACAGCTTTTCGTAGTCTTCTTTTGTAAGCCCGGAGTAGGCGGCCAGGATCACGTCCGGCTTCGTATCGGCAACCTTTTCGAATTGGATGCCGTCGGTTTCGTCAAAGAGGACGGGCTTTTCCCCGCCCAGTTCTTCGACTTTTTGTTTTACCCAGGTGACCATGCCGTCCCCGTCGGCGTCACCGAAGGCGGCCTTGGGCATTCCTACCGGTTGAATGCCGAGGGCGAGGGGTACTTCCTGGTTGTTCCAGCCCACCGTTGCTACCCGTTTTGGCTTGCCGGTGATTTTGGTGGTGCCGAGCGCGTGGGTAATCGAAACGGTCTGGCCTTCCCCTTCGTTTTTTCCCGAGGACGCAGCGTCATTTTCCGCTGGCGAACAGGCAGTTAGGGCGAGGGCGGCGCTGGCTGCGAGGGCAGCTAAAATACGTAGCTTTTTCATTCTCACATTCACATTCGTAGCTGAATACTTAGGCCAACCTATCCTAGCGCTACGACAGTGGCTACTCCAGAGCGCGGCTCGCTCCTGGGTGAATTGATTGAAATATTGCCCGGATACTAACTGCCGCGCGGGGCAGCACCTGCACCCCGCGCGCAATTGTTTTGGTTAGGCCAGCCCCAGGCCCGCCTTTTGGCCTCCGGTCAGGCCCGCGGTTGAGCCTCGCAGCCCTGCCCCTGGGCGTTCGGTCGGAGACACGTCCGCTTTGCCGGCCGGGTCCACGATGTCGCTTAGTAGCCCGGCTACTCCGCCCACATCTACCTGCCCGCTCTTGGCAGACCGTTTCACTAGGGCCAGCCCAATGGGTCCGTCCTCGCAGTGGCGGGCAACAGAGGTGAGGGTTCCTACCTTCTTGTCCCCTACCTTTATTTCGGTACCCACCTGGGGTAGCTCGTCGGCAGAGCCATCGAGCGAGACAAAGGCGAGGCGGCGCGGCGGGCGCCCTAGATTCACAATGCGCGCCACCGATTCTTGCCCGCAGTAGCAGCCTTTGTGCAAGTGTACGGCTGTTCTTAGCCAGTCCAGCTCGTGGGGCAGGCAGCGGGCGTCTACCTCGCGCCCAAAGCGAGGCCGGTGGGCCAAAATCCGCATCGCTTCCCACGCGGCGATACCGGCAAGGGTCGGTTCGCCAACCTCGTAGCCCAGTTCGGTTTCCAGCGGGAACCCATCGTTGGCGTTCTTCAGCACGGCGGCTACGGCCTCTTCTAGGCTGGCGCGAGGGGCGAGCCAGATCGCAAACTGCAACGCGTCTTCAGGGGCGGGCCCGTAAGAGGCTCCCCCTTCGCATACTCCCGGCCACGGGTCTTCCCACACCAGTTCGCCAGCTAGGGCCCTCTGCAGCGGCCCACCCAGCGTGAATCCCATAGGGGCCAGATCGGTGGCGACCTCGACTTCGAGCCTGGACATAAAGCGCATTCGCAAGATGTAGTCGGCCATCTGCTCGGCACGGCCAGCGTCAGTTATCAGGTAGGCCACGTCGTGGCGATCAATAATTGCGGCCGAAAAAGCAACGTGCCCGTTGGCATCCAGCAGCAACAGTTCCCGCGACTGCTCACCAATGTCCGTCACTATCTGCGTGCTCAGCGTTGTCAGCAGCGTAAGCCTGTCCGGGCCGCTTACTCGCACTACACCGAAGTGGGAGAGGTCGGTAAGGCCGGCGCCTACCTGCAACGCCCACTGTTCTGCTACCGGGTCCCCGTAGTAGGCGGCTACTGCCTGGTCGGGGCCTTGTCCGCATACTCGCCCTTTGGCAAGCGCCGAGGGCGCGGGCGCGCTGGCAGGTGCATATTCGGGCTCAATCTGCATTTTCAACCTTCGCAAGACGGCCCGAGAAGTCCGTGCCACCCTGGTCGCCGCGGGCCACGTCCTGCGTCCAGAACAATTCGCTGTTTACGAGCCCAAACATGCGCGACGCCTTTGCCGGGGCAGCCGTGTCGGAGGCCAGTTTGATCGAGATTCGGGGGCCGGAAGCCATACCATCCCAGGTGCCGCTTGCCATGGGGTGGCCCTTGCTCGACACTTCGATGCTGGCCTGCACGGGACCCGAACCGGAGTCCGCCACGTTCCGCACCCTCCACCTGGCTTCTTCTTGCCAAAGCTGTTCGCCCTTTTCGAGGCCGCCTACGCCCTCGCGCGCCGTGGCGGTGACGGGAATATCGCCTTCCCTAGGCGTGGCTGCGTAAGTGGTGGTGGTTTGCAGCAATTCTTCGCCTTGAGCGGTGAACGTGATTTCTTGGATGATCATGTGGTCATCCCCATCTGGAACGACCTGCGAACCATAGCCGCGCCACGATCCGACTAGCCAGGCTAGCGGGTAGAGGGTGCGGGGCAAATCAGCATCAATAGTGAACATGCCCCCACCTTACCGATCTATGCGCCGGCTAGCCTAGCGAGGGCGTAGGCCGGGATGGACATTGCCAGCGGCATCATCAGTCCGGTAGCAATAAGGGCGCTGACTGGAACCGGTTTTTTGTCTAGGGCGCGGAAGTCTGCAACGAAGCCCTGCACAAAGAATGCGCCGGCGGACAGGACGGCTCCAAAGATTGGAAACAGCAGGTAGGGGCTGGACCAGGTTGCTGGCAGCGACGGCAGGAATACTTTCGTGGTGGCGTTCAGGGCAGAAGAATTGGTGATTATCACTGCCACAATTAGGCCAACCACTACCCCTGCTCCTAGGGATACGCCCAGTCGTTTTAGCCCGCGGCGGAAGAAGCCACCCACCGAGGCCACGATGATTACTAGCCCAACGGGCAGAGCCATCAGCTGCCACAGTGGGTCTTCCCCCAATGCCACCCAGGAGGCGCCCGCGGTGGCGATTGCCGCGCCGGTGGCCGAGCAGGCTACCGAGATTGACATGTGGGTGCGTTCCATCCCGCGCGAAATCTCGCCGATAAAGGTTGCTAGCAGTGCAAAAGAAAAGCACGCCGGCACCGAAGAGAAATCTTCGGTAAACATCAAAACAATCAGAGTCACGAGCGACACGATCAGTGCCACGGCGGAGGAGACCAGTGGGGCGGGGGCGTGCGCCGCCCTCCCCCAGGGGATACAGAAGCCGGCGACCATTGCCCCGACTATAGCGGCGAAGACCGGGAAGGGGCACAGCGCCCCGACGATCAGCGCCAACCCGGCGAAAGCGGTGGTCAGATAGAAGGCGGGCCGATTCGCAAGGACTTTCCCCCACGTCTCGGTAGTTCCTGCCGTTCTGGCCTTTTGCTGCTTTCTCACGCGCCTATAGTCTCATAAGTTCTGCAATTTTTTGCTTTCCTTCCCCGCTCGGCGCCTTTCGCTGGCGCTGCCCTTACTTTCCCCGGCCCTTTCTTTCTTTTCGAGGGCGAGGTATCTTCCCTGTTCGCGCCTTCGATTTGCTCAACTAACTTTTCCGTAACAGCTAGGACCAGCGCGTATGCATAGGTGGCGGACAACCGTTACACTAAAGGTGGCGTCGGACCGTTTTGCCCCGGGCTCCACTTATAGCCGCTACGAGCGGCCTTCGCGCCGACAGGCGCATCTCGGTCCGACGTCTTTTTCTATGCTCATGCGAACCTATAGCCCCGCCCCGAAAACGGTAGCGGGGCATTCAGGCCCAAAAAACACAAAAATGAAAGTGGGGTTCGTCACAGATTGTTGCGACGCCTGATTTGTTAACCCCAAGGTAAACGGCTATTTACCCGATGATAATTGCGCGACCACAAAAGCACTTCAAAACATTCATGGGACTATTTGAGATTTAACCCCTTAGATTCAAACTAGGCTTTTATTGCAATACCGCGAACGAAATGGAGTTTAGGCCGACATGTTCAACCGCATTTTTAAACGGTCGAAGTCTTCGGACGATTCATTCTTTGCTCTAATGGCGCAGACCGCGTTGCGGCTGAAAGACGCAACTGAGCTGCTGGCACAGATCATTCACGCGAATCCCGAGGATCGCCCTCCTCTTCGCGACAAGCTGCACGACGTGGAGCACGCCGCTGACGAGCTCACCCACCAGATTTCCCGCAAACTCAACCAGACTTTCGTCACTCCCCTAGACCGGGATGACATCCAGATGCTTGCCTACGCCCTAGACGATTGCGTGGATCAGGTGGACGAGGGCGGCGGCCTGATCGTCACCTACAACGTGGACGCCTTCCCCAAGCAGCTTTCCGTGCAGGTAGACGTGCTGCAGCGATGCGCAGAACTGACTGCAGACGCCATGCCCCGCCTGAACGGCCTTTCCGACTTGCGCGACTACTGGGTAGAAATCAACCGCCTGGAAAACGAGGGCGACGTTGCCTACAACAAGCTACTCGCCAAACTGTTCAACTCTGATCTAGATCCGATCGATATTATTAAGCTGAAGGACATCATCGATTCCTTGGAAGAAGGCATTGATTCCTTCGAGACTTTGGCAAACACGATCGAAACGATCGCGATCAAGGAGTCCTAAGCCGTGGAACTCACACTAGTCCTAGTCGCCCTGGTGGTAGTACTGGCACTAAGTTTCGACTTCACCAACGGTTTTCACGACGCTGCCAACGCGATCGCTACCTCGGTATCCACCCGCGCACTAACGCCGCGTGCTGCCCTAATCATGGCCGCGTCCATGAATATCGTGGGCGCGCTTTTAGGCACCGAAGTTGCCAAAACCATTGGTCAGGGCATTATCGACATCAGCCAGTACTCTGAAGCGGCAGATCCGAGCCTGCGCCTACACGGGCTGGTAATCATTCTGGCTGCCCTAATTGGTGCAATTACCTGGAACCTGATCACCTGGTGGTTCGGCCTGCCTTCCTCGTCCTCGCACGCCCTAATCGGCGGCCTGGTGGGCGCAGGTCTAGCCTCTGCCACCCAGGTGCAGTGGAGCGGCATTGTTGAAGAGGTCGTCATCCCCATGTTCGCCTCGCCACTGCTGGGCTTCGCAGTTTCCTACCTGGTAATGAAACTGGTTCTGGCCCTGTGCGCCAATCTGCAGTATCACCGTACAATGCGCCATTTCCGCATCGCCCAAACCATTTCGGCCGGGGCAATGGCCCTAGGGCACGGCCTCCAGGACGCCCAGAAAACAATGGGCGTCATTGTTATGGCACTGATGGCCGGCGGCTACCACGGCATTGACACTAATGGCGAACTAACCATCCCTCTGTGGGTGAAGCTCGCCGCAGCACTAGCAATTTCTGCCGGCACTTACTCTGGCGGTTGGCGAATCATGCGCACCCTCGGCCGCAAGGTCATCGAGCTAGACCCCGCGCACGGCTTCGTAGCCGAAACGGTTGCAGCCTCGGTACTCTACCTTGCCGCCTATGTCTTCCACGCCCCCGTTTCCACCACGCACACCATCACCGCCGGCATTATGGGCGTTGGCGCAACCCGCCGCCTGTCGGCAGTGCGCTGGGGAATGGCCGGCAACATCGCCGTAGCGTGGGTACTAACCATGCCCGCCGCAGCACTGGTTGCAGGCCTGCTATACCTGCCCCTACACCTGCTGATTGGGGCCTAACCCAAAAGTTTGCGCTCGCGGTCCGGGCGCAAAAAGTGCACACAGCTTTTTGGCTGTGTGCACTTTTCTTTGTCTTCTTTTTAGCCGAAGCGCCCGGACACGTAGTCTTCGGTTGCCTTGTTGGAGGGGTTCGAGAAGATCTTGTCGGTCTTGTCGATCTCTACCAGCACGCCGGGCTTGCCGGCACCTTCCAGGTTGAAGAAGCCGGTGCGGTCAGAGACACGCGCCGCTTGCTGCATGTTGTGGGTGACGATGACGATCGTGTAGTTCTCTTTCAACTTGATCATCAGGTCTTCGATCGCCAACGTCGAGATGGGGTCTAGTGCCGAACAGGGTTCGTCCATCAGCACTACCTTCGGGCGCACTGCCACTGTGCGGGCAATGCACAGGCGCTGCTGCTGGCCGCCGGAGAGCGAAGAGCCGGGCCGGTCCAGCCTGTCCTTGACCTCGTCCCACAGGTTTGCGCTGCGCAGGGATTCTTCGACCAGCGCGTCTGCGTCAGACTTGGCTAGACGACGCGAGTTTAGCCGCACCCCCGCCAGCACGTTCTCGTAGATGGACATGGTGGGGAACGGATTTGCCCGCTGGAACACCATGCCTACTAGGCGGCGCACCTGTACCGGGTCCACGTCCTTGTCGTAAATGTTCTTGCCTTCAATTAGCACTTCGCCCTCGACGTGGGCGCCGGGGATCGCTTCATGCATGCGATCTAGAGTGCGAAGGAAAGTAGATTTACCGCACCCGGAAGGGCCGATCA
This sequence comes from Winkia sp. UMB3158, assembly GCF_030217145.1. Taxonomy (NCBI): domain Bacteria; kingdom Bacillati; phylum Actinomycetota; class Actinomycetes; order Actinomycetales; family Actinomycetaceae; genus Winkia; species Winkia sp. UMB3158. The sequence continues at coordinate 34,578 of NZ_JASONH010000003.1, read as the reverse complement.
GCGCGGTGATCGAGTTCGGCTCAATTTCCATATTGACGCCGCGGACGGCTAGGAAATCGCCGTAGTAGATGTTTTCGTTGCGAACTTCAATGCGAGTAGACACTGCCATTTTCCTTTCGGGGTCTTAGTTGCGCCCCTTCGGGGCAACGGCCGTTGCAATTGCACGCGCAATAATGTTCAGGGCCATTACTAGGATGATTAGCGCGAGGGCGGCGGCCCAAGCACGCTGGTAGTTGATGTCGGCGATGCAAGTGCCACCGCCTTTACAGGGCACTAGGCCCTGCGAGTACTGCCGGTAGGCATACACCGGCAGCGTGGTCATCTGCCCCTTGAACGGGTCAAAGTTAATCCAGTTGACCAGGCCCGCGGTGAACAGCAGCGGGGCTGTTTCGCCAATGATGCGGGCGATTGCCAGCATGATCGACGTGGTGATGCCGCCAGCTGCGGTGCGCAGTACGACCTTCAGGATTACCCTCCACTTGGGCACGCCGAGGGCGAGTGCCGCCTCTCGTAATTCCTGCGGTACCAGCAGCAGCATTTCCTGACAGCCGCGCACCACGGTGGGGATCATGAGTACTGACAGTGCCACCGCACCTACGATGCCTGCCTGGTATCCGGGCTTTACTAGCAGCGCGAAGGCTGACAGGGCGAACAGGCCGGCGACGATCGAGGGGACGCCGGTCATGACGTCCACGAAGAACATGATTGCCCGAGCCAGCTTGTTGTTGCCGCCATATTCGGTAACGTACACGGCGGTGAATAGGCCAATTGGCGCCGATATGAGGGTTGCCAGGGCGGTGATGATCAGGGTACCAATGATGGCGTGGTAGATGCCGCCCGCATCCATGCCGCCCGAGACACCCTTCATGGACACTGCCACGAAGTAGGGGAAATCCCTGAGTAATCTGGCCCCGCCCCGAGCGACGGTAATCCACAGCAGGGACACCAGTGGGATCATGGCCAGGATAAAGCAGATCGAAACCACTACGGTCGAGATCTTGTCTTTGATTGCCCTGCGTCGGTTCAGACCCGGATCAGCAGGCGCGAACGGGTTATTCTTCGGGGCCTGCGGGCGGGCATCCGAGGACGAGGATGGGGCGAGCGCAGACGAGGAGCTGCGGGCCCTTGACGTATCAGACATTGGATCCCCCTACTTTGTGCCTGTGCGGGCTAGAATCCAGCGCGCAAGCATGTTGACGATCATGGTGATGAAGAACAGGGCCAGACCGGTGGCGAAGAGGCCAGACAGGGCGAGGCCGGTAGATTCGGGCTGTTGCAACGCAATGTTGGCCGCAATGGTCGAGTGCTTGCCCGCTTCAAGAATGTGGAACGAGTAGCTGGCGCCAACCGACAGCACCATTAGCACTGCCATGGTTTCGCCGAGCGCGCGTCCGAGCCCCAGCATGGATGCTGAGACGATGCCGGAGCGGCCGTGCGGCAGCACTGCCAGGCGAATCATTTCCCACCTGGTGGCACCAAGGGCCAGTGCTGCTTCTTCATGCAGCCCCGGGGTCTTTAGGAAAATTTCGCGGCTAATCGAGGTGACAATGGGAAGAATCATGACGGCTAGGATCACGGCGGCCGACGAGATGGTGCGCCCGGTCGGAGAGGCCACCCCGCCAAATAGGGGGAACCAACCGAAGTGGGCATTGAGCCACTTATTCAAAGGCACTAGCTTCGGCACTAGCCAGAGGGCGCCCCACAGGCCGTAGATTACCGAGGGGATAGCTGCCAGCAGATCCACCAGGTACCCCAGGGTTTGCGCCAGCTTCTTGGGCGCGTAGTGGCTGATGAAGAGGGCGATCCCGATTGCAACCGGCACAGCCATCAACATTGCCATGCCAGAACCTAGCAACGTACCGAATACCTGCGGCATCGTGAACTGCCAGATGTTTACGTGACTTGCCGACCCCATGGTGGTAAACACTTTGCCCTGCGCCAAGATCGCATCCTTGGCTTGCAGCAGCAAGAACACTGCTACCAACGCCAATGTGGCCAAAATGGTGATACCTGCCAGCAGGGCGATGGCGCGGAATACAGCGTTACCCGTTTTACCCGTTCCTTTGGAATCGGTCAGCAAGTTAGCTTCTGATCGCTTGACCGTCATGAACTTCCTACTTCCAACTCTCATGCGAAAGCGTTCGGTAGCGGTTTCCCACTACCGAACGCCTCGTTGCATAATTAGCCGATCTTGATCTTGTCTAGGCTCTTCTGAACCTTCTGTCGCATCTCGTCAGAAATCGGGGCAGAGCCTGCGCTCTCGGCAGCGGCCTTCTGGCCCTCCTTGGAGGAGACATACTCCATGAAGGCCTTTACTAGGTCGCCCTCTTCCTTTTCGTACTTGGAGCAGACGATCTCGTAAGAGATCATGATCAGCGGGTAGGCGCCTTCTTCCTTAGGAACGCGAACCACGTCCAGGGCCAGGTCGCCATCTGCGCGATCCTTGGCCGGCTCGGCGATGTCCGCAGCCTTGGCAGCGGTTTCCTGCGACGGAGCAGTGTAACCGTCACCGGACTTCAAAGAAGCAATGCCCAGATCGTCGCCTGCCTTAGAGAAGTCGGCGTAGCCGATGGTGCCCTCGGTGGACTGTACTGCCTGGATCAGGCCAGAGGTCTTGTCACCGGTCTCGCCACCAGCAATTGGCCAGGTCTTGTCGGCTTCGTCAGTCCACACGTCCCCAGCGGCTTCGTGAAGGTAAGAGGTGAAGTTTTCGGTAGTACCGGACTTGTCAGAACGGTGAACCGGGGTGATTGCCAGATCGGGTAGCTTGGCATCCGGGTTGGCCTTGGCAATGGCCGGATCGTTCCAGTTCTTGATTTCGCCCTTGAAGATCTTGGCAACTACGTCAGGATCCAGGTTCAGCTTCTTGACGCCCTTGATGTTGAAGACGACGGCTACCGGGGAAATGTAGGTGGGCAGATCGAAAGCATCGGCGCCACAGCGATCCTTGGCCTTCTTTACTTCGTCGCCCTCGAGGTATGCGTCGGAACCGGCCCACGCTACCTGCTTGCCAATGAACTGTTCAATGCCAGCGCCCGAGCCAACTGCACCGTAGGTGATCTGGGCATCGGGGTTGTTTTCCATGAAGGTCTGAGTCCAGGTGGTCATTGCCGACTCCTGTGAGGAAGCGCCCGCACCCTTCAGGGAACCGGATACGGATTCGCTCTGCTGCGAAGTCTTGTCATTGCCGTCCGCCTTTTCGCCAGTAGCGTTGTCGGAACCGCAAGCAGCTAGTGAGGTGACCGCGAAGGAAGCGGCTGCAGCCACACCCAGGAACTTGTAAAACTTCTGATTCACTTGTGATACTTCCTATTCTTCGTACCGAATGGGAGGGCCTAGGCCCTGACATGTACAAGGTACGGAAGTCAGGTGTAGATAAAGTTCAACCCAAGTGAACAGTTGGTGAACAAACTCGATTTACAGTTGTGACGTGCACATACGCTAACGGCGGTGAGTTAGAACACTCTAATGATTCGGTTTCTTACCTTACGCGCGCACCAGTTCGAGGGCGACTACCACCGGTCGGCATTCCAGCTGCGCTTCCCGATCTACCGCAGCGGGAGCCGAGACTGCCTTGACAGGCTGAGCCTTCGACTTCTTCGCAGGCTTGGTGGTGCGCAGGGCCGACCCCTTGGTGGGGAGCGCTACCGGAGTTCCCTTCTTACCCGCCAGCAGCGCGGGCGACGGGCCCTTCTTCTTCGGCTTGGCCTCGTGCTCCAGTTCCGGGCCGCCCTCGTAAGCGACGGGCACTTCCCCACTGTCAGACAGCAGATGCGCCACGGGCGTGGGCAACGGATCGTCCTCGGCAAGAGGCACGAGCGCGATGTGGGCAACCAGCATTTGCGCGGTGTGCAGATACGGGTCTTCCTGCGGCAACTGCCGCGTAATAGCGTTCGGAGTGATCCCGGCTAGGGCTCCGACGAGGGCGGGCAAAGTAGGCCGGTGCACGCACACGCCCCTGGCCTGCCCGTCCGCCAGCCACTTCTTGGCCAGTTCGCGCACGGCAGTCCCGTCTGCCGCATGGGCAGCCTCGGTCAGATCCGCGAGCGCGGTAAGAGGCGCGCCAGTGAGGGTGGCAAAAGGAGCCACGGTCTGGAAGCAGCGCCGCCACGGCGAGGTCAGTACCTGGCCGATGCCATAGGCGGACAGGATCGGAACCAGGTTCTTGGTTTGCCCGACACCCTTGCGAGCGAGCGGGCGGGCCGATTCTTCGCCCTCCCACTTCTTGCGCCCTACCGCCTTGGCGTGGCGCATGATCAGCAGCGGCTGGGTTTGTGCGGTGCGGTTACGAATGTGCGCAACCGCCTCGTCGAGTAGACGCTGGTCCCCTCGCCGGGTAAGCATTTTGCGGGCTTTAGCAGGCTTCGCCCACTTGGTCTGATCGATTTCAGAGATGGGGGCACGCTTGGCGAGCGGACGGCCAACCATTGCCGGCTCACTGACATCTAGCTGGCCCAGCCAGTAGCGCACCTCTTTGGTGTGCCCGACGCCCAGCCGGTACCGCTGTGTCTGCAACGGCACGCCCAGGCGCACCGCAAAGCCGGTTTCCTCTTCGACCTCGCGGACAGCGGTAGCCACTATGTGTTCACCGCGTTCCATCTTGCCCTTCGGCCACGACCAATCGTCGTAGCGGGGCCGGTGCACGATCAGCACCTCAATGTCGGCCTCACTGCGCGGAATCTGCGTTCCCGGGATTGTCCTGCCACCTTGGCGCAACCGCCACACAATAGCTCCACCTGAACGCACAATACGGGAAACAGGCGGCCGAGGGCGGGGCCTTGACATTGGACCATCCTTTCATTACCGGCATGCCGGATAGCTAATTCTAGTTGTTAACCCTACCCGCCCTTGCCGGTGAATGCCGAAACGTCTACTTACGCCCCTTGACACGCTTGTTAGCCTGCTCCATCAAATACGTCTGAATATCCAGCAGCGGCTGGCCTTCTTTGTCTTCGATGTGCCGCTTCCAAGTCCCATCCGCCTGCAGGTGCCAGCTGGAAACCTTCTCGGAAGCCTCCAGCTCTACCAAGCCTGCCAAATGTTCGATCATGTCAGGATCAGTGATGCGGATTAGTTCTTCGACGCGCCTGTCCAGGTTACGGTGCATCAGGTCAGCCGAGCCGATCCACACTTCGGTGTCTCCACCGTTGCAGAAGGAATACACGCGCGAGTGTTCCAGATACCGCCCCAGAATGGAGCGGACGCGGATATTGTCAGAGACGCCCTCGATCGGGGCACGCAATGCGCAAATACCGCGCACCACAATATCTACCGGGATGCCCTCCTGGGAAGCGTGGTAGAGGGCATCAATGATCGCTTCATCTACCAGCGAGTTCATCTTGAAGCGAATCCAAGCCGGCTTGCCCGCACGCTTGTTCTCTATTTCGCGGTTGATGCGCTCCAGTAGGCCCGGCCGAATGGAACGAGGCGCCACCAGCAGGCGGTGGAAGGTGGTCAGCGGCGCAAACCCGGACAGCTGATTGAACAGGCGGGTCAGATCCTGGGCTACGTCGCGGTCGCAAGTCAGCAACCCCAGGTCCTCGTACCCGCGCGCCGTCTTGGGGTGGTAGTTACCGGTGCCCACATGGCAGTAGCGGCGCAAACCGTCAGATTCCTGGCGCACCACCATCGACAGCTTGCAGTGAGTCTTCAACCCCACCATGCCGTAGACCACATGCACCCCGGCGCGTTCTAGTTTGCGGGCCCACCCAATGTTGGCCTCCTCATCGAAGCGGGCCTTAATCTCGACAATCGCCAGCACCTGCTTGCCAGCCTGGGCAGCGTCGATAAGTGCCTGCACGATCGGCGAATCGCCCGAGGTGCGATACAACGTCTGCTTGATCGCCAGCACCCTCGGATCTTTAGCCGCCTGGGTAACAAATTGTTGCACCGAAGTGGAGAAGGAATCGTAGGGGTGGTGCAGCAGCACGTCGCCGTTGCGGATCGACTCGAAAATGTCCGTAGGAGTGGCGGATTCGACCTCGGCAAGACCCGCGGCCGTAACCGGCAAAAATGGGGGGTACAGCAGATCGCGAATGTCCAGGTCGTGCAGGATGTTCAGGCAAGTCAGATCCAGCGGCTCCGGCAACCGGAATACGTCTGCCATCGAGATCTCGAGTTTTACCACCAGGAAGTTCAGCACGAAATCGCTAATACCTTCCGACACTTCCAATCGCACCGCCGGCCCGAAACGGCGCTTCAACAGCTCCGTCTCCATAGCCTGCAGCAGGTTCTCGGCGTCGTCCTCTTCAACCTCCAGGTCCTCGTTACGAGTGACCCGGAAGGTGTGGTATTCCAACACTTCCATTCCGGGGAACAGGTGATCCAGGTGGTGACCAATAACGTCTTCAATAGTGACGAAGGTGGCGCCCTCGGCCGTATCCGATGCCTCTTCGGGCCGAATGCCATCTACTACCTGGTCAACCGAAACAATACGCGGTAGCCCCTCAGGCACCTTCACGCGGGCAAAGTGCTGCTTGCCGGAAACGGGGTTGCGCAGCACAACCGCCAGGTTCAGGGACAGACCTGAGATATAGGGAAATGGGTGAGACGGATCCACTGCCAACGGGGTGAGCACCGGGAAAATCCGCTTGCGGAAGTAGCGGTGCAGCTGATGGCGCATTTCCTGGTCTAGGTCTTCATACTTGCACAGGTGTAGCCCTTCCCTGTCGAGGGCGGGCAATAAGGTTTCCTGCACAAAGTCGGCTTGGCGGCGGGTTAGCTTCTGTGCCCGGTCGGTAATGCCCGTCAGTACCTGCCGCGGGCTGAGGCCGGAGGCAGATGGGCGGGCGATGCCGGCGGCGATGCGACGCTTTAGCCCGGCTACGCGCACCATGTAGAACTCATCCAGGTTCGAGGTGACGATGGTGGTGAACCAGGCGCGCTCTAGCAGGGGCAGGCGAGTGTCTTCGGCCTGTTCCATTACGCGCAGGTTGAAGTCCATCCACGATAGTTCGCGATCGCCAAAGCGGCCCTCGGGCAAATTCACTTCCCTAGCGGGAGTCTTGGGTGGCTCCGGAACCTCCTCGGCCGGCGGGATGGGAGCGGGAGTGAGCGGGGTGGGCTCTGCCTGCTCGCTTTCTTCGGGCTCGTCCTCGAATTCGGAATCTTCGTGTTCGTGGCCGGGGAACTGGGAAGGATCGGCGGTGAAGTCTTTCGATTCGGCCGATTCAAAGCCTGATTCGTTTACGGCATCCGGCTTGGCAGCGGCCTCATCCGCCTCGGCCTCTGCCGCTACTTCCTGGGCGGGGCTTCCTTCCCGTTCCTGCGGCTCTTCAGCGGGGACACCTCCGGCCTGGGCGGCAGGATGGGAAAGTGAGTCCTGGTTATTAGTCTCGGGAATTTCCATACCGAAAGCGTTCCTCATATTTACCCCTTAGTTAAGGTTGTGGTTTGCCGCGGCGGTTGCTGCGGCCTCAAAATCATCAGCGGTCTTGGTCAGAGCCGAAGCCCTCCGAGTCACCTGGTCTGCCAACTCGTCCTTATCAGACGTAATCCAATCCGGGCCCGCAGCACCGGCGGCCAAAATGTGCATTACCTGTGCGGCCACCGCCAGGCGTTCGCCTACCCAATGGAGCGGTTCTTCGACCTCGTCAGGAGCCCCCGCCAGCACCTGGTTGATCGCCCCGAAAGCCTGATCGAACGGAGGCGGGTTCTTCACGCCGTGCGCCCGCTGCGGCGCGGCCAACCCCTCGTTATAGCGCTGCTGGGTGGTTTCTCTGTCCCGCCTTGCCCATTCGCGCAGCAAGTACAGCCGCCAGAGGGCGCCAGGCAGCGTAGAGGCGGGCTGGCCCGACCACAGTTCGGCCACCAGATCAACATTGCCTGATCCGGCTATCTGCCGCAGCCTGGGAACCAGCACCTCGGGGGTGGATATGGCATCGCCCAGCGTCATAGGCTTGTCAAAATGACCGTCAAAGGTGCCCAGCAACAGTTGCGCGGTAGTGTGCGCAATGTCGGAACGCAGCGCCGGGTCAGCATCCCCCACAATGTTTTCGGCATCTTCGGGTTCAAGCATCGCCGGCCGACGAAAACGGGCAGACATGGCACTCCTCCTAATATCAGACTCATTGTGAACTAATAAAGTAAATTTTAGTTGAATAAGCCCTCCCCTTCAGCGGCTATGGGCCATCCCAATTGCGCCAGTGGGAAACATTTGCGCTGGCACCACCCCATCCTCGCGCATCCGCCGAAGGCGCCCAGGCGCCACCAGTGCAATAGAGAGCAATATCTCGGCGATAAATTTCCCCGTTCCGCCCGGGTGCTGCTACGATTATGGGGCGCGCAAGCGCGGGCCTATAGCTCAATTGGCAGAGCAACGGACTTTTAATCCGTGGGTTCAGGGTTCGATTCCCTGTGGGCCCACCATCACCCCGGCAGCAGCCGGGGTTTTTATTTTCGCTTTGGCCTTGCCACGAAAAACACACTCGCAGCCCTAGAACTACGGTCCCAACAGGGAAAATATACAAAAGCGCAGGGAGTTACCTTTCCGGTAATCTACGCCACAGTCACGGGCGAATGTATTGACAATATTTTTGTGCCGAAATAAAAAGTTTCGTAGGCCACAGTCACGTAAAACAGTAGCCGCCGCCATTGCTGTACTCATTTTCCAGGCATTGCACCTTTGTCACACCCGCCCAACGAAGATGAAAAAACGTTCATTTTCATTGCGGGCCAAAATACCCAAAACATACTATTTTTGTGTTGCACTGCTGCGACAAACCTAGTCGCAGCGGGCTCTTTCCACCACCGGTGGGAACCATATTCGCTAGGTTCAATGACGAAGGTTTTTCAATGATTGAAAAGACAATATTTGCTCATAGAGGCGCAAACCGACTAGCCCCAGAAAACACCATGGCAGCCTTCCGCGCGGCTTTCGAGCACGGCGCGAAATGGATTGAAACCGACGTTGACATCGACAAAGATGGCACTCCTATTATCTGCCACGACACCACCTTGGATCGCACCACCGACCACACCGGGCGTTTCTACGATCTGACTGACGAAGAAGTAGCAAAGGTCGATGCCGGCAGCTGGTTCAGCAAGGACTTCAAGGGCGAACACCTGCCCACCCTGCACGAGCTGGTGGATTTCCTAAACGAGACCGGCATGAACGCCAACATCGAATTGAAAGCTAACGAAGAGGGCAAGGAGCGCAGCGAGCTCCTAGTGAAGAAGGTTGCCGAAGAACTAGCCCGCGTTGAAAAATCGCAGATCATTGTCTCCTCCTTCTCGTTCCTACTGCTTTACAAGATCAAGCAGATCGCTCCCGAAACCGTAATTGGTGCGCTGTGGGAAACCTGCGCCCTGTACGACGACTGGCGTTCCGTCCTCGAAATGTTGGGGGCAGAATACGTTCACCCCGAGGACGCGGGTCTAACCAAGGAACGCATCCAGGAGTTCCGCGACTTCGGCGTCGGCGTGAACGTGTGGACCGTAAACGATCCAGCCCGCATCAACCAGCTATTCCACTGGGGAGCCACCGGCGTATTTACCGACATTTCCCACCAACTGACAGACCGCTACTAAGAGGCCTAGTCTGGGCTAACTAAGCCCCTTGTATCGCACGCAAATGGAATTGCGCGCTAAGTAAAAGGACTTACGATGAATTCGAAAAAAATCCCTATCTTCCTGCGCAAGGGCAGGGTCGGCTCCTTCCTGACCGTGGTTATGGCCGGGCAGCTGGTCTACTCGACCTTCGAAGCCTTCAAAGGCTCATTGATGTTGCCACTAACCCACGCGCTAGGAATCGGTGTTGACGATTTTGGCGTTCTAATGGGCTGGCTGGGAATCGCAATGTTCCTGTACGTGCCCGGTGGCTGGGTCAACAACCGCTTCACCATCCGCTCCATTCTGATCTGGTGGTGCTCCTGGCGTCTGGTCACCTTCCTGATGCTCTACATGATCCCCAACCTAAGCTTCAAGATCATGGTTGCGATCGCGATCTCTTGGGGCGTTTGGGACGCGATCGGCTGGCCAGCGGTGGTCAACGGCGTCACCTTTGTTTCCAAGGACGCGGACACAAAGGGGCGCGGCCTGGCAATGGGGCTACTAGAAACCATCCGCCGCGCCGCAGAGTTCCTGATGAACATCGTCATCATCGGCATTATCGCCGTCTTCCCGGCAGCAGCCAACAAGATCATGATCGGCTTCGGCATCGGCTACTCGCTGCTGCTAGTTCCGCTAATCCTGGCGATCTTGAAGTTTGTACCGAAGAACGCCATTGCCGAATCTGAAGACATGGGCAAGAACGCCGCTGCGGCCGTTGGCCTACTGAAAGTGCTGCTTCGCCCGCGCGTGTGGCTGGCAGGCGTTGCCGGTCTGTGCCTGTACTGGTGCTACGTCAACCTGATCTACTCGTCGGCTCCTTACCTGCAACTGGTATTCCACGCTTCCGACGCAACCGCGGGCGTGTTCGGCATTTTGAACACGGGCCTGATCGGCGTCTTCGGCGGACTAGTTGCTGGGATCGTCGCGGACTACGTATTCAAGTCCTCGACCATGATGATGGGCGCCGCCCTCACGGTTACCGCGGCAGCTACCGCGATCATCCGTCTCCTTCCTTCCCAGCAGAATATGGTCTGGCCTGCAGTAGTCCTACTAATGGTTGTCGCATTCGGCGTGTTCATGGGCAAGGCAGTGATCTTGGCACCTATCGCCGAACTGCAGCTTCCTGAAGAGATCAACGGCTCGGCAATGGCAGTGGGCTCGTTCCTAGTTTACGCATCCATCTTCTGGGCGAACCCGCTGGCTGGCAAACTGGTAGAGGCCCACAAGGCTAACCCCTATGTTGGCTACCAGCAGATCTTCTGGATTACCTTGGTTGTTGCCATTGTCGGCGCAGTCTGCGCTTTCATCCTTGCTTTCATCAACAAGAAGATTGACAAGGTTGAAGATCAGAATGCCGACACCAAGGAAACGGCTCAGGCTTAGGCCTAGCCGACTGGCGGGGCTAGCTGGTGGGCCCTGCTAGTAAGGGGCGGACAGGTTTCCTGTCCGCCCCTCTATTACATCTACCGGTGCAGACAAGCGGCCTCCCGGTCGGTTACTTATCAGTCCACTGCAGGAAGCGCGTGTGCGAAATTTTATTGTGCCGATCCACCGAATCAATCCGCACCTTCATTGAGCGGCGCGCCAGTTTGCCCGTGGGGATCTGCTTGAATCCGATGATGGAATCGTGAGTATTTTCCAGCCCGTGCACCATGACCCTGGGGTAGGAACAGGTGAGCGGCGGGCCCTGCACCATCTCGTCACACATGAAGTAGGCGATGCCGTTGAAGTACAGGTTGCCAGAGACCTCGTGTTCGCCCTCGTTGTAGGAATAGACCTTGGCCGAAGACTTTTCGGGGGCATCCGCGTACTGCGCCCTATCATCAACGACCTTGTTGTTATTGGTGTAGGTGGGAGCGGACGCGGGACCAGGCTTGGGAGTGCTGGCACACGCGCTGGCGCCAAGGAGCAGCGTTAGCGCTGCTGCCAGCAGACATGAAGACTTTCTCATGTTTAAATCATGCGTTGGAAGGGCAGTAATGGCAAATATTTTCCCCTCTAACCTACGGGCGCGTAGGATAGGGGCGTTGACGCAATCGCAATGAATAGAGGGGCGCTCTTGTCGAAGTGGACATTGGATGGTGCTAGCAGTGCAACTCGCCTGATCCAGGGCGCAATGAACGCCGCTGCCAGAGCCACAGGTTCCCCAAAGGTGACAGAAGTTGGCGACCGTGATTGGCGACAGAACTATCCCACCTCCTTCCATAACCTAACTGCGCTCGAGGGCGAAGACTCCCCCACCATGGCCAAGGCAGCGTTGGATTTCATCTACGCTAACGCCCAGTTACCGGATGGGACTAACCTTGCCGAAGCTAAGCCCATTGCAACTGAGGTGCCTGTTTCGCAGGTGGGCAAAGCCGATCAGGCTGCCACGTGCCCGGTTCCACGGCTTTCGCTGCCGATTGGGCATTCGCTGTTGAACAAGCGCGCCCAGGCTGCTTTGTCGATTGTTAGCTTGCATCCGCAGTGGTGGAATCTGGCCGGCTACGAAGTGGTGGTGTTGGCGGGGGCCGCGCAGCTTGCACCCACGGTGGCCCTGGCGCACGCGGGCGCTACGGTACACGCGATTGTGCGGGCAGATTCGAAGCGGCGTAAGGCACTGTTGCAGGCTTGCCAGGATGCGCCTGGCAAACTGGTGATTCCTTCGGGGCGGATATGCGATGTGGTGAAGAATCCCAGGCAGTTGGCCGGTTACATTTGCGGCATTTCTAAGCCGGTGATTTTGGTGGATGCGCTATATGCGCCCTCGCGCGCCCATGTGCACGCGGCAATTGCGGCTGACCTGGTGGAGCGCATGGTATGCCAGGCTCGCCCCGACACTACGGTGTGCTTTAGCGGCACTCCCACTGACGTTTACTATTCAAAGGGGCATCTGGTGGATGCCATCGTGCCACTACAGGGGCCGAACTATTTAGCGGCGAAGCGGATTGGCCGGTGGCGGGCTAGTACCCTTACCGGCCAGGGCGTTAGCACGATAACGCCTATTCTGCCGTTGGCGGCCACCGAGTCGGTAATGAACTCTGACAAGCTAATCAGCACTATCGTGGGCGCCCCCGCGGTGGGTGTTTACCCGGTAGCCCCCTCCGTAGCAGCGCGCCTTGCGGCTTCGTGGCTGATTTTCGAAATGCATTCTTCTGACGAACCGGCCCCCTGGCAGGGCGTGAAGGCGCCGTGTGGGCTTTGGGGAAACCCGGATTCGCAGCTCAATTCGCTGCTGCCCAATGCGAATATGCGCCTGCACGCGGCGTGGGTGGCCGGTCGGCTAGGGGCTGGCCGCGACGCCTGGGTTGGCCAGGTGCCCGATTCAATATTTTCCGAGGGCGGCAAACGCCTGCGCGTCCTCGCACGGAAAATGCGAGAACGGCTGGGCCGGTAGCCCGGGACTTTATCCCTACCCTCACCCCTGGCGCGTCCACACCTCTACCTTTTACTAAGGCGGCTCCTACAGATGCGAATCACCCGCGTATTTAAGTGTGTATCAACCGGTCACAATAGGTTGCAAAAAAGAAAATGGATACAAAAAAATCCCGCACCTAAAGTGCGGGATTCTTCAGTTCAAATACTATTTGAAACTATTTGCTCTTGCGGCCAGTGGCTGCCAAGTAAATAGAAATAGCAACTACTGCACAGATAGTGCAGACGACCCAACGCCACCAGTCAATGCCGGGGGTGTCAGTCGGGTATTTGAAGATGCCTAGGATCAGGTTGCCAACGACAACGCCGACGACGCCCAGAATGATGGTCCATAGAATGCTTAGCGGCTGGCTGCCCTTCATGAACAGACGGGCCAGTGCGCCAATGATCGCGCCAAAAATAATGGTACCGATGATCTCGCCCATTTTTCTTTCCTTACTATAGGGGTGCGCATTTACGCCTTGCCCCTATAGTTTCACTATTTAGCCCTGTATGCCAGCCCTGCAGGACACTGTTAGCTAAATGTTAGTTTGGAGCGAAAAATTATTAGGAATTTTTCACATACAACGACTCGTTTGTCAAAGTTTGCCACTTTTACGCAATGATGCATCCGACTTCCAGTCGCCCACAACCACTTCCATGACTAAAGCCCTATGGTCGGAGCCCTTCTGCTCGATCACATACGAGTCCTCAAAACGGATCTTCCCGGCCGCTACCGCATGGTCGATAATCGATTTGGGTGCCACCGCCGGGAACGTAGGCATGCCCACGTGCATCTGTTCGCTAACCCCGGTGGCTTCTAACACCGGAGCAGTCCCCAGATTCATATCCCCCACTAGCAGCGTGGAAGATACGTGCGGGGGTGGGACTTCGCCCTCGACAGGAGAACAGTAAGTGCCCCCCACCATTTGTTTCCATGCGTGCGCCAGTTGCGAGCGGGCCGTGACGCCATGAATTTCTAGGTGGGTGCTTCCCACGCGCAACGGCCCACCCGGCGTCAGGACGTCCGCCGCCAGCAGTGCCCGATTCTGCCCAAAGTCAACCGAGGTGGAACTGCCAAAGAGGCCTGCGCCCTTAGCGCGGCCGATGCGACGAATGGGAGCCGCCCCCAGTTTCAAGGTGCGCCACACGGCAACCGGGTACCGCGAAGCCACCACCACGCCAAAGCCGCCTAGCCTAGGCCGCCGCCCCGCCAAGGCTCGCCGCACCGGCAGCCGCAAGAACAATGCCTGCCCGCGGAAAAACGGCAGGAAGCGCCAATGCTTCAGCCCCGCTTCCTCACAGATGAGGGCGCCCTGGTCGCGAAAACCAGAGCGCCACTGCCGCACGTCGACCTCCTGCATACACAAGATGTCGGGCTTTGCCTGGGCAAGATCATGCGCCACATCGGCGTCGTGAGCAATATTGGCGCTGATGACACGCACGGTTGCAGGCATTTACTAGCCTTTAGGAGCGAAGGAAAGGGCCACCGAATTCATGCAGTAGCGCTCCCCAGTAGGGGTCTGCGGAGCATCCGGGAACACGTGCCCAAGGTGCGAATTGCACTGGGCGCAGCGCACTTCCTGGCGAACCATGCCATGGGAGGTATCCGTAGAGATGTTCACCGCCGCCTTCTGCGGGTCGTAGAAGGAAGGCCAGCCGCAGCCCGATTCAAACTTGGTATCCGAGCGGAACAGTTCCGCCCCACAGGCGCGGCAGGTGTAGACTCCTTCCCGATCCTCGCTTAGCAGCTCCCCAGTGCCCGGACGTTCCGTGCCGGCCTCGCGCAGCACGTGGTATTCCATGGGAGTCAGCCGGGTGCGCCAGTCAGCTTCGGTCAGCTTCGAAAAGTCCTCGGCCATTATTCGTCCTCCTGAATTTTTGGCATTAGCTTCGTTTCTGAAGTGCCCGCATCCGTCACGTCGATTGTTTTATTCGCGGGCGGGGCAGCCTCTGCTTTAACGGTACCGGCCTCACCCTTCTGTTGCGCAGGTGAGTCCTCTTGCTGGGCAGTGCCCTCTACCTCTTCATTGTGGGGCCCAGAGAACAGCTGTTGGCCGCGCTCTTCAGCCTCGGGACTGCCCGAGAACATGCGATCCGACATGGTGGTTTCCATTTCCGGCGCGACGGTTTGGGCATCGCGTTCTTGCTGCTCCAAGACGGTAGCGAGCACCTGAGTTTGCGCCACATCTGGGGTGGTTTCCGCCGAGGGCGCATTCCGCTTCTTGCCGCGACGTTTGCTCCCGGGGTGCTCGCTAGCCTGCTTCGCTACAGCTACCGCAACGGCGGCGGCATCCTTGGGTGCAAGCGGCTGGGTGGGCAGGATCGAAGTTTCCTGACCGGTGCGAGGCATGGCGATCCCGCGCGAGCGCAACGACCGCCGCTTGATCTGGCGCCGGGCCTTCTTTTTCGCCGCCTGCAAGCGGGCTTCGTGAATCGACGAGGCAGCCTTGTCATTTCGCTGGTTCTTCTTTTGGCCTCTCTGCCCCTTCTGGTTCTTTTGGTTCTTCTGCCCGGGTTGCTTAGCGCGCCCCTCTCCCCGCGCCAGCACCTGCTTGATCGCTTCGGCCGTATCCAGTTTGTCTATTTGCATGTCCGAGGCCGTATCCGCATCCGTGCGGGAAATTTGGGCTAGCTCCTGCGCCAGGTGGGCGACGCGTTCTTCAGAAACGTCCTGGTTGATCTGCTGGACCACCTGTTGCACCCACCGGTGCCGCGGCAGCGCGTAGGGGGCATTGGACACCAGCCAGGCGTAGAGGCGTTCGCGCAGGTAGCAGCGCAAATCCCAGAGCTTTCCAGAGTTTTCAGCGCTGACCACAATGCGCACGGTCATGTACCGTTCATTCGAAGCAGACACTTGCACGGAGGCAGAGCGGCCGTCCCACAGGTCTGAAGACGAAAGTAGGCGGTCGGCCTCGGCGCGAATCTGCGAAACGGGGGCAGACCAGTCCAGAGACAGCTCCACAGCACCGAGCAGTTGTGGGGTTTGGCGAGTCAGGTTCTGGAACGGCTGCTGGGTGAACGAGGTGGAAGGCACGATCATGCGGCGGTCATCCCACAGCAGAACTACCACATAGGTAAGAGTTATCTCCTCAATAGTTCCCTGCAATTCAGCGCCATCCAGCCCCTTAATCATGACCACATCGCCCACGCGAATCGCATCCGCAAACGCCACCTGCAACCCGGCGAACATATTCGCCAAAGTGGACTGAGCAGCAAGACCGGCAATCAACGAAGCAATGCCGGCGGAGGCAAGGACTGAAGCCATCGCCGCCCTCGCAGCAGGATAGGTGAGTGCCATTCCGATAATGGTCAGCACGATTATTACTGCCTGTAATACGCGCCGGAGCACCTGGGCTTGTGTCTCGATGCGGCGGGCCTTGCGATCGTGCCGCTCCTTTTGCCTGGCAGTTACGTCCTCGATCACCCCGGCTGCCGCGAACGCCAACCAGCCGATGCCCGCATAGCCCAACAGAAGTACGGCGTGCTTTGCGGCGGGCACCCACGAGGCGGCTGAATCCGACGGGTCGAAGGCATAGGACAGCCCAAGGTGGGCGCCGAACACCGCACAGGTGAAATAGGCGGGAACGATAATCCGGTTCTTTACCAGCCGCACAAAACGCTGCCTATGAGCCACCACACCAATAATCAAGTGCAAAAGGAATATCAGCGCAATCCCGATGCCCGCCCCAATGGCCGCCCACATTAAAAGATTCAAAATGTCGACCGTGCCCTGGGTGGCCTTGTCGACCGTTTTAGATATGTCCTCGGTGGACGGTAGCGAGCCCGATTCAGACGGACTAGGCGATGGCGAGGGCGAATCAGCTGCTGGCAGCAACACCCATTGCGCCTGGTGAAACACGGAGTTAGCGCCCGCAAAAGCGCGGGCGACCACAGAGCAGATCATGTATTCCAGGCTAGTCGAGTGGACACAATTAGGCCTGATGAATCCCAATTAAAGACGTGTAATCTTGGCCGCCGTTTAAATTAAAACTGGACGGTGACCAGGCTCACGCCAAAACAATTTTGTGTTCGCAAAGGTTTTCCAGTAAGCTTTATCGAGTCCGAGGGAGACGGCGAAAGCCGAAACGCTCGGGAGCCAAATAAATAGGCCCCCATCGTCTAGCGGCCTAGGACACCGCCCTTTCACGGCGGCGACACGGGTTCAAATCCCGTTGGGGGTACGGTCGCCAAGGGCGACACAACTGAATATATTAGGCATTGCCTACCATGGCCCTGTAGCGCAGTTGGTTAGCGCGCCGCCCTGTCACGGCGGAGGTCGCGGGTTCAAGTCCCGTCAGGGTCGCTGACAGACCCGGGTTTCCCGGGTTTTTGTCTAAGAAAGGCTCTGTAGCTCAGTTGGTAGAGCGTTCGACTGAAAATCGAAAGGTCACCGGATCGACGCCGGTCGGAGCCACAGCCCAGAGGTCGCAACTTCAGTTGCGGCCTCTTTTTTATGCACGCGCTCACGCCCAGCCTTTGGGGCCGCGGCGCGTAACCCACGGGAAATCTGCCGCGAGCCTTGATCAACTTTCGCGAGACATGGTGTTTTGTCGCAAGCCAAGGGCGAACACGCGCACGGTGGTGCTCTAGACCAAGGTTCGGTCGCAATAGTCCAGCCGCAGTAACAACCCAGCAACCAGCCGCCCTCGGCGTTAAGCGAAAAGCCCCTACCCGGGGGAAACCCTGCGGGTAGGGGCTAAGGCGGAGACAATCCGCGTTTGTGCGGCTATCCGCCTATTTGGCTGGTTCTTTGACCTTCAGCCGCTTGGCGAAGTCGGGGTTCTTTTCCATCCAGTCGCGAGTGTCCTGGACTAGGTTCTTCCCTTCCTTCTTGTTCAGCACGTAGTTTTCAAGCGAATACAGCTCTTCGTCTGAGACCTTCAGGTGCTTTAGCATGTCGGCAACTTCGGGGTAGTCCTTCGAGAAGTCGCCGCGGCCGAAGGAGTGGGCCTTTTCGGCTCCGCCTAGCGCGCCCTTCGGATCCTTCAGATCCTTGATGTCGAACGCGTCGTAGGCCCAGTGCGGGGACCAGAGGGTCACCACTATGTCGTCGCCGGATTGCATGGCCCCCTTGAGGGCTCCCAGCATGGTCGCCGTCGACGAGATCTTGAAGTTCATATCCTCGAGCCCGTACTGCGGGATAACCTGGTTCTTAGTTACGCGCGTAAGGCCCGCACCTGCGTCGATGCCAATAATTTCGTTGTTGAACTTGTCCGCGTTGGCGGCTAGCTCATCCAGCGAATCGATGGGCGCGTCCTTGTTCACTGCAATGGTCAGCTTCGCATTGTCGTACCAAGCGCCAAAATCTTGAATCTGGTCGCCGTACTTTTCGGCGTAGTCCTTGTGGGTGGTGGGCAGCCAGCCGTCCATCAGCAGGTCGAAGTCGCCCTCGGCGAGGCCAGTAAAGATGACCCCCACCTCGGCGTCTTGCAGCTTCACATTGTAGCCCTGCTCTTCGAGGGCGACCTTCATAGCGTTCGAAATGACTACGCCCTCGTCCCAACCGGAAGCCACACCAATG
This sequence comes from Winkia sp. UMB3158, assembly GCF_030217145.1. NCBI lineage: Bacteria > Bacillati > Actinomycetota > Actinomycetes > Actinomycetales > Actinomycetaceae > Winkia > Winkia sp. UMB3158. The sequence continues at coordinate 16,112 of NZ_JASONH010000003.1, read as the reverse complement.
CGGATCGTCTTATCGGAACCCGCGCTGCTACCGAAAGCGCCCACGGCAGTCCAGCCCAAAGCCAACGCCAGGGCCGCCAACAGCGCAGCCGGCTTTACGATGCGATCCAGAACAGACTTGCCACCAACACCGTCGCCTGCCGCAGCCTTACGGCCAGCCCGCGAGCCGGTAACACGGTCTAAGAACATCGCCAAGATCACCACGGACAGGCCAGCTTCGGCGCCGAGAGACATGTTCACGCGGTTCAGCGCAGTCACTACATCTGCACCCAGGCCACCAGCACCAACCATGCCGGCGATTACAACCATCGACAAGGACAGCATGATCACCTGGTTTACGCCACCCATAATGGTTTGGCGCGCCAGGGGCAGTTGCACTTGGAAAAGGACGCGACGCGGGGTGGCGCCAAAAGCGTAGGCCGCTTCGACTACCTCTTTGTCAACCTGTTTGATGCCCAGTTCGGTAAAGCGCACCGCCGGGGCAATAGCGAACAGGATCGTAGCCACAATGGCGGGCACAACGCCCACCGAGAACAGCACGACGAACGGGATCAGGTAGACGAACGCTGGCATGGTCTGCAAGAAATCTAAGATTGGGCGCAGCACCGCCGAAACGCGTTTAGATCTGGCCGCCCAAATACCCAGCGGAATACCTATAAGGATAGCTATGGCTGAAGCCAGTATGACCAGCGCCAACGATTGCATAGCATTGTCCCACTGATCCATGCCGTAGATCAGCATGAACCCTAGGAACGAGCCGAGGGCAAGCTTCCAGCCCTTCGCCCACCACCCAAGCAGGGTGAACACCAAGATCCACACCCAAAATGGGGGCGTCAGCAAGATCGCCTGCAACACATCGTTAATACCCTGGAAGATAGTTGAGATCACGTTGAAGAAGCCAGACCAGGAAGCGATCATCCAATCGACCGCGCCCGATACCCAGCCGCCCAACGGGATGCGGAAGGAATCAAGAACCATAGGCATCATTCGGCATCACCTTCCTGAACAGTAGAACCCGCAGCCGGGCCAGAACCACGCCCCGCCTTGTTTTCGGGAGCGGCGGAAGCGGTGTCGGAGGCTGGCGCTACGCCCTCGCGCGCGCTGCTTCGACCACCGTCAACGGTGGCGTTTTTGGGGCCCTCACTGGCACTGCTGCTGGCACTGGCACCCGACCCTTCTTGCGTGGGCGAACTAGACTGATCCACCTTTGGAATAGAGCCGGTAGAAACAGGAGTGACCTCGTTTCCGCTGCCCTCGCCAAGGGCGCGCAGTAGGGCCACACGGCCGATTATCCCCTCTAAGCGGCCGTCCTTAGAAACAACGGGCACGGGGATCGGCTTGGAAGCGGACGGCAAAATGATTTCCGAAAGCGGAGTGTCCGCCGAAATACCCGGGTGCGAATAGTGCACCAGGTCCCGGATCGTGTCCAGGTTAGGATTCTTGCTGAGGGCGTCAGCGATTTCGTCGCCCTCGACATACCCGTGCAGGCGCCTGTCGCCAGAGGCTGTAACCCAGCCGCCTTGCAAATCGGTTTCCTCGAGCTTGCGCAAAACCACCCTGGGGCCATCGTTTAGATATATGCGCATCACGGGGCGGCGCATAATCGAAGAGGCCGTAATAACGCGCGAACGATCAACATCCTGCACAAATTTGGCCACGTAGTCGTTGGCCGGATTCGTAAGAATCTCTTCGGCTGTACCAACCTGAACAATCTGGCCGTTGCGCATAACCGCAATGCGATTGCCAAGCAGCATGGCTTCGTTCAAATCGTGAGTAATAAAAATAATGGTCCGCTTGGAGCGCGCCTGAATTTCTAGCAGCAGCTCCTGCATATCGCGGCGAATAAGGGGGTCGAGGGCGGAGAACGCTTCGTCCATTAACAAAATGTCGCCCTCGGCGCACAACGCGCGAGCCAAACCCACACGCTGTTGCATGCCGCCAGAAAGCTGCGAGGGGTAGGAATCCTCGCGCCCTTCGAGGCCGGCTACTTGCAGTTCGTGGCGGGCTTTCGCCTCGCGCTCTTCTTTGCTGACACCCGCAATTTCGAGCGGGTAGGCAGCATTTTCTAAGACTGTTCTATGGGGAAGTAATGCGAAATGCTGAAAAACCATCGACATGGATTGCTGGCGCACCTTGCGCAGCTCAGCTGGCTTCAGCTTGGTAATGTCAGTGCCTTTAATTTTCACAGTGCCCGCTGTTGCGGGGCCGAGGGCATTTAGTGTTCGCAGTAAAGTCGATTTGCCCGAGCCTGACAGGCCCATGACAACAAATATTTCGCCCTCTTTTACGTCGAAAGAAACATCGTTCACAGCTACCGTGGCGCCTTTTATCGATTTAGGATCGACGCCGTCTTTGAGCTTTTGAACTACTTGCTTTTTGTCCCTTCCAAAGATCTTATAAACATGGTCGCATTCGAGGATGTTCATGTTTCCCTTCGGGGTGCGTGCAGGGGCTAAAGATCGCTAATCTTTCGCGGCCTGCAATGTGTTCAGTTATAGCTGGAATCGGCGATAAAACACCTTCTTTAGGGTTCGGGGAAATGGCGCACATTCGCACGCCCACAATTTCATGCGGACAAGAATGATCCACACTTACTGTCTCAGAAAGGACATAACGTTTCAAGAGAAGGGCCCCATATATGGGCGAGTATCGGTACTATACTGCAGATTTCGCGGAGAAAGCTCCGGGGGCGCTAGTTAGTTTGACAGTGCGGATTTACAGACTTTGCCAAGAGCACGGCCAGCCCAGGCAGATGGCGGAAACCAGGTCCGTCTTGCCGCGCTGTCCATATTGGTGTTCACGCCCCTCGAAGTAGCAACAGCATCCGTCGGGAGCGCCTTCGACATGCTCAACCGAACTAAGAACGTCATTTACTTCGTCTTAGCCATCCTAATCTCTAAATCGTGAGTTTCAATATAACCCGGTGGACTCCATGACAGCAGCGGAAAATGTCAAGCTGGGCTTGCGTTTCGTTTCTAAGAAATTAGCAAAATCAGAACTAGATAACTTGTTCGAGAAGTTTGGCTTGTCCAAGCGAAAGAACTACTACCCTGCCCAGCTCTCAGGGGGACAACGCCAACGGGTAGCAATAATTAGAGCTCTAGCAGTGAAGCCTCACGTAATTTTTGCCGACGAACCAACAGGGGCTTTGGATTCTAAATCCAGTGCCCTAGTAATAGATGAACTTTCTAAGCTTGGGCGCCAAGGCACCGCGGTTGTCATGGTGACCCACGATCTGGATGTGGCAGCTCAGGCGCAGCGGGCCGTTGTGCTACGCGATGGGGAATTAGTGGAAAATGTTTCCCATCCGACGCGGGAACAATTATTCCTAAGTTCAAGGGGCCAAGCCCAAGTTTAGGGGGGCGAGCCCAGCCGCCCTCGCACTAAAGAAACTAACACCGCGGCCACCACGCCACCGCCATCAGCTGTCAGGGGCAGGTGGCACAATGTGGGTATGCCTATCCAGATGACTGACGATTTTGTCCGCGCGCTCGACCTGTTGCGTCAAGGCCGGTCACTGTTCATCACTGGCAATGCTGGAACAGGCAAATCCACTCTAATACGGCATTTCGTCCAACAGACCACAAAGAACGTGGTGGTAGCCGCACCTACGGGGGTGGCAGCGCTGAACGTGAACGGTTACACCCTGCACAGGCTTTTTTCGTTCGCCCCCTCTACTACGGTCGACGAGGTGCGCATGGGGCAGGCGGCGCCAGGCAGGTTCGCGGGGCTGATTTCGCAGCTCGACACTCTGATTATCGACGAAGCTTCCATGGTGCGGGCCGATCTGTTCGACATGGTGTGTTACTCGTTAGAACGATACGGGCCCAACCCCGGTTCACCACTGGGCGGGGTGCAGGTGGTGCTCGTAGGCGACCTGTATCAACTGCCGCCGGTAGTTACTACCGCCGAAGAAGCATATTTTTCTGAGGCCTACTCCAGCCCCTACTTTTTCTCGGCAGCTCACTATTTCCCGGAGCGCTTCCCCACAGTACAGCTCACCCACCAGTTCCGCCAAGCAGGGGATTCAAACCTTGCCTCCCTGCTGGGCGAACTGCGTTCAGGGGACGTCAACGAGCAGGTTATGTCCGCTTTGAACGCACGCGTCGACCCTGATTTTGAACCACCCAAAGGCGAATTTTGGCTTACCATCGCAACCACCAACAGGGTAGTGAGGGCGCGCAACCGCCGCCGCCTGGACGCCCTCGACGGGCAGTTGCACACCCATTTTGCTGCCCGTAGCGGCGACACGAAACGCTTCGAAGCTCCCACCGAGGACAAGCTGGAGTTCAAGGTTGGCGCCCAGGTGATGCTGCTCAATAATGATGCGGCTGGCAGGTGGGTTAACGGCTCACTGGGGGTGGTCGAATCCGTGGCCTTCCCCGAAGGGGATATTGAGGTGCAGGTGCGGCTGCGCAGTGGGAATGTTGTGTCCGTCGGTGTGCACACGTGGGAGGTGACGCGTCCGGCGCTTTCGGCAGGTTCGCTCACTAACCAGGTGGTGGGCACATTCACGCAGCTGCCGTTCAAGCTTGCCTGGGCCGTCACCATCCACAAGTCGCAAGGGCAAACCCTAGAGCACGCCCTAATTGATCTGTCCGGGGGGATTTTTGCTCCCGGTCAGCTCTACGTGGCCCTGTCTAGGTGCAAGTCCCTGAAGGGAATCGTTTTGCGCCGGCATATTCGCCCTCGGGACGTGAAAGTGGACCAGCGGGTGCGCGAGTTCTTAGCGGATCGCCTTGGAAAGCGCACCCAGGAGCGCACGTTTTTGGGGGCGCTGTTTTGTGGCCGCAAGGACGGGTTCCAGCGCCCGCTCGAGGTTGCTATTTTGCGTGAGGACGGGTGGGCGTTCACGTCACTTGTGAACCCCACGCGGGATGTGGGCGACGCGGCTGAACGCTATGGTGTGAGTGCCGCAGATTTACAGTTGGCGCCCACCCTGGCACAGCTTTGGCCCGCGATTGAGCCGATAATTGAGGGCACGGGCGTGGTCACGGCCAACGCCCGCCACGCGCTGAAGGTGTTCGATGACGAGTTGAAGCGGACGGGGATTGTGGCTCCGCTAAAGCATTTTGCCCTCGCGCAGGTTAAGGGGAACGCGCATGCGGACACCGCCTTCGAAGTGGCGTCGTTGGCTGCGTCGGCTACCGTAGAGGGCGACTTGTACGCCTACCAGCCAGCCACCACCAGCGTTTCGGGTTGGGCGCTGCCGCGCGGGGCCGGCAAGATCGTGCCTTTCGGTTACGTGGAAGTGGTGGCAAAAATGTTGCAGGAGCGGCTCCAGAACATGGATCTGACCGCCGAATCTTGCCAAATAGTCGACCGTTTCAATATCGAATACGACCAGCATGTGCACTACCGTTACGCCGGATTACAAATGCCGTTGGCGGACCTGCTAAAGCAGGGAACCCGGGTTTGTTTCACGGGCACCGCCTACGACGGCAACAAAACCTACGAGCGTTCAGACATGGAACTCCTCGCTGTATCAGTCGGGCTGGAAGTAAAATCGTCAGTAACCAAAACCCGCTGCGACCTGCTGATCGCTGCAGACACATCCAGCATGTCAGTGAAAGCCCGCAAGGCACGCACGTTAGGCAAACCAATCTACAGTGCCACCGAATTCCTCACCTGGGCCAAAGTCCAAGGCGAAATCTAGTATTTTCCTAGGGCAGAGTGGCGCGGTAGGGGCCGGTATACCTTTGCAATTGCCTTCCGCCAGCGCGGGAAAAGGCGGGGGGCTAGCCACACTTTCGATAAAGATGGGAATTACCCCCGCTCGCGCAGGGAAAAGTCCACCAGCAATTTTACAGGGCAGTTGCTCACTCTCGCGTGGCTACAGCTCGTCTGAACTAGAACAGTTCCCGGGCCGCCCAACCGAGGCAAGCTCACACACGCCCGGTGCTAGTGCGCCACTAATTGAATACCATCGATGTCTACTATCTGCCTGCTAGCATCGCCACATGTGCGAACTTCAAACCCTTGTTCGTTTTCATTGTTAGAAACAATTAGTGTCAAAACGCCCCCGCTTGCAGCTTCATTGCAGCGTTCCCAAAGATTTTCAACTACAACAGGTGAAGCGTTACCTACGTATACCCCTTGAGAAACTTCAGACAGGAATCTACTTAGGTATCCGTGTAGATGATCCGGTATCGCAGTAGCCGTGACAACCGCAAACATTACGAGTCCTTGCCATACTGAATATGCCCAGATACCTCTTCCCCGACCGATCCGATCAAACGGTCGTCGTCACGACGGGGAAGATGCGGTGATAGAACCTGCATCAGAGCATCCAACATCCTAACCACTACATGTTTTTCGAATATGGCTGCCCTAATTTTCCTTCGAACGAATATGAGTGGGTCTTCAGCAGTTGTCGCAGAAAAAGCCAGCGGTATGGTCATAGTTGGTTTATACAGATCAGCTAAATCAAAAAGTAATGATCGCACATTACCTCTATGTATTATTCCGAGTGCAGGATTTACGCCTATCGCGGAACAGGCCGCCCCAGCGCAGCCGTAGAGTATCGAATTCGCAAGATTCAAACTGACATTCACCACATCGTCTCCGTTAGAATCGCGCCTAAATCCCTTTATTCCGTACTTCTTGGCTTGTGCTTTGTACACGTTACGTATAGTGCGCCCTTCAAGTCCCCGCATCGCATTAATGGTTCCACCGGGCATATTTTCGATGCCTAATTGCAGCTTATACAGGTATAGGGCAGCCTGAATCTGATGTTCCTCGCTGGCAACCAGACGGGCTTGCGCTATAGCCCATTTCGCCGATGAGGTTAGGGGGCTGGCGTGAGTGTAACAACTTATTCCTCCCCCGCCACAGAACATTATTACTACGCCTGATCTTGCGCACGAAACAGCAGCGGCGTGGCTCAAGCTCGTTCCCGGACCGAGCAAAAGCACTGCCATACCAGCAACAGGAACTTGTAACTTGGCAGTTTTAGGCCCATTCCGGTCGCGGCCTTCGCCCTCCCTTATTGCGATAACTCCAGTGCGATCTTGACGAATTAGGCAGTATTCCAAATAGAGGTAACTAACCCTGTCTTCCAATCTCACCTGATGGTTAGTGGGAATAGTTGAAAATGTCAACGCATCTTGGGAGTAGGGCACTAGTTATCACCAACAGTTAAACCCACGTTTGGGTCATAGAATTGGAGCGCGTTAGGAATGAAGTAGTATCTTGCTAAGAGCGATTTTGATTGTGTTAAAGCTACTTTCTCTGCCAGAATAGCCGCATATTTGCTGCCTTCTGGTATAGGAATTGAACCACGCATTGCAGCCTTGATCAGCTCCTGGTCACTACCGCGTGCGGCTAAAAGTCTCTCTGCGCTACCTCCCCATCCGCCGGGTATAACCCCAGTCGGATCGCCCAATATGCATTGAATAGTATTTCTTTTTATGAATCTGGTGGACGCCTCGTTCTCGCTGGATTCTTTCGGGGCCGTCATTGCTATCAGTGTCCCCAACGTCACCCCTTTTTTCGTAAGGTCACCGAGTTTGTTGGCGACAGCCAGGCCTTCTTGCGCTTTGAGCACTTCATCTGCGAGCTGTTCCGTCGCTCCCTCAAAATCTTCAACGATAGTATCTAAAGTTACTTTAGAATAATCAATAAAGTCCTGGCAGTCATCGGGCATTTTCATCATGTGATGGCCGTTGAGCCATTTCCAAGTACGGCTCAGTTCGGCATCAAAATAAGGGCGCACCTGGAAACCAGCATCGTTGTCGATCTTCACAACAGTCATGGGTAGATGCACAGCGCCTGGAATCCTGAGGGATCGATTTATATCTTCACGCCGCCAAACACGGCCAGCACGTTGAATTAACGAGGGCGCCGGACACAATTCCGTCCTCATTACATCTAAGTCAATATCGAGTGATGCCTCAATTGCTTGGGTACCCACCACTGTTAGGCCTTCACCTTTTTTGTCTGGCCCGATAGTTTTTTCTAGTAGCTCAGCGTTTTGTCTGCGGTGTTCTGCGGTCATACGCGAGTGCAAGATGATTGTGTGTTCACCTATTTCTTTGGCTACTTTTTGCGCCCGCTCTACGGTGTTACAGATGATCCCAATGCGTGCTTTAGGGTATTTAGCGCGCATCTTTTTCACCCAGGTTACGTGGTTTGAGACCAACGCATCGTAGGCGATATTTTCGGTGGTGAAAGCTATTTTGTATTCACGCACTGTTGGGATGGAGAGTTTTCCTTCGCACTCGCCAACCTGGAGATTTTCTGAGGCAGGAAAATGGGTTTTACCGGTTGGAGGTTTCCCACAGTAGGCGTTCAAAAAATCAGTGCGCTGTTGGCTAGGAAGTGTTGCGGTCAGTAGTGTCACGCGGGTATTTGTTGCCCGCAACCATTCTAGTAGATTCTCTACGAGTTTCGTTTGGTAAGGGTCCAGCGTGTGCGCCTCGTCAATGACTACGTGCGCGTTAGCTAAAGCAAGTAAACGCAGATGGGTCCATTTTGCCGGCAAAGTAGCTAATAACCCTTGATCCACTGTGCCTACGCATATGGGAGCCAGCAGGCGGGAACTGCCGCTTTTCACGAAATCTGTGTAGTATAAGCCGCCCTCTTTTTTATCGGAGGCAACGGTAACCGGTTGCGCGTAGAGATCTTCGACTGATGCTAATCCGTGTGCCAGGGCGGCCACGTTAGGCGTGTGCTCATAGATTTTGTGGATTCTACGCATCAAAGCGTTTGAAGTCGCTTGCGTGGGCAACAAAAAGATCAGGCGTTCATCCCGGGTGGAATGACGTAATATGGCCGCTTCAGTTTTCCCTCCCCCGGTAGGGGCCATAACGTTCCAGATGCCTCCCCCTACTCGCATAGCTTCTTCTTGCAATGGCCTAGGCTGGTTCCCGCCAAGTATCTCGGCGATTGCAGCCTGCTGGTTTTCCCATCCCTTATAAATCCCAAGGGTGTTTTTTATTCGCTCTAACGCGGAGGTAGCTGCCTTGTCTATCCAATGTTTTGGCTTTTCAAGGCTAATTTGCCCATCAGCGGCGAGGTTAGCGCGCGCCTGCACCCAGTCGGTTCCCGAAGCTATCCGATCGGCTAGTATTACTAGCCCCGCCAAGAGCACAGTAGTAACTCCAGAGGCCAGTCTGGGTAATTCACTAATGCCGCACGCGGTTTTCATAGCCTCTAGGAGGTCTCGTTGAATGGGTTCCCAGTTACGTGTGACCAGGATTCGTTCAAGTTCTTGTTCCTGCCGTTCTTCTTCGGCAGGTTCTGTAAAGCGCCCGTGGTGGCCAAGCGCGGGTATCCCCCACCAGGCGCGGCGCAAGTTTGTACCGGCCTCGAGCGGTTTCGGGCTTAACGCGATCGCACCCACACGCTCATGCCTGGTCAGATAGGGTTTAGCACTTGGTGGTACCGGAATTTCGTCCTCATCTAAGAAAGTGCACTGCTCTTCTTGTAAGATGGCCGCTCGGATACGCTCAAAAGCCTCATTGCTGTTGCGCGGTTGGGCCTGAAAGTAAGGGTTTGCCTTGCCAATATCATGTGTACCGGCGATGTAGGCAATTATCTTTACCGTCTCTGTTTGGTCGCCGTCAGCTAAGTCTTCGGCAATTTGCTCGCGCAGCCCTGGCCGCAGCCAGCCCATGTAAAGTTGCTTGGCAATTGCCGCCGTATCCAGCAAGTGAGCAAGAAGCGGGTACGGGCGGTCTAGCCCTATCTCTTTCGCCCAAATCCGCTGGTGGATGTCCACTGCTACCGCACTGCTTGTACAGATAGCAGGCCACAGCCGTAGGCTTTAGCCCTGCCCACGCCGTTGATAATAAGGTTTTCTAAAGCATCCGAATCGCCCACCTTAGCCACTCCGTCTATGGTGTCTACCTGAACTAACACGCCGTTCTTGTTTTTCCCATTGCGGTTTGCACCCAAGAGCTGGCGCTGGTGGGAGACAATTTCAATTTCGCTTAGAGCGCCCCGCAGCTTACCTGCAAGCCACTCGCTGAGGTGGGGCACGCCCTCTGGCGCTTCTTCAAAATCGGCAGGTATCGGGTTTACGCCTTTGGCGCCTTTGCGTTGAATTGCGTTTACCGCAAGCCGGAAACGGACTACACTTCCCGAGGGCGGAGGCGTCAGATCAACTTCTTTGATTTCTATTTGCCCTACAAGATCACCTTCCTGAGGCCGCGCCAAGGACTGGACCAAAAAATAGGGGGCCTGACCTGGCAGAAATTCAAAGCGAAAGAGAATCTTGCCATGTTCGCGAGGGTTAGCATTATTGGTCTGCCCAAACAGTGCCATGACTGCCCTGTGCCGGAAGCTAGGATCGTTCACATCCCAACCCTTACTTGGTTTATGGGCGGCACCTCTTCCGAGCGCGGCGTGCACTGGAAAGCGCGTTAGGAAAGCCGTTGTACCCAATTCATCCTCTTTTCTACTGACGAACTAGTAATATTTCACCGCATCAGACTAGTAAGATTAACTGTCTTTCACACTAGCCTAAAAACGGCCTGAGCGAAGACTTATTTATAATCTTTTATAAGCTTGCCATAGGTGGGGGTACCACGTGCTAGCCTTCTAGAAACAGAAAGGAGCGCTAGTGAAGTACAACGCTTTGCGTGGCCCTAAATGGATAGGCCTAGCCACTGGACCGGCAACGGTAGAAGAGGCCTTACTAGCTGCGCATACTACTAATCTAGACCCCAACGTGCCCGGCTACGAATACGGCGCTCAGCTCCGTTTCTTGGCATATCTTTTGCCACTGGTTCTAAGGAATATTGATTCTTCCATTGTAGATGTAGAAGAAAAATATATAGACTCAGACGAACTACTGGAAAACGGTTTACCAGCAGCGGCCGTGAATAAAACTCTAGACAGGCTGCTTGAAGTATCGTATTTAGACAGTCCTGATAAGCCGTTTATGCAACAGCCGGCTGCCAAACATCCTGACTTAACAACTAAGTTTCGCCCCAAAGAGGACACAGTCCGAAAATTACTTCCAACGGTGCCTTCTGAGCAAGGCGATTCTTTTTGGGACCTTTCATTGCCCGAGCAGGAATTCCTACACTCAGCTTCCGCGGCTAGATCCTTAGTGGTGCACAGTTTTTACTCCATGGCAGGGAACGGAAAGTACGCTAACCGAAAAATGCAGATGGGAGCCCCAGGGATACGATTTTTAGGCAAAGAAAATAGCGCCACAGAAATATTTTGGCGAGGCCGCAACCTCTTGGAAACCCTCTTAGGACTGATTCCTTGGAAGTGGGTACAGGGGTCTGGCCTACCTGCATGGGCAGATAGGGAAGGCCGGGAATCAAAGTCCACTGATGGGCATCATCCGCTCTGGTGCGCATCTTGGAGCTCTAACGCGCCCGCTTGTCGCTGGGAAAACGGTAGGCTCCTACAAGTTCGTATAGGAGGCATACCCGAACAATGGTACGCACTCGAAATGGGAACACATAGCGGTTCTCCTTCCGAGCGAAAGGCCGCCGCAAAAGCCTGGTGGGATACCAGAAATTTAACCGACCCCCTTTATTTGTACATAACCGGCAACGATGGTAAGGCACACGCCGCAAGAATGGACATAGGTGAAGACCCCACAAAACTTGCCGTAGAGTGGGCCGCTCGTCAAAACATACCCAAGTTTGCTGGTCGAGACTGTTTAGCACCGGTCCCTCGCGCACACAGGAGCCTATCCTTCATCAGGCACCAAATAGGTAAAACGGCACAGTCTCCAGGAATTTTAGCGTCAGTTGTATATTTCCCAGATCCCTCCAAATGGGTACTGGACCTGAACCAAGAACTGCAAGCTGCGGTTTGCGACTGTGCCCTTATGATTCAGGGCTTACTTCGCGCGGTAAGTGCTCCTTTCCGGCGGGCAGGTAAGGAAGACACAGATTCTGAAGGGCGCATTTACGCACTGGATCCACTGGCCACAAGAAAAACCGACGTAGTAAATGCTTTTTGGCGCAATATCAGCGACGTATACCAAGACTTTATTCGCAGTATCCAAGATACTGAGTCCTCAACATTGCCCCGCGAACTATACCAGAGGGCAGTGGATGCTTCTTTATCAGCATTTGACGAAATAACAGAAGCCTACGCTCAAATTTATCCCAATCGCATCGGATTCGTTAGAAGTAGAGTGTCCTATAACCTCCGGAAAACGGCTAACCTGATCACTCCAAAGAAAGACGTGAAGAAATGAATGAAGTGAGTTCGACGCCGGCATATAAAGAGCTCGTTTACAAGATTCTTAACTGGAGGGAGGAGGGTAGGCGACGTGAGCTTTCAGCCATCCGCAAGGGGGCCATTAGCCAGACTGAATTCTACGCCTACCCATACATTATTCCTTACGCTCAGAATCCTGAACGTGACGATGAACGCATTGCGTTGCTTCGTGTTGCAGCCATTATTGCTGAATTCGCAAACGTGCCACAGGCTGAAGCCGAGCTACGGAAACATACGCTCGGGCTCTGGGCACGCCAGGTTGCAATGGCCCGGTCAGATATTCGCGGTAGTGACACGGTTATCGAGAATCGGCTTACATACATCCACACCCAACCACTTGAGCAGGCTATTCTGACTATTAGACGTATTTTTCAGATAGCATCCTCCAACAAAACCGCTTGTCCGGCTATCGACTACGTAAATTTACTTCATACCTTTTTAAGGTGGGGAAAGGGAGTATCACAAACCTCAAAACAATCACGATTGCGCATATTGCGCGATTATTACTCCTTTGTTCCACAAACCTCAGAATTAAACAAATCCTTAGAACAAACAGATCACGAGGACTAATATGTACCGCAATCTTACTCTGCACATCCTTACCCCAGTCAGCTATTCCAACCTCAACCGCGATGATTCCGGCGTTCCTAAGCGTATATATCAAGGGGGCGCTTTGCGGGCCATGCACTCCTCACAGTCTATAAAAAAGGGGATTCGTACCATCTACGAGAATGCCTCACTCGACGCATCCGTACGATCAGGGGATTTAGCAGACGAAGTGCTACGCACAGCTTTGAAGATAAAGCAGGATGCCGATCAAAAACAAGTATTGAAACATGCGAAGAAAATAATCGGTTCTCTTACCAAAAGCTCGTCGTCGGAGAATGAGGCATCTCGCTCCTCTTGGATGAGCCAAGAAGAGATCCAGACTGCAGCAACGGCCGCTCTTGCCAATTCTGACAACGATTTCATTGCCGATGGACAGACTGGCAGCCTTGCTATTGCTAGCTTCGGCCGCATGTTCGCGAACAAAGCTGAAAAAGGCACAGAGGCAGCGCTGAGTGTATCCCCCGCACTCACAACTCACCAAGCCAACATTGACAACGACTATTTCTCCACCACTGACGATATAAAGGAACGCAACCATCAAACTGGCGCTACCTTCCTGGGGGTCGCGAACTACACGAACGGCATTTTCTACAGAACCGTGACCATAGATCGCGAGCAGCTGAAAGAGAGCTGGACAGGCTTTGGCAAGGCTGACTCCGAGTCCAATCTGCGCGAACTCATAAACGCAATTCTTTATGGGCAGCCTCGAGGCAAAGAACATTCAACAGCCCCATATGCAATGCCTGCGGTAGTTGTTGCAGAAGAGCAGCGCTACCGCACCGCATACGACTTTGAGACGCCAGTTGAGCCGGCCGAGAGCGGTGGTTACCTCGAATCTAGCGTTCAGCGTCTTGCCGAGCAATACGCTGCCGCGCGGCGATTCGATCCCGACAACTTCGGGCCTTGCCAGATCGTTTCCGGCACCTACGGCAACCTTGACGGACGCTTTGGATACCTACGTGTGGCCACGAAGAAGGAGCTTGTAGATGCTGTAGTCGCATGGATCGGTTCTGATGAGTAAGTCCATATACCTTAGGCTAGCCGGCCCATTACAATCGTGGACCGGCATGAAAATAACCGGCAACGTGGCGCATACTAACCGCTTTCCCACAGCTAGCGGTTTGAAAGGCCTCTTAGCTGGGGCACTGGGATATAAGCGTGGGAGCTGGGAAGACTGGTTAGATGAGGTTTTCTTTTCGGTACGGCAAGATCGGCCCGGTCGCGTAGTCGACGAATTCCAAACCATAAACCCGCCGTATAAAGAAGAGATGTTCCGCAGGCGCATCATTATCGCACATAATCTACGGGCAAGCGATAAGAGCATGAGCTTTACTCCTGATGCTCAGAGCGGCACCGCAATTTCGAAACGGACGTATCTAGCTGACTCTGAATTTATAGTTCAGATTACTTGTGCTGACCATACTAAAGATATTGCAGCCGCACTACGTGATCCCACATATAGCACCTACCTAGGCAGGAAGGCATTCGCACCTTCCTTTCCATTTTACCTTGGTATAGGGCCCACAAAAGATTTCGCGAAATTGCCACTATTCGTAACGAACAGCAACTTTAAAGAACGGTTCGCCACTATAAAGGACTATGTTCCCGGACAGGAATTAGCACCTAGACGCCAGCAATTCACCACTGTTGGCACACGAGAACAATGGTACGCAAGTGTGAAGGAAAAACTGCAGCTCTAACGCCTAAAAGACTCGGGAATGATTGCTGACGCGTCCCCTACGTTAATCAATCACGGGGCATGCTACTTACGGCAGGGAGCGTCCTTAAATAGCCTGAAACCAATAGGGTTAGGTGTAGATAAGAATGGCCGCTACTGCAACTAAATGCAACAGCTACAGAAACGGCTATGACATATTAAACGATTATTCCTACACGTATCTGAGCTGCACGTGACACGCCACTCGACAGTGGTCGAGTAACATTTATCGAATTTCTCCCTGTTCCATTCTCACGGGGAATAGAAGGACCTGCTGGCGAGACTGCTCTGAGCTCAGGAATTACCCCCGCTCGCGCGGGGAAAAGGAAGGGGCGCGGCGTGATTGGCGCGAAGAAGCGGAATTACCCCCGCTCGCGCGGGGAAAAGATTACTTGCACGGTAGAGAAGTTTGGGCGGAAGGAATTACCCCCGCTCGCGCGGGGAAAAGTTGCCTCTGCTGAATGAGAGGATGAGGGTTTGGGAATTACCCCCGCTCGCGCGGGGAAAAGTCCTTGATTACCAGGAGGGGTTGAGGGGCTGGGGAATTCCCCCCGCTCGCGCGGGGAAAAGCTGCCCATAAATGCCCCCCTCCCGCTTGCTGGGGAATTACCCCCGCTCGCGCGGGGAAAAGTGGGCCAAAGGCGGGGTGCCGTTGTTGTAGTTGGAATTACCCCCGCTCGCGCGGGGAAAAGCAAATCCTAGCTGCGGGTAGCGTGGCATGGAGGGAATTACCCCCGCTCGCGCGGGGAAAAGACTGGTATGAGCAAAACGGCATAGAAATAAACAGAATTACCCCCGCTCGCGCGGGGAAAAGAAAAGCCCGAAAGCCGAATGTGCGTGAATGTGCGGAATTACCCCCGCTCGCGCGGGGAAAAGTATGTATGCTCGCGCCGGTGACATGAGCATGTGGAATTACCCCCGCTCGCGCGGGGAAAAGTTCCTGCCTGTACAGGGCCTGGAATTAGCAACAGAATTACCCCCGCTCGCGCGGGGAAAAGCTCGAGCAGCTGCTCAACCGTTGCGAGGCAGCGGAATTACCCCCGCTCGCGCGGGGAAAAGCATAAACTTTTTAAGCATCCAAGGCATTTACCAGAATTACCCCCGCTCGCGCGGGGAAAAGTCCACAACTATTTTTTCGCCCGCCTGCACCCGGGAATTACCCCCGCTCGCGCGGGGAAAAGCTCAACGCAGTACCCTCGTCCAAGTCGGCGATAGAATTACCCCCGCTCGCGCGGGGAAAAGAAGGCATTCATCACTCCATCTATGCCACGGAAGGAATTACCCCCGCTCGCGCGGGGAAAAGGGCCTCGCCTTGCGGCCGGGAATGTCGACCCCGGAATTACCCCCGCTCGCGCGGGGAAAAGCATAGCGTGCTTCTGCGTATCGGCGGAAGGGGGGAATTACCCCCGCTCGCGCGGGGAAAAGCACGGGGGCGGGGATTGTGCCACCCTCACATTGGAATTACCCCCGCTCGCGCGGGGAAAAGGGCCGAGACTGTCAACGATGGGGTAGCGTTTCGGAATTACCCCCGCTCGCGCGGGGAAAAGGGCCGAGACTGTCAACGATGGGGTAGCGTTTCGGAATTACCCCCGCTC